>JBDHFY010000576.1:0-2785 GCA_039590195.1 Gemmatimonadota bacterium | reverse complement strand
AAAAAAAGGCAGGCACTCGACGATCCCATCGAGATAGTGGGGATGCCCCCGCCCGATGTCTGTATAGAGGAAGTTGATTTGGTTGATTTGACCGGTCATCGTCCCGCGCGTTCCGCGTGTCGGTGCCAATATGCCACCGGCGCCCGCACCTCGAAACCGCAGGAAAAAGCCGCTCGTAGTATGAGGAGTGCAGTAACGGCCCGACCGGCCCGGCCGGTCGCCAAGGCACCGGGAGAGTCAACCACAAACCAGCAGGACGTCAGTCATGTTTGACACACTCAGACAAGACTCGCTATACGCCTTACGCACGATGCGCCGCAATCCCGGGTTCACCGCGGTGGCGGTGGTCACGCTGGCACTGGGGATTGGTGCGAACACGGCGATCTTCAGCCTCGTAAGCCCGTACTTGTTCAAAGCCCTACCGTTCGGCGACGCCGACCGGTTGGTCCATCTGTTCCACATCGACTACGACCTCGGGTTCAATCAAGCGCGCTTCTCGCTGCCGCAGTACGCAGACTACGAGGCCGGCTTCGAGTCGTTCGAGGACCTGGGCCTCTACACCTACGGGGTCAAGAACGTGACCGGCCACGGCGAGCCCGAGTCGGTGACCGTGGGCAGGGTCACGGCCAACACGATGAGTCTTTTGGCAGTCGAGCCGGCGCTCGGGAGAGCTTTCCTGCCGGACGAGGACCGCCCCGGAGCCCCGCCGGTGGCCATCCTGTCGCACGGGCTCTGGCAGCGTCGCTACGCAGGCGACCGGGGTATCATCGGCCAGACGATCAAGCTGGACGAGGTCCCGCACAATGTGATAGGGATCATGCCCCGAGACTTCGTCTTCCCGTACGGCGGGGTGAAGATGTGGACGGCGCTGCAGGAGGAACCGGCGACGGCCGATCGCGCACAGGGCAGCTACCTCATCATAGGGCGGCTGAAGTCGGGGGCGACACTCGAGCGGGCCCAAGTCGAGATGCAGACGATCCACGGGCGGCTGAGCGCCGAGTACCCGGATCTGGACGGACGGTTTGGGGTGAGAGCCGTGCCGATCCGCGCCGGGCTAATGTTTTTCTACGACGTGATCCGCGGCATGCTGCTGCTGCTGATGGCCGCGGTCGGCTTCGTGCTGATGATCGTCGCAGCGAACGTGGGCAACATCATGCTGGCTCGTGCGACTGCCCGGGAGCGTGAGGTCGCGATCCGCGCGGCGCTTGGCTCGAACCGGCTGCGCCTGATCCGCCAGTTCCTGACGGAGAGCGCGGTGCTGGCCGGGGTGGGCAGCATAATGGGGGTGGCGATCGCCACGGGGGTGGTCAGGCAGATCGGGCCGACCATGCCCGAGGATCTGTACAGGGTAGGTAATGCCAGTGTGGACGGGGCGGCGCTCGGCTTCACGGTTCTCGTGGCCGTGGTGGCGGTCCTGTTCTTCGGACTCGCGCCGGCGCTGCAAGCTTCGCGACTCGATATGGCGGCTACTATAAAGGAAGGCGGCAGGGGCTCGAGCGCCGGAGCCAAGGGCAAGCGACTCCGCAGCGCCCTCGTCGTCGCGCAGGTCGCCATGACGCTGGTGCTGCTAATCGGAGCCGCGATAACCATCCAGACGCTCATCGGGATGCAGCGCATCGACCCCGGCTTCGATACGGACCGAGCGTTGACGATGCGGGTCCGGCTGTCTGTGTCGAAGTACCGGGAGGTGTCACAGCGCGCGGCGTTCCAGGAGGAGGTGATGCGTAGGGTCGAGGCGCTGCCCCAGGTGGAGGCGGCCGGCGGCGTCGCATCGCTGCCGCTCGACTTTTCCACCAGCTACATGGGCTTCGAAGTGGAGGGGCGCCCGCCCGCGACGCCGGACGAGCGGCTCTTCGCCAACGAAAACAGGGTTACTCCGGGTTACTTCGCCGCGATGGGGATCCCATTGCTGCGCGGTCGACCGTTCGAGCAGGGAGACAGCGAGGACGCACCCCGAGTCATTGCGATCAACCAGACTATGGCGGAGCGCTACTGGCCGGGCAACGATCCGGTGGGGCGGCGCGTGCTGCTCGACCCGGACGAGGATGCGGCCGAATGGGCCACGATCGTGGCCGTAGTGGGCGACGTCAGGCATCGCCTGCTCACCCGCGAAGTCGACCCACAGATCTACATCCCGCAGGGCCAGAGCGCCACGCGGGCGATCAGCATCATCGTGCGCACGGCCGGCGAGCCCAGCTCCGTCGCCGCCGCGGTGCGCGAGGCGATCTGGTCGGTGGATCCCGGGTTGCCGGTCGGCGGAGCGCGCACGCTACGCCAGGTGCTCGCCCAATCGCTGGGGCCATTCCAGATCGTCTCCGGACTGCTCAGCCTGTTCGGCCTGCTGGCGCTGCTGCTGGCCTGCGTCGGTCTCTACGGCGTGGTCGCGTACTCGGTCAGTCGGCGCGTCAGCGAGTTCGGCATCCGCATGGCGCTGGGTGCGGACCGTGCCGATATACTTACGCTGGTGATAAGGCACGGAGCGATCCTCGCCGGGGTCGGGGTCGCCATCGGCCTGCTGATCTCGGTGGGGCTGACCAAAGTCATGGCGGGTGCGGTAGCGGGCGCCGAGATGCCCGGCATCCCGACGTTCGCCGGGGTCGCCCTGCTGCTTACGCTGGTGGCCCTGGCGGCGAGTTATCTGCCGGCACGGCGCGCGGCAAAGGTGGAGCCGGTGACGGCGCTGCGCTACGAGTAGCTCGTTACGAGTTGCTCGAAACGAAGAAGGCGGCCACGGAGGCCGCCTTCTTTATTGAGGATTCCGGCTAGCCGTGCTAGCGCTCTCCCC
>JBDHFY010000575.1:0-12638 GCA_039590195.1 Gemmatimonadota bacterium | reverse complement strand
GATCGAACGAGCCGGTGGCTCCTGGCGGAGCGGGCACCCCTCTCCGCCCCCGATGCACGCTGGGACCGGTTACTGTATCCGATACACGCCGTGGAGGAATTTCTGAAGGCGAAAGCGGGGGGATGGCGGTGATTGAGATGGCGCGCTCACGCCCCATTGGGCGGGTTGTGGCGACGGAATTCCTACCGGCCAGCCCCCACCAGTTTCACTTCTGGACGGCCGTCGAGACGGCCATTGGGATCGGCGCGATCGTGCGAGTGGACGGAGCCGGGCGAACGGTGTACGCCGTAGTCGTCGACGCGAAGGCTTACTCTGATTTGGGAACGCCGCTGCACGATGTGATCGCGGCCGAGGGCAAGCCGGCCGGCGGACCGGCTCCCACCAGGCGGACCGAGATCCGGCTGTGGACGGCGGCGGTGTTGCGGCAGCTACCGGAAGAACCACTCCAGCCCGTGCCGCTGGCCGAGGTGCGACTCGCGTCCGAGGAGGACGTTCAGGTCGCACTGCGCATGGAGACCTACCTCACGAGCGCCGAACCAAGTGGGATCCCGGTTGGGCTCTACGCTTCCGGTGGGCTGCAGGCGCCCGTGCACCTCGACACGAACTTTTTGCTGGGTCCCGAGTCGGCCCATCTGAACATCACGGGTGTATCGGGGCTGGCCACCAAAACGAGCGCCGTTGAGTTCTTGCTCAAGAGCCTGTTCACGCATTTCCCTGCTTCGAGTGGCTCCGTGGCGGCCGTCTGCTTCAACGTGAAGGGGTCTGACCTGTGTTTTCTCGATCAGCCGGCCGACCTACCCCAGGCCGACCTCGAGATGTACGAGCGCTTCGAGATTCAGCCTGAGCCGTTCGAGCGAGTACGGTACTTTGCGCCGTTCAGAGCGGACGGAGTGAACCTCAGCACGCTCAGATCGCACCCGGATCTGAGCGGTGACGTCCAGCCGCTCGTGTGGGGGCTCCGCGAGGTGCTTGATTACCACGAGGTCCTGCTCACTCGAGAGGACCTCGATGCGAAGGCCGATGCGTTTATCGACTTTCTCGCCGATCGCGTCGTGGAGAAGGAATTTCGAGATGATTGGGGCAACCAGCATCGGGTGCGGACCTTTCAGGATCTGGAGCGGTTGTTCCGAGCCATCTTCGACGGTCTCGAGGCGGGGGGCCGCAGCGACATGTGGCGCACGCACCACGTGGCCACAATCCGCAAGGTTCGCAACCGTCTGATGAACATCTCCGTTCGCTGTCGGGGGTTGGTGACCGACGACGGCACCTCGAGTGATCTACCGTTTGGCGCTTTCGAGGATCGCGCCATATACGTCGTCGACGTTTCCGGGATCGATCAGCTGGCCCAGGATCTCGTCTTTACGCGCGTGGTATCCAAACTGCGCGAACATCTCGAGCGGCGGGATCTCGGTGTTGGGCACGTCGCGGTCTTCGTGGACGAGTTGAACAAGTATGCGCCCTCGGACGGTCCAGAGACGTATGTGCGCCGGATGTTGCTCGACATCTCCGAGCGGGGAAGGTACCTCGGGCTCGTGTTGTTTGGTACGCAACAATTTCGCTCGCAGGTACATCGGCGTGTCGTGGGAAACGCCGGTACGGCGCTGTTCGGCCGCATGGATATGGACGAGCTGTCATCGCCGGCGTATCAGGGGTTTTCCCCGTCGACGAAGATCAAGCTCGCGACGCTGCCGAAGGGCGAACTCATGGTCCGTCACCCTCACTTCACACAGCCCGTGTTCGTTCGGTTTCCACGACCTCCTGTCCTTCCCGGGCCGGCGGGCCTCGCAAAATTCCCGCCGGCCGCCGATGTTTCGTTCGAAGACGCGGTGGTGCGCCAGCTCGTTGCGCTCGACCGGCGGATTACCCCCGGTGCGGTGAAGGAGGCCATCGCGGACCGTGCGCCGGAGGACGTGCGGCGTGCGCTTCTGTCAACGCGGCGGACGCAACCTGACGACATGCTGAGTTACTTCCGCGCAGCGCTCGGCCCCAGGGTCGAGAGTCGTGTTGCTCAGAGTTCCCGCGGCGTGGTGCCGCTCAGATCAGTGGAGGATCCGTATGCCCCCTAAACCGCGTCAACTAGCCTGGAGGTGCTCCTTGTTGTTAGCCCTGGCGGCGCCACAGGCCGTGGCGGCCCAGGATGGCTTTGTGCTCGAGTTTCGTCCGGCACAGGGAACCTTCGTGCACACCCTCTATGACACCAACACCGAGCTCATGTATGTTGGTTTGCCCGTCCTGCCGGATAGCACACTCGGTGCAGCGAGTGCGTTGGTCAGCGAGACCAGACGTGTGTACGCCGTGACTGATAGTGGTTTTGCCGTCGGGTTCACGTACGACTCGGCGTCGGCGCGCCATCGCATCGGCGCGTGGCAGACGCTCGACGTCCCCGACGACCCGGTGGGCCCGGTCAATGTGTGGATGGACAACCGGTTGATCACACCGCCAGGAGCCCTGCCGGGGGATACCGGGGCCGTGGCGCTCATGCGAGGACTGGCAGCGGCGCTGCAGATTGCCCTGCCGGCCGACCCGCTTCCCGTCGGCGAGGTCTGGGCGGCGGAAGCGGTGTATCCGTATACCGTGAATCTGCCGGGCGACTCTCTGGTAACCATCACGGCGACCATCTCGGCGCCGGCCACCGGTTCGCTGGACAGCCTGGTAGCACGGGATACCGACACGCTCGCGTACGTGACCATCCAGGGCCAGTTCCGTCCGCGTGTCGTTCCCACCGAGTTCGAGTTGGGGGGCTTTGCAGTGCCGGCTGAACTCTGGGGAAGCTTCGCCGCCAGATTGATCTGGTCGACTGGTTGGAACGCGTTTGTGTCAGGGGCTGCCAGAGGGCTGGTCAACGTACGCCTCGAGGCGCCGGAGGGCAGCGGGTTGCCGGACACCCGCGTCAGTTCGCGGGTGATGACTACCCTACGGGTCCGACCCTGACCCGTGAAAATCGCCCACCTCGCTGACCTCCACCTTGGGTTCCGGCAATTCGGTCGCCAGACGCCTCAAGGCATCAATCAGCGCGAGGCGGACGTGGCGGCGGCGTTCCGACGCGCCATCGACGGGGTCATCGAGGCTGCGCCGGACGTGGTGGTACTGGCGGGCGACGTCTTCCATTCGGTGCGGCCGACCAATCCGGCGATTCTCGATTCGTTCAATCAGTTTCGGCGCCTCCGGGTCGGGCTGCCGGACGCTCCAGTGATCATCGTTGCGGGGAATCACGATACCCCCCGCTCGATCGAAACCGGCACCATCCTGAAACTCTTCGAAGCCCTCGACAACGTGCACGTGGTGGCTGACGAAACACAGCGCCTCGTCTTTGACGCCCTCGATCTCGCCGTCATGTGCGTGCCGCACGCCGCCCTGGTGGTGGGGGAACGCCCAGTGTTCCGGCCGCCGCGCGGGGCGCGGTGGAACATGCTCGTGATCCACGGCGAGGTGGCCGGCGTCATTCCCGGCGACCGCTCGATGCTCGAGTATGGTGGCGCGATTGTGGAACCCGCTGATCTCCATGCCGACCAATGGAGCTATGTGGCGCTTGGGCATTATCACGTAGCGCATCAGGTGGCGCTGAACGCGTGGTATGCGGGTTCGATGGAGTATGTGAGCCTCAACCCCTGGGGAGAGCTTCGGGAGGACGTGTGGTTGGGAAGCCCCGGCCAGAAGGGCTGGTTGCTCGTGACCCTGGAATCCGATGGACCCTCGGTCGAGTTCCAGAGTGTCGAACTCGCCCGCCGCCACATCGACATCGAAGCGGTCGCCGGTGCGGGTCTCACGGCGGACGAAATCGATGAGCAGATCGCCGCCCGTGCGAACGCCGTCGCCGGCGGGCTTGATGGGCAGGTGGTGCGTCAAGTGGTCTTCGATGTACCGCGCAACGTCGCACGAGACCTCGACCACGCGTTCATCAGGGAGCTCAAAACGCGGGCGCTCCACTATCACCTCGACCTGCGACGGCCCCAACCGACACGGGAAGTGGGCGTGGGCGCCCCAGGGCGAAGGCAGACGCTGCGAGAACTCGTACACGAGTATCTGTCGAGTCGCCCGTTGTCTCCGGGCGTCGACCGCAACGCGCTTGTCGCCCTGGGGAACGGGTATCTGGATCAGGTCGAGGGCGATCTCGCGGAGCGATAGTGCACCTTCATCGTCTAAAGCTCGTCAACTTCCGCCAGCATGCGGAGACGGAGATCGTCTTTGGGTCGGGGATCACGGCGATCGTCGGACCGAACGGTTCCGGGAAGACCACGCTGTTCGAGTCCATGGCCTGGGCGTTTTACGGCAACGCGGCCGCTCGGGGGAATCGGGATTCGCTGCGGCGGTACGACGCGCCACCCCGCGCGCCCATGCGGGTCGAAGTGGAGTTCTCGTTGGGCGCGCACCAATACCGGGTGACCCGCAGCCTGTACGGTGCCGAGTTATATCAAGACGGTGGGTCCCGGCCGATGGCGAACAGCCAACACGAGGTGTCGGCGAAGGTCGCGCGAATCCTCGGCATGGATCGGCTTGAATTCTTCAATACGTACTTCACGGGTCAGAGGCAGTTGGCCGTCATGGCCACCATGGGGGCGGCGGAGCGTGCCAGGTTTCTTTCGCGACTGCTCGGGTACGAGAAACTGCGGCTGGCGCAAGATCGTCTCCGGGCCCGGCGGTCCGCGCTGCGGGGTGAGATCTCCGGACTCGAAAAGGGTTTGGGTGATGCTGAGGCCCTCGAGCGCGAACGCGCCGAAGCGCAGACGCAGGCCGAGGAGGCCGCCCGTCATCTGGAGGAGGTGGTGGCGGCACGAAAAGAGGCCGAACGCGCTCTCGCTGAGGTGGGGCCGGCCTGGAAGGCGATTGTGGAGCTGCGGGAATCCGTCATCTCGCACGACGCTGAAAGGCGATTGGCTGAGCAACACGTGGAGGAAGCGCGTCGCGAGTTTCAGCGTCTCGACCGGGAGCTGGCGGATGCCTTACTGGCGAAGGACCAACTCACGCGGCTCGAGCCCGAACTGAAGCGCATGGAGACGTTGCGGGAGGAGCTTGATCGGCTCGAGCGGGAGAGCCGGGCAACAGGGGAACATCGAGTCGTGTCGGGGCAGCTGGGAGAGTTACGGGTGCAAGGGCAGCGGGTGAACCAACGATTGCAGGAGATGCAGGAGCTGGGCGTGATCCATCGAAACGCCGAGAAGGCGCTCGACGAGGCGAGGAGTGCGGTGGACGGGCTCAAAAAGCAGGAAGAAACGCTGCGGACGGCCTGGGTGCGCAACCAGCAGGATGCGGAAACGAAGCGACTGGGCCTCCGAGACCAGTATCGCGATCTCCAGGGGCAGCGCAAACGAATCGTCGAGGCGGGTCCGGATGGCAAATGCCCCACTTGTGCGCGACCGCTTGCCGAAGAGTACGAATCGGTGCTGGCGACCCTGGGGCGACAGCTCGAAGAGATTGAGGTGGATGGCCGGTATTACAAGCAGCGCGTGGAGCAACTTGCCACCGAGCCGGAAGAACTGCGCGACGGGCAGCGTAGACGGGCCTCGAGCGTGAAGCGCGTCGAAGAAGCCGTGCAGATGGTCGCGAACGCGGAGGCCAGAGTGCGCGAGCGGGAAGAAAGCGAGCGGGAGCTGGCACAACTTCGCGAGCGGACCGTCGACCTCAAGCGGCAACTCGAGGCCCTGCCCGATGCGTACGACGCCGAGCGGCACGATGTCGTGCAGGCCGAGGTGCGACGCTTGGAACCGTCCATCCAGACGGCCGCCCGCTTTCGCGTGAATGCGGAACGTGCCGAGGGATTAGTGCGCGACGCGGTGACTGCCGAGCGAGAGCTCTCAGACCGCGAGGAGAGGGCACGACAACTGACCGACGCCATCGGTGAACTCGGCTACAGTGAAGAAGCCTACGTGGCGGCGAAAAAACGGTATCAGGCTACGGAGTCGACCGCCAGAGAACTCGAAGTCCGCAATGCGACTCTCCAAGGCGACCTGAAGGCAGCCGCAACATCCCTGCAGAGCATCGAGTCGCGGATTGCGGAACGTGCGAAGCGTCTCGAAGACGTGGACCGTCTGAGGACCGACCTGGCACTACACGACGAACTGGACACGGCGTTCCAGGACTTGCGCACGGAGCTGAATGCCAAGCTCCGGCCTGACCTCTCCGAGCTAGCTTCACGGTTTCTCACAGACTTGACCGAGGGACGGTACCATGAGCTCGAGTTGGACAACGAATACCGGATCAACGTCCGCGAGGATGATGTGCCCAAGCCGGTGCTTTCAGGTGGTGAGGAGGATGTTTCGAACCTCTCGTTGCGTTTGGCGATAAGTCAAATGGTTGCGGAGCGCGCAGGCCAACCGTTGTCGTTGCTGGTACTGGACGAGATATTCGGCGGATTGGATGAGGGTCGGCGACAGGGGGTGATCGACCTCCTTCGCCGACTCGCCGACCGGTTCCCGCAGGTTGTGTTGATTACACACATCGAAACCGTGAAAGAAGGCGCCGACCGTGTCCTCCGGGCTTCGGTCGACTCCCGCGTGGGGGCGGCCAGAGTTGCTGACGACGAGGCGCCGACGAGTCGTGAAGGTGTCGTTGCGGCCTGAACATCGTTTGATCGGTCCTCGATACGCCGGTGGTGACGACGTGGAGGCGTTGAACGGTATGTTCGCGGACGCGTTCACGGACCGCTATCGCCGTGACGGCATGTCGGGCGTGCGCGTTCCGCGGCTCAACCCTCAGATCTGGCGCTATGCCATCCAGGATGCCGGATCGGGCGCCATGATGTGGTACGACCAACACGATGAATTGGTGGGGTTCAATATGGTCCACCATTCTGGTGTCGAGGGTTGGATGGGGCCGCTGGCCGTGCGCACCGATCGGCAGGGATGTGGTTTCGGAAAGGTCATCGTCAACACGGCCGTCGATTGGCTGAGAGAGCGAAGTGCGCGAGTGATTGGGCTGGAAACGATGCCCCGGACGGTCGACAACATCGGCTTTTATGCCGGCCTTGGGTTCTTACCCGGTCTCCTGACGGTCACCATGGCCGGTGGGGTTCCGCGCCGACCTGACCCGGTGGCCTGCACCCGGCTGAGTGAGCTCTCGCCATCAGACGAAGACGATCTCCTGGAACAGTGCCAAGTCCGCCTCGGAGCCTCAGCGCCGGGATACGATTTCACCCGTGAGCACCGCCTGACCGGCGAGCTTGGCATTGGAGATACCGTCGTCATCAACGCCGGCAGTCGAGTGAGAGGTTTTGCCCTGTGGCACTCCGCGGCGCTTGTCGAAGCGCGACCGCCGGAGGAGCTCCGGCTCCTCAAGTTGTTTGCCGATTCCACTGACGCGTTCATGCAGCTCGTGGGTGCGCTGGAAGAGTCCGCGGCGACGGCCGGGGTGCGTGGCGTTGCTATACGTTGCCAGACCGCGTGCCCTGCCGCGTATTCGGCGCTCGTTCGTCGGGGCTATCAGGTGCGGTGGACTGATCTGCGGATGACGTTGCAGGATTTTCCTGAAGTCGTAATGCCCGAGGGGGAAGTGTTGTTTTCGAATTGGGAGATCTAGCGGCTCAGGACTGGCCGCGGTCTTGTTGGGCGCCCTGTGGCTGTGCGAGCACGAGCCCGCGGGTGATCAAGGTAACGCCCACAGCCAGGGGAAGATGGACCCATCCGCTCGGGATTGCTACCACGAACGCCAGGACGATCCACACCCCCAGACAGGCCACTCCACCCAAGATTGAGACAATCATCTACTCCCTCGCTTGACGCTCTCAGGACTGAGGTCTAGATTGGGGCCCGTTGTGGGAACGGAGAGACTAATTATTGAGCCAACAAGTCCGGTAACGCGTCCGCCTGTCGCGGTGGAGGTCAAGCCCCTACGTGGGGAAGGCCGATGTCATGATGAGGGCGCGGTTCCTTTCCGTATCGGGCTTCAATAATCCTCTTCTTTCCCCATACCTGGCCGCCGGACATGTGAAACGCATGCCTCGGCGGCCTTGTTTGTTTGGCGTTCGTTCGGCGGTGTCAACGACCTTGACGACCGCAATCTGTAAAAATAGCCTTCAGCAGGCCCCTGCATCAAGTTGCAGGCCATCTCGCCCGCGGTTTGGCGGTCTCGCGCCGGATCGGTCGTGCCACCCTCAATGCCGCGGCATTCCAGCTCAACAAACGAGGTGACATCGTGAGAGGATCGAGTCAAGGGCACGCCGGCGCGCCTTCAGCTCCTCGAGCGCAAGCGCACGTTCCCGGCGTCCATGGCGCGGCAGAGTTGGAGTTTCGCGATCTCGTACGCCGTATGCTCCAGCTGGTGGGTGAGGACCCCGACCGTGATGGCCTGGCGCAAACACCGGCCCGAGTGGCCGAGGCAATGCGCTGGCTCACCCGTGGTTACGATATGTCCGTCGAGGGTGTGATTGGGGACGCCCTGTTCGAGGAGCAACACGAAAGCATGGTGCTCGTTCGCGACATCGAGGTCTATTCGTTGTGCGAACATCACCTGCTTCCGTTTTATGGGAAGGCACACGTCGCGTACTACCCGAACGGGCGCATCATTGGTCTGTCAAAGATTCCCCGTGTGGTCGAGATCTTCGCTCGTCGACTGCAAGTGCAGGAGCGCCTCACTGACCAAGTTGCCGATGCCCTGATGGACGTTCTCAGACCAGCCGGTGTCGGTGTCGTCATCGAAGCATACCATCTCTGCATGATGATGCGCGGTGTGGAGAAGCAAAACTCCAAGACCGTCACCAGCGCCTTGAGGGGGCTGTTCCGTGAAGACGGAAAGGCCCGTGACGAGTTCTTGCGTCTCGCCCATGGAGGGCGGTGGCAGGAGTGACCGTCCTCGGCGACAAAGTCGCGCTCATTACCGGAGCGAGCCGTGGAATCGGCCTGGCCGTTAGCGACGAGCTTCACCGTGCGGGCGCCCACATTGTCCGCTTCGCCCGCACCCTGACTCCCGCCACGACTGAGCGTACGACGGACATCCGGTGCGATGTCCGTCGTGAAGAGGACGTAGCTGAGGCCGTCGCGAATATGCTCTCTGCGGTCGGAGCACCGGATATCGTCGTGAACAGCGTGGGTGCCCTCCTTCTCCGACCGTTGCTCGAGACTGCGGTCGCCGACTTCAACGAGCAACTCGCGGCCAATCTCGTCGGACCGTTTCAGGTGCTGCGAGCCGTGCTGCCACACGTCGTGCGAGTCGGTGGACATGTCGTCACAATCGGGAGCGTGGCGGACCACCAGACCTTCGCGGGAAACGCGGCCTATGGGGCGAGCAAACACGGTCTCCGAGCGTTGCACGACGTGCTCAAAGCGGAGCTTGGTGACCGAATCCACACCACATTGATTTCGCCGGGACCGACCGACACAGGTCTGTGGGACCCCATCGACCCGGACAACCGCAACGACCTGCCAGATCGTGCGTTGATGCTTCACGCAGAAGATGTGGCGGCCGCGGTGCTCTTCGCCGTGACCCGTCCCCCTCGGGCAAATGTCGACTGGCTACAGCTCTCCCCTGTTCGGCATCTCTCTTCTGCACCACACGCGTCATGAGACTCCTCGACATCCTGCACGATCTCCGAGAGATCACGGCAACGCCCGGCCGCGGGTGTACGCGTATCGCGTACACGAGGTTCGAGGACGACGCACACGATTATGTGTGGCAGCGCATGCGTGACATCCCAGGTCTGACTCGAGTCGAGGACGCCGCGGGAAACACGTTTATCGTCCCTCAGGCGGCAGTCGGCGCCGAAGATCGCGAGGTGCTGCTTGTCGGCAGTCATCTAGACACGGTCATTGAAGGAGGCTGGCTCGATGGTGCCCTTGGCGTGAGTGCTGCCATGCACGTGGTCGAGCGGATGGCCGGCCCGGACGGGGCGGACACACGAGTCGGACTCGTCATTTTCCGTGATGAAGAGGGAGTGCGTTTCAACACCGGCTTATTCGGTTCGCGAGTCGCAGCCGGTTTGTGCACCGAGGCTGATCTGGACGCCGTGGATCAAGACGGCACGCGGGTTCGGGATGTGGTGCCCGATCCCCAACGGTGCCTTGCCTACGAGACGCCGGTCCGGCCGGCGGGATTCCTCGAATGTCACATCGAGCAAGGCATGCGCTTGGTGGAAGGGGCCAGGCGCATCGGTGTCGTCACGGGCATCGTCGGCATTCGCCGCTTCGAGCTCGTGGGCACCGGTGTGGCCAATCACGCAGGCACAACCGAAATGCGCCGGCGGGTTGATGCACTGGTGCCGGTAGCGACCGTCATCGGGCGTTTGCCTTCCTTGGTGGAGGATCTGGATCCCGCGGTGGCTACGTGCGGACGATTGCGGGTGGAGCCGGGAGCGCCCAACATCGTTCCCGGTGTGACGTCGGCCATTGTCGAGATTCGAGCTGAGAACGCGCAAACCCTCGCAGTGATCGAGCAGCGGCTCGAGACGCTGGTTGGGGAGTTGTCGCCCGCCATCGCCGGCGGGCAGCTGGCTCAGGTCGAGCTTCGTTTCGTCGTGAGCGTTGAACCCACTCCAGTCGACAGTGACCTGACGGACCGCCTGGTCGGCGTACTCGACGAAAACGTCGTTCCTTACTTGCGAATGGCATCAATGGCCGGCCACGACACACAGCACATGGCCCAACGTTACCCGTCCAGCATGTTTTTCATACCGAGCGTCGGCGGCCTGAGTCACAGTCCGGAGGAGAGCTCGACGGACGAGGACGTGACCCTCGCCGGCGAGATCATGTTCGCGTGGGTGCGTCGCTGTCTCACGTGACGGACTGACGCCGGCTCCGCCAAACATCGCATGTTCATCGAGCTGGCCGAGTTTCTGCGATGCACTGGTGGTCACGAAGAGATGCACTGCGTCGTCTTCCCAGAAGTTATGGTCGGCCGGACCGTGATCCGTGGCACGGTGGGCTGTCCCGTCTGTAGACTCGAGTTTCCCATCGAAGAAGCGATCGTCCAGTTTGCTCCGCCCGACAGCCATCCCACCGATCTTCAGGCTCCTACCCGACTTCCGGTGGATGCGCTCACGGTGGGGGCGTTGATGGGCCTCACCGGGCCTGGAGGCTACGCGGTGTTGCTGGGATCCGCCGGGCTGCTCGCCACGGACCTGGCGACGGTAATCGGTGGAGTGCACTTCGTGGGCATCAATGCACCACGAGAGGTCGAGCCTTCAAGCGTGTTGAGCCTCGTCCGGACCCTCGACAGTGTGCCGCTGCGCAGCGCCATGGCTCGGGCTGTCGTGATCGGTGCGGAATATGCGGCGGCGAAATGGATCAGCGAGAGTGTGAGGGTGCTGTTGGGTGGACTCGGCCTGGTTGTTCTCACAACGGATGTGACGGTCGAAGGAGTTGAGCAACTGGCGGTAGGCAATGGAGTGTGGGTGGGAAAAAAGGAAGAAGGGAGAACGGAGAAGCAGTAGGGGCGAGGCATGCCTCGCTCCTGTGCTTCTTAACTTTTCCCTTCTCCCTTCTCGTACGCCGCGTCGACCAGATCTTTGTAGTGCTCCTCGATCACCCGCCGTTTCGCCTTCAGCGTGGGGGTGAGCTCGCCGCGCGCAATCGAGAAGTCTTCCTCGAGCAGAATGATCTTCTTGGGCATCTGATAGTTTGCCAAATCGCGGAGTTTACCCATGACCTCCCGCTCGATCTTGGCCACGACGTCTGGTGAACGGAGCAACTCGTGTGGATCATCGTGTCTGAGATTGCGCTCCTTCGCCCAGATCTTCACGGCTTCCACCTCAGGTACCACGAGCATGAGGGGGAACTTGCGCCGGTCGGCGATCAAGACCGCGTTGTGCACAAACGCGCTCACCTTCACCCTGTTCTCAATGGGTTGAGGTGCGATGTTCTTTCCGCCGGCCGTGACGACAATGTCTTTCTTGCGGTCGGTTATCGTGAGGTAGCCGTCCACGTCGAGACTACCGATGTCGCCCGTGCGAAACCAACCGTCCTCGGTGAGCGCCGCCCGGGTGGCATCGGGCTTGTTGAGATAACCACGCATGATGTTGGGCCCGCGCAACAAGATCTCCCCGTCATCCGCGAACTTGAGTTCCACACCGTTGATTGGTGGTCCAACCGTGCCGAGGCGCGGCGCTTCGTAGGGATTGACCGAGACAATGGGTGAGGTTTCCGTAAGCCCGTATCCTTCGAGGACCGGAAGTCCGGCGGCGAAGAAGAAGCGTGCGATGTCTGGGGAAAGCGGTGCACTTCCCGAAATGAAGTAGCGAATGCGACCACCAACCGCGGCCCGCAGTTGGCTGAGCACCAGACGGTCAGCGAGCCGGCGCTTGAACCGCAGTCCTACCGGCACCGGCCTCTTGGTGAGTACCAGGTCTGCCCACCGCTCACCGGTCCTTCGTGCCCAGAAGAAAATGCGCCTCTTGAGGGCGCCGCCGGCAAGTGCGCGCTCCAAGGCGGCTGCGAACATCTTCTCGTAGACTCGTGGCACTGAAACGACGACGGTAGGCTGTACCTCTTTGAGATTACTGGGGACGGAGGGAAACCCTTCGGCATAGTTGATCGTCGCGCCGGCCTGAAGCATCGTGTAGTAGCCTGCCGTTCGTTCGAAGCTGTGTGACAACGGCAGAAAGGACAGACAGGAATCCTTGTCACCGAGGGACAGCCGTTGGAGCCCGGCGTGCACGTTGCTTGTCAGGTTGCCGTGCGTCAGCATCACGCCCTTGGGCTCACCGGTGGTTCCGG
>JBDHFY010000574.1:0-35974 GCA_039590195.1 Gemmatimonadota bacterium | reverse complement strand
CCCAAGAAGGAGCTGAATGCCTTTCCCGACGCGGTCAGTTGTGCGGCGGTGTAGGCCATGACCATGCTGAAGATGATCACGACGCTCACCAATCGGATCACGTGCCGGGAATCTCGGAAGCGAGCCTCGAGATAATCCGGGACTGTGATGGAATCGTAACGGTCTGTGAATTCCTTGAATGGCAGGGCGACAAACACCCATCCGAAAGCTACGCCGAGCACCTCTCCCAGCACAATCCACAGAGCATGGATTCCCACCAGGTATCCCATCCCTGTGAGACCGAGGAGCAGCCAGGCGCTCTCTCCGGTGCTGTTTGAACTGAACGCGATGACCCAGGACGGCAGCTTCTTCCCGGCCACATAATAGCCGGCCATGCTTTTCGATTCCCGGCCAGCCCAAAACCCGATGATGAGGAGGACGAGTAAGTAGACGACCAAGACGGCGATGATCGTGACGGAGGCCATAGGAGTTAGCGGATCTCGTCCGGGGGAACCACCGCTCGTCGATCGGCTCCCCGGTGGTGGAAGTAGAACACCAGCTCGACGACCAGCCCCACGCCGACAGAGGCAATGAGCAGGATCCAGGCAGTCCACGGAAGGCCGGCGATCATCGTGGCCGACCGATTGCGTGTCGGTTCGAAGGAGTGCTCAAAAGACGATTCCCCGGTCGCTGATTGCGATCATGTGTTGGCCCTGTCGCCGCCGGCTGGCGGCGACAGGGGACTTGGAAGGGTGTTTTTTTGCGCTACGAGGCCGCTTCCACGCGCTTGCACGCTCGGGCGAGTCGCTCCAGCCCGTCGGCCACCTCGTCTTCGGTGATGAGCATCGACGGACCGAGTCGGATGACGTGGCCGTGCAGGCCGCCGACTCCCGCTAGGATTCTCTCCTCTTTGGTGGCCTCCATGAGCGCCTTCGCCTTCTGTGGGCTCGGCTCCTTCGTCTGTCGGTCATCCACGAGTTCGAGGGCCTGCATGAGTCCCATGCCCCGCACCTCGCCGATCCACGGGTGCTTTGCCGCCAAGGCCTCGAGTCCGTCGCGAAGCTGCTTCCCGCGGGCGGCAGACCGACCGGGGGTGTCTTCGCGGACCATGACGTCCATTGTAGTGGCCATCGCTGCCATACAGACAGGATTTCCGCCGAACGTCGAGATGGTCTTCGCCGTCCACGCCTCGGCGATCTCGTCCGTCGTAATCGTCGCTCCTACTGGGAATCCGTTGGCGATCGTCTTCGCCATCACCATGATATCCGGCTCCACGTTCCAGTGCTCGATACCGAACCACTTGTCACCTGTCCGGCCGAACCCCGCCTGGACCTCGTCACAGATGAAAAGGCCGCCGTACTTGCGAATGATCTCGGCTGCCTTCTGGAAGTAGCCCGGTGGTGGAACGATGTAACCGCCGACACCCTGAATCGTCTCGGCCATGAACGCCGCAGGTTTCCCGTTGGTCGTTGTTATGATGGCGTCTTCTAGATCCCGCCCGAACGCCTCGATGCAGCTCTCGTCACACGGGGACTTGAACGGGCACCGATAGGGATATGGCGAGACGACGTGCTTGACTCCCGCCACGGTAGTCGGCAGCGGGCGCCAGGAGCCGTGCGCCGTGATGTTCGTGGCCAACACGCTCCGTCCGGCGTACGCCTGGCGAAGCGCAATGATCTCGCTCCGCCCAGTGTACATGCACGCGAGCATGACGGCCGTCTCCACAGCCTCCGTCCCGCTGTTGGTGAAGAAGGATTTCTTGAGCTGTCCGGGCGCCAGGTCGGCGAGCCGCCGGGCCGCTTCAATCTGGTTCTCGTTGAGGTAGAGCGTCGAAATGTGTCCGAGGGTCCCAATCTGCGCCTGCACCCGCTCTACCACTTCGGGGTGGCAGTGCCCCAATCCGGTGGTAAGAATCCCGCTGAAGAAGTCGAGGAATTCCCGTCCCTCTGCATCCACGACGCTCACGCCATGTGCCTCCACCAACACGAGGGGATCCCCGTAATAAGGCGGAGCGCAGGGAAACATGAAATCCCGACGACCAGTTTTGACGTCCGCGGCGCTCATGGTCACGGTTGATGAGCTTGCTCCACTCATAGCACGCACTCCTTCCGGTCGTGCTCGTTCGCTAGGTTCTGTGCCTTTCGTTTCTCAGTTCTCACGTCCCAACCCTCTCACGGCTTAGCGCCATGTGGAAATGACGACTCGTTTGTCAGTGTAGAAATCTATTGCGTCGCGCCCCTGCGCCTTGAGGTCGCCGTAGAACGAACCTCTCGAACCGCCAAAGGGGAAAAACGCCATCGGGGCGGCCACGCCGATGTTCACGCCAATCATGCTGATCCCGGCTCGATAACGGAACTCCCGGGCGGCGCGGCCGCTCGACGTGAAAATGGACGTCGCATTACCGTATTGGTTGCGGTGAATCAGGGTGATAGCCTCATCCAGACTGCTCGCGTGATGGAGGTTCGCCACGGGGCCGAAGATCTCCTCACGCCCGATAACCATCTCCGGTTGGACGTCGTCGAAAACCGTGGGGCCGATCCAGTTGCCCTTCGGATGTTTCTCCACGGACGCGCCACGGCCGTCCAACAGGAGCTTCGCGCCCTCGCTCGTCCCCTGCTCGATGAAACCTGCCACCCGGTTGCGGTGACGCCCCGAGATCACAGGTCCCATATCGACGTCATCGTCGAGGGCGTACCCGAGCCTCAGGGATGAAGCACTCTCCACGATCCCCTCTCGCATCGGCTCGTATGCGTCTTCGACGCCGATGATCACACTCCCGGCCAGACAGCGTTGTCCCGTCGAGCCGAATATCGACGCGATCACAGCCTTCGTCACGCGATCGTAATCGGCGTCGGGAAGAACGAGCATGTGGTTCTTGGCACCGCCAAGAGCCTGCACTCGCTTCCCGTGCTCCGCAGATTTTGCGTAGATGGTCTTGGCGACGTGGCTCGAACCCACAAACGAGATCCCCTTCACATCCGGGTGCTCGATGAGTGCCGTGACCGCATCCTGATCGCCGTGGACGACGTTCAACACCCCGGGGGGCAGGCCGGCTTCGCTGGCGAGCTCGACTATGCGCTGGTGGGTTAGGGGGTCCTGCTCGCTCGGCTTCAACACGAAGGTGTTTCCCGTAGCCACCGCATACGGCCAGAACCACAGCGGGATCATGACGGGGAAGTTGTAAGGGGTGATACCGACGAACACGCCGAGCGGCTGAAGAATCGTTTCGCAATCGATCCCTCCCGCCACGTCCTCCAGCGTCGACCCCATCATGAGGGTCGGGATCCCACAGGCGTGCTCCACGTTCTCGATCCCCCGGCGGATTTCGCCGCGACACTCTGGCAAGACCTTGCCATGCTCTCTCGCGAGGCTTTCCGCGAGCTCATCGAGATGGGTCTCGAGGAGCGCCTTCAAGCGGAACAGCACCCGAGCCCGCTCGACGGGGGGAGTCTCACGCCAGGCCGGAAAGGCGTTCTTCGCCGCCTCCACTGCCGCCCCCACGTCCTGCGGGGTCGACAGCGGAACGCGACCGAGGAGGTCGCCCAGAGCCGGGTTCATGACAGGAAGCGATTCCGAACCCGATGCCGCAACCCATTGACCCGCAATGAAATTGGTGATTTGGGTGGCGCTGGTCCCGGAGGGGCGCGCCGCGGAAGTTCCTGTCGTCATGTCCGATCCTCCCGGGCAAACCGGACCTGGGACGTTTCTCTGCAGTATCGCTTCATTCCCGTGGGGTTGAGTGACAGTGGTTCCTTTGAATTACCTCCTCGGCCGTCCCGCGGCTAGGGGCAGAGGGAGGGGGGGAGGGGGGGAGGGGGAAGAGCCGCCCGGAGGCTCCCGCCCCGCCCAGCTTCCTCGTTGCCGACGACTCGATCTGTCGGCATCTTGACTCGATCCATCGGCGACCGTCCAGGAGGAGCCAATGCAACGTCGCAATCTTGTCAAGCTCTTCGCGGCAACCGCGGTGGGCAGCCTTCCCGGATTTCGGTACGCTCGCCGGGCCGACCGGGTGACGGTTGTGGGCGGCGGCATCATCGGCGCCTCCATCGCCTACCAGCTGGCGCGCCGCGGCGCACAAGTGACGCTTCTCGAAAAGACCCACCCCTCGAGCGGGGCCACCGGCAACTCCTTTGCCTGGATCAATGCCACGTTCAGCAAGCTTCCCTATCACTACCACCGACTCAACCGGCTGAGCATGCTTGCCTATCGACACCTCGAACGCGAGCTGGACGGCGATCTCCAGGTACAATGGGGTGGCAGCTTGAGGTGGGTTCGAGACGTCTCGGCGGCCACGCGACTTCGGGAACAGGTGCGGCGGCACCAGGGGTGGGGGTACCCGGTCCATCTCGTTGACGAGGACGAGTTCCCCAAGCTCGAGAATGACGTTGTGCCGGGCGCCGTCGCGGCGGCCGCTCATTCAGAGCAGGAGGGAAGCGTCGATCCTGTGGCGGCCACCGCCGCTCTGTTGCAAAAGGCGGCGGAGCTCGGCGCCCGTGTGGAGCATCCGTGTGAGGTCACGGGTTTGGATCTGCGGTGGGGCCGGCTCCGGGCGGTTCGGACGACGTGCGGGGATGTTGAGACGGACGCCGTGGTGATCGCTGCCGGGGTAGATACCCCGCGCGTGGGGGCGATGGCCGGCCTACAGGTGCCGCTCAAGGATTCAGCGGGTCTTCTCGCGCACACCGCACCCTCGAGTCGAATGCTCGGGCGAGTGGTTCTTTCGCCGGGCGGTCACATGAAACAGAAACTGGATGGGCGGATCGTCGCCGGCGCGAGCTTTGGCGGCTCGCCGGTGACAGAAACTTCGGCAGAGCAGGGCGAGCGGATTCTCGACTCAGTATCACGTTTCCTCCCACGCCTCGAGCACGCCGAGCTCGAGCGGGTCACCCTCGGCTGGCGTCCACTCCCCCAGGACGATTATCCCGTCGTTGGTTTCTCGCCGGGCGCTCCAGATGTCTACCTGGCAGTCACACACAGTGGTGTGACACTCGCGCCGCTGATTGGGAGACTCGCGGCGCTCGAGATCTTGGACGACGCGCGAGTGGAGCTGCTCGAGCCGTATCGGGTGGAGCGGTTTGGGGCGGGGCGGGGCGCATCGCGCTGAGAGGGTTCACACCAGCGCCTGATCCAGCACCATCTCGAGATTCACGGGTCCCGCCCTCGGGTGCAGCGAACAAGGGGCGAAGGGTTGACTGTTTGGGACAGATCCCTTTGGCCTTCCGGGGGGCCCCGCTCCCCGCTCCCCGCTCCTACTCCCAGTCTGTGTTACCGCTGAGCCCCCCCACCTAGGCGGTTGTACTTCCGCAATACCTCTCGCAGCCGGTCGTGCGGCAACGCCGTCACCCGCAGGTGGTCCGCTCCCGTCATTGTCTCGGCCGCCACCATGGCATTGATGATCGCCTCTTCGGTTGCCTGAACCGTCGCCAGAAAGATGGGGTTGATCTGACTGTTGGGTAGCATCGTGACGGAGGCAAGGCCTGAGCCTTGACCGGCCCCGGGATTGGCCGTGGAGAAGGCGATGAAGATATCGCCGGAGCCGTTCGAGGCAATGCCACCCATCTTGCCCACCGCGAGCGCCGCTCGTTTGACGACCCGCTTGAGCTGGTGGGGTAGCAGGGGAGCATCCGTTGCCGCCACGATAATGATGGATCCCAGTGCGGCTGACGGTTCGTCCGAAGCGCCGTTCTGTTCGGCGTCGCACAGGCTGCCTCCCGGCGGCGCCGTCTCGGCCCTTTCGTAGCAGGGCAGCAAATCGGGGATCTCCAACCCCACGGGGACTCCGGCGATTCGGAGTCCTGATCTGCTGCCGTAGTTGCACTGGACGAGCGCGCCGACGGTGTACGAGCGACCTTCGATCTCCGCCTGGCGTGAGGCTGTTCCGATACCCCCCTTGAACCGGTGACACCGCATGCCGGTGCCGCCTCCCACATTTCCCTCCGCAACCACCCCTCCCGCGGCACCGTCGAGGGCCTCGAACGTGTGTTCCTTCTTCACGTGGAAGCCGTTGATATCGTTCAGCGCCCCGTCGTAGGTCTCCGCCACGACGGGTAACGCCCACGCAAACTGTCGTTGTCTGGTCACCATCCAGTCAATGACCGCGTCTCTGACGATCCCAACACTGTGAGTGTTGGTGATCATCACCGGGCCCTCGAGGAAGCCGGATTCTTCGACCCAGGTCGTCCCGGTCATCTCGCCGTTGCCGTTCATGGTGAACCACGCTGCAAACACCGGGGCGAAGCTGTTTTTCCCGCGAGGAAGCACGGCGGTGACGCCGGTCCGGACGGGACCCTGACCCATAACGCGTCGTCCCTCACCCCGGGTGATCGTCGCGTGTCCCACTTCGACGCCCGGTACGTCGGTGATGGCGTTGAGCGGACCTGGAGCGCCTTCGAGAGGTACACCCAGGTCTCGAGCTCGGGGACGGTCTTGGGCCAGGGCAGCGGTGGCAAGAACCGCCACTGCCATGAGTCCCGATGAGGTTGTGTTCCATATTCCAAGCGGCGCCATGGTTCCTCCCCTTGTTGGGCCAAGAGCGATCGGGGTGAGCTTTGACCCTAAGATGCCGGTGTCGCATGGGTGCGTCGAGAGGCTTGCAGGGATCATGACTCGGCGGGCAGATTAGGGTCGGTCGATCTCACTTTCGAAGGAGCATGACAGTGTCGAGGTGGAGATGCGTCCTGCGATTCGCGTTGGCGGCGTCATTGGCGTTGCTTTGTCTGCCGGACTCGGCCGTAGCCCAGTTCGACGGGGTCCGGTCGCACATTCAAAGGATTCTGGTGGATGAGGGGATTCCGTCCATCGCTGTCGCCGTGGCGCGTGACGGTGAGATCATTTGGGAAGAGGGATTCGGGTGGGCGGATCGGGAGCGGCGCGTCCGCGCGACGGAGCACACCATGTACTCCCTGGCGTCGATCTCCAAGCCGATCACGGCAACCGGGCTCATGGTGTTGGTGGAGCGGGGCGCCATCGACCCGCTCCGTCCCGTCAACGACTACCTCGGTGAGGCCAAGCTAAATGCCCGGGTCGGTGACGCGGCTGATGCCACGGTGCGACGGGTCGCGAGTCACACCGCAGGTTTGCCCCTCCACTATCAATTCTTCTACGAAGACGAGCCGTACCCGCGCCCGCCTATGGACGAAACCATTCGTCGGTATGCCAACCTCGTAGCGGCCCCGGGGGAGCGCTACAAGTACTCGAACCTGGGGTACGGCATTTTGGACTACGTCATCTATCGGGTCTCGGGCAAGAGCTATCCTGACTTCATGCGCGAGGAAGTTTTTCTTCCCTTGGGGATGACTCGAACCTCCGTGGATATCGGTCCCGGCCTCGCGGAGTACCAAGCGATTCGGTACGCCGAGGACGGCACGCCAATCCCGTTTTACGATTTTGACCATCCAGGAGGCTCTGCCGTCTACAGCAGCGCTCACGATCTCATCCGGTTCGCCATGTTTCACCTCAACGCCGACCTTGTAGATCAGCGGGGCATCATCTCCGACTCCGCGATCGAGATGATGCAGCAACCGGTTGTGAAGACCGGTCCACAACGTGGATACGGCATCGGCTGGGCGAGTTCGGTCAACGGGCGGGGACTCGAAATTGTGAGTCACAGCGGGGGCATGGGAGGCGTCAGCACGATCCTGGTGCTTGCCCCAGCTGAAAACGTGGCCATTACCGTGCTCTCGAATGCGAGCAGCCGGTGGCCTGGTCAGATCCTACGTGAGATCCTAGCCGTCCTGCTGCCGGACAAGGCCCCGCCTGCCGCGACGGCAAGCGGAAGACCGGACGGCGAGTCGGCGAGATTCGAGGCCGAAGGGAAGCTTCGCGGCACGTGGCGCGGAGAGGTGCACACGTACAACGGCGATATTCCGTTTATTCTCGAGATTCATGAGTCGTACATCACTGCCCGCCTGGGTGACCAGCTTTGGACCCTCGTGAACGAACCGAGTTTCGAGGATGGCTACCTGCGGGGTCGCATGATGGGAGACATCGGCACAGAGGATGCCAACCGGCGACCCTACGATCTCCACCTCGAGGTGAAGCTGCAGGGCAACGTGCTCCACGGCTCGCTGGTAGCCATATCGCGCCGCGCCAATCGCGTGGGGAACGCATTGACCCACTGGGTGGAGGTGAAAAAGCAGTGACCAACCCCCACAGTGAGGGGTGGGGATCCGCGTTCATCTGCGTTTATCGGCGGGCCTACTTCTGACAGCAGCCTGTCGACGGGAGGAGATGCGGCGGCAGCGCCTCGCTCGGCAACCGGCCCTACCCCAGTGCCGCCTCGAGCACTCTTGCCACATGTACCGCCTCTCGTCCTGAACCATCCAGAATCTGTGCCCGACAGCTCGTGCCGTCCGCCACCAGCCAGCTGTCTGGACCTGCCTCCCGAATGGCTGGGAGCAACTCGAGTTCTGCCATCTGTAGGGAAAGCTCGTAGTGTTCGGCAGCGTAGCCGAACGACCCGGCCATGCCACAACAGCCCGACTCGATGAGCCGGACTTGGGCGTCCGGAATCCAGCCCAGTACGCGTCTGACTGACTCCATCACACCGAACGCCTTCTGATGGCAGTGGCCGTGTACGAAGATTTGCTTCGTGGGAAGCGAGGAGAGAGAGAGGTTCATCCGCCCGGCTTGATCCTCTGCCGTGAGGAATTCCTCGAACAGCGCCGCGCCGGCTGCTAGTCTGGCGGTGTCGCTTCCGGGAAGCATTGCAGTGAACTCATCGCGCAACGTGAGGAGGCATGAGGGTTCCAGCCCGACGATCGGAACGCCGCGCTCGACGTACGGCTTCAGGGTTTCGAGCGTGCGCTGCGCCTCCGCCCTGGCTTCATCAACGAGCCCGACGTTCAGAAACGTCCGCCCGCAACACAGCGGCCGCTTGCCGTCCTCGGGGTGTGGCACGATCACGTCATACCCCGCCGCATCGAGGACCTTGAGTGCGGCTCGGGCATTCTCCGGCTCGAAGTAGGTGTTGAACGTATCCACGAGGAGCACCACTTCCGGCCCGTGGTGTCCTTTGGTCGCATCGGCCCCGCTGTCTGCGTGCCCGAAGTAGTCGCTTCGCCACGCCGGCAGCTTGCGCCGAGCCGAAAGTCCGGCCATCCGCTCGCCAAGGCCGGCCAGCAGACGGCTGTGGTTTCGCACGTTGGAAAGGGCCGGTATGCGAGCGGCCCACGGGGCGTACCGCGGCAGATATGCCACCAGGCGATCCTTCATCCGCATCCGGTGACGTTGCCGGTACTGATAAAGGAATTCGGTTTTCATCCGCGCCATATCGACGCCCGTTGGGCATTCCCGCTTACACCCCTTGCAGCCGATGCACAGGTCCATCGTCTCGTACATGGCGTCCGCTGAGAGCGCGTCCGGGCCGAGTTGTCCGCTGATGGCCAGCCGAAGAGTGTTGGCGCGGCCGCGGGTCACGTGTTTCTCGTCATGGGTGACCCGATAGGATGGACACATGACGTCAGGACTCGATTTCCGGCAGGCGCCGTTGTTGTTGCACATCTCGACGGCACCGGCCAACCCGTTCCACGCGGACCAGTCGAGCGCGCAGTTCAGCTCTCGTGGTCCATAATCCGGCGGGAACCGAAACAGGGATCGATCGTCCATCCGCGGGCAACGTACGATCTTCCCCGGGTTGAGGATGCCCGCAGGGTCAAAGGCATCCTTGACCTCTTCAAATGCCCGAACGAGCCGGCTGCCGAGCATTGGCTCGATAAACTCCGAGCGTAACAGGCCATCGCCGTGCTCGCCGGAGTGTGAACCCTTGAATTCGCGGACCATCGCGTGGGCCTCGGCTGCAATGGCTCGTATTGCTTTGAGGTCCTTCTCGTCCTTCAGGTTCAGGATCGGACGAATATGCAGGCAGCCGACCGAGGCATGAGCGTACCAGGTCCCGCTTGTATCATGTTTGCCGAATATCTCCGTCAGCCGGTCCGTGTACTCGGCGAGATGCTGCAGAGGAACGGCGCAGTCCTCGATGAATGACACGGGCTTGCGATCGCCCTTCATTGACATGACGATGTTGAGAGCGGCCTTGCGAACCGACCAGATTTCCTGCTGAAGACCCGGCTCCACGGCCCGGACCACCGACGCGGCGAAGCCCAGGTCTCCCATGAGCTCCTCGAGACGGTCGAGCGATCGGAGTTGCTCATCTTGCTCGTCGCCGGCGAACTCAACGAGCAGCAGGGCCTCGGGCTCGCCCTCGACGAAGCGGTCTACCGACCCGCGGAAGGCGGGGTTCGCCCGAGCAAGCTCGATGAGCCTGCGGTCTACCATCTCCACGGCGGCCGGATGGAGCTCCACGATGTGCTGGACGGCATCAGCGGCCTCGTGGAACGTTGGGAAGTGGCATACTCCCAGAGTTTTGTGCGGCGGAATGCGGTGGAGGTGGAGATGAAGGCGCGTGAAGAGGGCGAGCGTGCCTTCGGAACCCACCAAGAGGTCCGCCATATTGTGCCGGTTCGGCGAGACGCGGTGGAGGTTGTATCCGGCAACGTGGCGAAGCACGGTAGGGACGCGCCTGGCGATCTCGTCCCCCTCCCG
The DNA here is from genome assembly GCA_039590195.1 of Gemmatimonadota bacterium. Taxonomy (GTDB): domain Bacteria; phylum Gemmatimonadota; class Gemmatimonadetes; order Gemmatimonadales; family GWC2-71-9; genus JBDHDY01. The sequence goes on along the minus strand of JBDHFY010000574.1, from coordinate 25,453 downwards.
CTCACGCAAAGCGCGCACCGCTCGAACGAGCTCGACATACCGGGGGTTTTGGGTCGCATAAGCCCCAGGGCCGGAGGTGCCATTGCTGTCCTGTGGCAGATCCGCCAGATTTCCGGGCGTTTCGCCGAAGCGGAGCCGCGCTCCATCGGTGAGCACCGCGTCGATGGCCCGCACATTGTCCACCATGAGGCCGTAGCGGATCGACCGTGCCCCGGCGCTGTTGTTGCCGGCCATGCCACCCAGGGTGGCCCGGCTCGCGGTCGCGACATCCACCGGGAAGAACAGCCCGTGGGGCCGAAGCCACGCGTTGAGCTGATCCAGCACGATCCCCGGCTCGACGACGACGATTTGCGCATCGACGTCCAAATCCACGACACGGGTCAGGTGTTTGCTGGTGTCGATGACGAGTGCCTCGCCCACGGTCTGTCCGCATTGGGAGGTCCCCGCGCCCCGGGGCACGACGGGAATGCCCGCGTCACAGGCCACTTGGAGCGCCCGTGTGAGATCCTGTTCGGTTCTGGGGACCACCACCCCGACCGGCTCGATCTGGTAGAAGGACGCATCCGTGCTGTAGAGGCCACGGCTGAAGCGGTCGAACAAGACCTCGCCTTCGAGTTCCCGTCGCAGCCGTGCGGCGAAGGCGCCGCTCACTATTCGGTGATTGGATTGAGCCATAGCATGTCGAAGATAGCCTAGCCGTCCTTGCCCAAGGATGGGACGCAGGCGATGTGACTCGGCGGTGAAAGCTTAGATGTAAAGCTAACAGCTGGCAGCTCACAGCTCACGTGTCAGAGAGGATGCCCAGTGACGTTCCGAAGCGGTCGGCATTTTCTGCAACTTCCGGGTCCCACCAATATTCCCGACCGTGTCCTCAGGGCGATGGACCGGCCGATCATCGACCATCGAGGGCCTGAGTTCGTTCAACTGGTTTCCCACTTGCTCGAGGGGCTCAAGGCGGTCTTCCAGACTGCTGGGCGTGTATTCGTCTACCCTTCTTCGGCGACCGGCGCATGGGAAGCAGCGCTGGTGAACACCCTCTCCCCTGGCGACCGGATCTTGATGTTCGACCATGGGTTCTTTGCGAGCAACTGGTGTCGTGTGGCGACGCGCTTGGGGTTGGATGTCGATTTCGTCCCTGGAGATTGGCGACGGGCAGTGGATCCGGACCTGATCGAGGCGAAGCTCGGCGACGACCGCAAGCACGTCTACAAGGCGGTCCTTGTTGTGCACAATGAGACCTCCACGGGCGTGACCAGCGACATTGCACGGGTGCGGGAAGCGATGAATGGCGCGGACCACCCCGCGCTACTGATGGTGGACACGGTTTCGTCACTGGCCTCCATCGACTACCGGCATGACGAGTGGGGTGTCGATGTGACCGTTGCCGGTTCGCAAAAGGGGCTCATGCTTCCTCCAGGTCTCAGCTTCAATGCGGTGAGCGAAAAGGCACTGAGCGCGGGCGAATCGGCGGCACTCGCCAGATCGTACTGGGATTGGGCGGAGATGACGACGTTCAACGAGCGCGGGTTCTTCCCCTACACGCCGGCCACCAACCTCCTGTTCGGCCTGCACGAGGCCCTGGCGACACTGAACGAAGAGGGTCTGCAGAATGTGTTCGCGCGGCACGACCGGCTTGCCGAGGCGACGCGTGCGGCGGTGGCAGGCTGGGGCTTGGAGGTATTCTGCGCGAACGCGGCCAACTACAGCAGTTCGATCACGGCGGTATTGGTTCCGGAGGGCCACGACGCAGACGAGCTGCGTCGAGTCATCTTGAACCGGTACGACATGTCCTTGGGCAACGGGCTCGGTCAGCTGAAAGGAAAGGTGTTCCGCATCGGCCACCTCGGGGATCTTAATGATCTCATGCTTGCCGGCACTTTGTGCGGTATTGAGATGGGCCTGCGGGCGGCGGAGATGCCGCACTCTCCGGGTGGCGTGGCAGCCGCTCTGGACTACCTCGGAGGCAATTGAGGATCGGCTTGTGATGAAGGTGCAAGAGCGTGAGCAGGGCGCGGGGAGTCGGGAGTGGGCAAGATCGCTTGCCGTTCTCGGTGGGAGCGCTGCTATAGCGTTGACCCTGAGTATTGCTGCCTGCGGTGCAGGCTCTGGGACCCTTCAACTCAAGTTCGCCCATGTGGGGCCGCCGGGCTCGCTGTACGATGTGATTATCGGGGAGTTTGCCCGACGGGTGAACGAGCGATTGGGTGAACGCGCCCAGGTGGTGACCTTCGGGTCGAGTCAGCTTGGCAACGACGAAGTGCTTCTCCAAAAGCTGAAGCTTGGCACCATCGATATCACCCTCACGTCCACTGTGATGTCCTCGACCATCGACGAGTTTGCCCTCTTCGAGATGCCCTACCTCGTCAGGGACCGGGACCACATGCTACGCATTGAGCGGGAGGTCTTTTGGCCGGAGCTCGCGCCACTCGCTGAGGCCCAAGGGTACAAGGTTCTTGCCCTGTGGGAGAACGGTTTCCGGCATCTCACCAACAACGTCCGCCCGATAACGGTGCCGCAGGATCTCCAGGGCATCAAATTGCGCACTCCTAGAAGCCCCTGGCGCATCAAGCTCTTCCAGGCACTGGGCGCCAATCCTTCTCCGATGTCGTTCTCTGAGGTCTTCGTCGCGTTGCAGACCGGCGTGATGGACGGACAGGAGAACCCTCTCGCAAACATCTACAGCGGCAAGCTCCACGAAGTCCAAGACTTTCTCTCCCTCACCGGCCACGTGTACAGCCCGGCGTATCTGACCGTCGGCTCGAGTCGCTGGGTGAGGCTTCCTCAAGACGTTCGTGAAGTCATCGAGAGGGTGGCCGGCGAGATGCGGGAGTTTGTGTATGCCACGGCGGAACAGATGGATGCCGAGCTGCTGCGGACGTTCAGGGCTTCTGGGGTGGTGATCAACGAACCCGACCGTGAGCCTTTCCTCGAGGCCAGTCGTGTGGTGTACGAGGAGTTCGCCAACGCGGTGCCGGGTGGTAGGGAGTTGGTGGACAGGGTCCTGCCTCTTGCCAATCAGTAGGAAATCCCCGCACCTTCAGCGCAGACCTGGGGCAATTGCCTGCCAGCGCCCCCTCAATTTGGATTCGGTCGCATCGGTACTGAATTGACGGTTCCCAAAATCCGCAACGTCTTCGAGCGCTTCCTCGAGGTGCTCGTCATCGCCATCATGGTGTCGTTGGCAGTACTCGTGGTCGTCGGGGTCGTGTTCCGCAAGGTAGGTGCGGCGCTCGTGTGGTACGATGAGGTAGCGTCCATCCTGCTGACCTGGGTTACCTACTATGGCGCGTGCCTCGCGGCTCTGAAGCGCAGCCACATCGGGTTTCCGAAGGTGATGCAGGCCATCCGTCGTGAACTGCAACTTCCCCTGCTCGTGGTGCGGGAAGTGGCCGTGATCGGCTTCTTTGCCCTGGCCGCATGGGCCGGATTGCGTGTGTCTGCGATCCTGGAAGGCACGTATCTCATCAGCATCCCCACGGTATCGAAGCAACTCACACAGTCCGTGATTCCCATCGGAGCTGTGCTCTTCATCATAGCGGAGTTGCTGAGCCTGTATGGGGTGTTCGGGGAGCCCGACGCTGGTACCGGTGAGGAGGGAGTGCCATGACACTCCTCCTCATGTTTGTGGGGTTGCTAGCGCTTGTGGTGATTGACGTTCCGATTGCCATTGCCCTGGGAATCATCGCGGCCCTCGCCATGGCCATGACGTCAGGTCTCGAGACGCTCCCGAACGTGGCGCTGGTCCTCTTCGACAGTACGACGAAGTTTCCGTTGATCGCCATCCCCCTCTTCATCCTCGCTGGCGCCATCATGAACGTGTCCGGGATATCGAGGCGCTTGATTGCGTTCGCGTCGGCGTTGTTCGGCTTCGTCAGGGGTGGCCTGGCGATGGTTACCATTGGGGCGTCGCTCTTCTTTGCCGAGATCTCCGGCTCGGCCGTGGCCGACGTGGCAGCGTTGGGGTCCATCTTGATCCCCGCCATGAAGCAAAAGGGATACTCCACGCCCTTTGCCACTGCGGTGACCTCTTCCGCGGCGACACTTGCCGTGATCATTCCGCCGTCCATTCCCATGATCCTCTATGCGGTGATCTCGGGCAGCTCCGTAGTGGAACTGTTCGTCGCAGGGATCATCCCAGGCGTGCTGGGTGGTGTATTGATGATGGGCGTGGCCTACGCCTTAGCGGTGCGCCACGACTTCCCGGTCGAGGAAGTGTTCCGCCTGCGCCGGCTCTGGATGACCTTCAGGGAAGCGGGTTGGGCGTTGCTGCTGCCGGTGATCATCCTCGGAGGGATTTTCAGCGGCTGGGTGACGGCCACCGAGGGGGCCGGCTTGGCCGTCGTGGCGGCCTTTGCGCTCGGCCTGTTTGTCTACCGAGAGCTCGAGTGGCGGAAACTCCGCCAAGCCTTGATTGACGGAGGTGTGCAGACGGCCATCGTCATGCTCCTCGTCGCAACCTCGGCGCTGCTCGGCAATTATCTCACGGAGGTCCAGGTACCTCAACGAGTGGCACAGGGGCTGATTGAGTTTGCCGACAGCCGATTGCTCATTCTCGCTCTCCTGAACGTCTTTTTTCTCATCATTGGCCTGTTCCTGCATTCCGCCGCTGCGATCATCCTGGTGGTGCCCATTGTGATGCCCCTGGTGCACGCAACTGGTATCGATCCGGTGCACTTCGGCCTCATCGTGACCCTCAACTTGGGGATTGGCCAGCAGACGCCGCCCGTGGCGAGTGTGCTCGTCACCGCGTGTTCGGTGGCGAAGGCGGATATTTGGGAGGTCAGCAAGGTGAACGTGTTCTTCGTGGCCGTATTGGCGGCGGTACTCTTGCTGGTTACCTATGTGCCCATCGTCTCGATGGTCTTGGTGAATCTGTTTTATAGATAGCTGATAGCTATTAGCTGTTAGCCATTAACCCTACAGCCAACAGCTAACAGCTAATAGCTAATAGCTATCAGCTATTAGCTATCTTCCCGGTACTGGCGGCGCTTGATCAACCGGAATCGGCGACTCGTAGCGCGCGCCGCCGGTGGTCTCCTCGAAGAACTCCCGAGCTCGCTGGAGCAGTGAAGCGTCCGTCAAGAGGTCCACACCGGTGAGGGCGAGAACTTTGGCCGCGACGTTGGCACTGTGTGGCGCGCCTTCCGTTCCATGGGACGCCGCCGTCGCCCAGCTGTGCCACGGCACGCCTGCTGCGGCTGAGGTCACATTGAAGCCGGCGGTGGGTGTGATGTAACTGACCTCCGCCACATCTGTTGAACCGCCACTCACGGGCTCGGGTTCGTCGGCCAGCGGTTTGATTTCCACATCCAGTCCGAGCGCCTCGAGACCGAGCGATTCCTGAAGGGCTCGGGCGAACGCGTGGTCCTCTTCCGTGAACGTCGGCGCGCCAACGAGTTGCAGATTTTGCTGTACGGCTTCCTGGAGCGGGCGATTGAGGAGCATCTCATGGACGCCGGTTATCAACGTCACTTTGTGCGTGGTACGTGTTGCCAGGGCGGCACCTTCGGCAATCTTGAGAATCCACTCGTAGTTCGCCTGCACAGATTCACGGTCCACGTTACGCACGTAATACCACACCTTGGCGTACTCGGGCACGACATTGGGCGCTTCGCCGGCGGAGGGCATGACGTAGTGGATACGGGCGGTCGGTTGGATGTGCTCCCGCATCATGTTCACGCCGTGGTTCATGAGCTCGATGGCGTCTAGTGCACTGCGACCGTTCCACGGGTCGGCGGAAGAGTGGGCCGCTTGCCCGAAGAACTCGACCGTGAAATTGTTCAACGCCCGTCCGGGCTGGTTGCCCGTGCGGGTGTCGAGATTCGGATGCCACTCCAGGGCGGCGTCGAGGTCGTCGAATACCCCCGCCTTAGCCATATATACCTTTCCAACGACGGTCTCCTCGGCAGGAGTGCCGTACAATCGAATCGTTCCGCGGAGGCCCTGCGCCTCCATGGTTCGTTTGAGGGCGATGGCCGCCCCTACGGAACCCGCGCCAAAGAGGTTGTGGCCGCACCCCTGCCCGCTGGTCACACCGTCAGCGCGGACGAGACGCCGTGGAACGGCGGCGTTCCCCACGCCGGGAAGGGCGTCGTATTCGGCAAGGATGCCGATAATGGGACGTCCGCTCCCGTACGTCGCGGTGAACGCGGTCGGCATCTCCGCCACATTGCGCTCGAGCGTGAAGCCTTCGTCCTCCAAGAGATTGGCGAGGAACTCTGTGGAGCGCTCCTCGAGCATGGCAGTCTCGGAGTAATCCCACAGCGTTGCAGCCATGTGCGCGATGTCGGGCGCTAGTTCGTTTGCCTTGTCGAGCGCCACCTGCTTGTCTGGTGATAAAGGCTGCGCAACAAGCGTGTTGCCATAGAGCAGCACGAGCACGGAAGCGACGGTGGTCCAGGTACCGCGATGCAGCGGGGCCATGAGCATACCTGCCTTGCAGAGCATAGGGTTACGGTAGCGAGTCACTATAAATTGTACCGTGAAAGGATATCCGGCAAGAAGACGGTGGAATGAGAGACGCTTGCCGGTCTGGGGGTGGCACGGCCGAGGAGAGGCGGCCTGCTGTCACTCGAATCGCCGTACAACAATTGCAGGCCCTCTGGCGCAGGAGCGAGCCCACGTTCCTCCGTGTTACATTCGAGCGACCAGTCCAACTCGAACTATGTCAGATGGGAATGAGGCGTATGATAATACAGTTCTGGGGAGCGGCGCGCACCGTGACGGGCTCCATGCATCTTCTAGAGGTCAACGGTAGCAAGATCCTGCTCGATTGTGGCCTGTACCAGGGTCGGCGCAAACAAGCCTTCGAATTGAATCGGAACTTGCCGTTCAACGCCGCCGATATCGACGTCGTCGTCTTGTCGCATGCGCACATCGACCATAGTGGTAACCTGCCATCCCTGGTCCGGGCCGGGTTCGGCGGCTGCATCTACTCCACATCGGCAACCCGTGATCTCTGCTCATACATGCTCGCCGATTCGGCGCACCTTCAGGAAGGCGATGTGAAGTACGTGAACCGGCGGCGGGTCAAACAGGGCAAGAGGCCCTTCGAGCCCCTCTACACCAAGGATGACGCCCTGGCCACGATCAAGCGGTTTCGCTCAGTCGAATACGATCAGCCCTTTGAACCCGTTCCGGGTGTCACCGTCCGGTTTCGCGACGCCGGCCACATCCTTGGTTCCGCCGTCATCGTGCTCGATGCGAAGGAGGCCGGGCGCACTTCTCGGCTCGTGTTCAGCGGGGACATCGGGCGCAAGGGACTTCCCATCCTTCGAGATCCACAGATCGCCGACGAGGCGGACTGCGTGATTATGGAGAGCACCTACGGACTTCGCTTGCACGAATCAAGCGGAGAGGCGCGGAAGCTCTTGAGAGACACAGTGGCGGATGCGGTGCGTCGGGGCGGCAAATTGCTGATCCCCGCGTTTGCCGTCGGGCGCACGCAAGAGATTGTCTACCGTCTCAACCAATTGTGGGAGGCCGGCGAGCTCCCGGAGGTCGACGTGTTCGTGGATAGTCCGCTGGCGATCAACGCGACCGAGGTGTTCCGGATGCACCCGGAATGCGCCGACGAAGAATATCTGGAAACGCTCCTCACGGATTCAGATCATGATCCGCTGGGATTCACACGGCTGCAGTACGTGCGCAGCGCCGAGAAATCGATGGAGCTCAACAACCGCAAGGGTCCCGCGGTCATTATCGCGGCGTCAGGGATGTGTGAAGGGGGGCGGATCCTCCACCATCTGCGGAATCATGGGGTAAACCCAACGTCGACCGTGTTGTTCGTGAGCTTTCAGGCGAAGCATACCCTCGGGCGAAAGATTCTGGAGGGAAGCAATCCGGTCTCGATATACGGCAAGCAATGCAAAATTCGCGCGAGCATTCGGAAAGCAGAGGGATACAGCGCCCATGCTGATCGTACCGAACTCTTGGGTTGGGCCTCGCGGATCCAGTCGAAGGGAAGGGTGAAACACATCTTTCTAGTGCACGGCGAGGAGGAGAGTGCGTCAGCCCTTGCTGCAGGCCTGAAGGAGCAAGGGGCGCTTGACGTGCAGATTCCCGAGCGGGGTCAACGCTTCGACCTGTGATACTCCCCCCCCTCCCCCCTCCCCCCTGCGTCACACGCGGTAGGAGACTGTGTGGGGGCAGCAGCGAGTCTTCTTGCTCTCGGCTGTGGTTGGGCTCGGCTGCTGCAGCTCGGGAGAGCCGGAACGATCAGCGCCTATTTCGTAGATCCGCGGTCATCAGCGGCGGTGAATCCATTCCCACTCCTGCTCCGCCCGTTCGAGGACCGCCGGGACGTCCTCGGCCATGAGAAATCCCTGCTCGACCAGTGAGCTGGCGGCGCGTTCGACTCTCCCGAGATAGTCGTGCAACCCGGCATAGAGACTCTCGATGCTTGGGCGGGGATCACCGGTGGTCCGCCGCTCCACTTCGGTAGTTGGCAGAGGTACGTACGTACCGGTGAAATCGACGAGCTCCTGCACACCGCCAGGATACCCGGATCGCAGGTTCCATGGTGTATACGTGGCGAGCGGAGCGACAAGCTCGACGGACCGGATACCACCAAACTCGTTTCCGAGTTCATCCACCTGGGGCACCAGGATTGGGAAGGCGCCGCCGAGCGTCGGCGGCTGGCGGTCGACGATACCTTCTTGCCACCGCGGGCCGTAATCCGCTCGGTACGCCTCATGAACGACGCCCGGGAAGATGACGCCCGGGATGTGGGGAAACGACACTCGGTCAATCGACACGAGATTGCCCGCGGCTATTCGTGGGTGCGCACTTGGAGGAGGTGGGATCTCATCTTTCACCCACTCCGTCATTCTCGTGAAGAGGGCCCGCATGGTGACCAGAAAACCCATTGGATTCCCGCGAAAGGCCGTGGAGCCCGGAAGCTGCGCGTCCGCGGGAGGGGGAAACCCCCTCGGTGAGTGCTGAGCCCCGGCAATGTGGTACAGGCGCTCGTTCGGATAGAGCGCCACGTCGTATTTCCCGTCGACGCTCGTGTGGATGAGCGATGCCGCGCGTCCCCAGTATTCGTACCCCGTATTGGTGTAAAAGATGTTGGGGAGGTCATCGCGGTTGTGCTGATGGGAGAAGAGTCCGTCTGTTGCCCCGGTTTCGGGGTCCGTCTGGGTGCGACTCGTGAACGGGAAAATATCAGTCGGATAGAAAAACGCCGAATAGCGATGGGCATCCCGTGACGGCTGGCCAAAGCGATGATTGAAGCTCCCCCTTCCCGCTCCCGCCGTGTGGATCATCAATCCATCGAAAACCTTCCGGCTTCGTTCATCAGTATTGAATCCCTGGTAGACGAAATGGCGGAGGAACCGGCCCGTCTGCGAGATGCCGATGGCGATGCCGTGGTGCACGGGAAAGGGGCTCGAGGGATCGTATTTAGCGTACGACATCATGTCGCGAATCGCAGCCAGCCCGAGCCCCACCACTTTTGGATTCTCCGCCCGGTACACGAACTCGTAGATCTTCCCAGCTTCGAAGCCTTCTCTTCTGTAGATGCTCGTGAGGTCCTCCACGACGCGCCCGTTTTCCTCTCGCGCAAACCGCCATTCGCTTCTGGGGACGACGGTGCGGGGAGCCATTCGGCCCTCCCTCACGGTGAGGACGTTGTCAGGATGCGCAGGGGCTGAGACGGGATATGCGACGTGGTCTCGATGGCCCAAGGCGAGAGTGGTTGTAGCCCGATCCACAGTCCAGTCGCTGCGAACGAGCCCCTGGAGAGGCCCGCTGTCAGCCGCGACTGGGACGTGCAGGCGGAGCAGACCGTCCCGGAGTGGAACGTCGTGTTGCCAGCCGACCCAGATCACCGTGATGCCCATTCGCATCAGATAGCCGTCACCGAAGTGATCCTCGGTTGTCGGATCGAGGCTCGAACTACCTCCGTTGAAGTAGCGGAGGGATGCCTTGCCGCCTCGGTTGCTCACTTCGAGCAACGCGATGCTGCCGCGTTCCGGTGGATACTTGGGGCGGAGCACGACGAAGTTGGCCCACGCCTCGACCAGCCCTTCGGTGTTGCGAGGAGCCTTGTCGATGTCGGCGATTCGGGCGTTCATGGGATTGGCGGGATCGAAGGCGAAGAAGATCCTGCCGGTGATCTTCTCATAGGGACCGGCCGTACCGAAAGAGTGACCACTCAACACGTCACCGCGGCTGTCGATGACGATGCGAACCACCTCGGCTGCGGCCTGGTGCACAGCTGTGGTCAGGGCAAAGCAGATCGCGAAGAAAAGGCGCCAGTGTTTCATTGGGGTTTTCCCGGTATAGTGCGGGAGAAGGGTCCCGTCCTCGCCGCCGCGAGTCAGTTTCCAGATCGAGCAGCGATGACGCGTAAGATCGCGCGGAAGCCGGAGCTTGGCAATCTGCGAATGCCTCTTGCTCTCCCCGTGGATCGAATGGTTTCTTTTTATCGACCGCTCAAGTCCTTGCCGTTGCTCGACACTGCTCGACGTGTATGTCATAAGCACGGGCGCCATGTTCAGTTCGGGTTTTTTCTTGCTTCCGGGCATCGCCGCCGCCGAAGCCGGTCCGTCAGTTGTTCTCGCCTACCTGCTGTCAGGCTTTCTCATCCTGCCCGCCATGGTCAGCCAGGCGGAGCTCGCCACCGCTATGCCCAGGGCGGGTGGCCCCTACTACTTTCTGGATCGCACGCTGGGGCCGCTGGTAGGCATGGTGGGTGGTCTTGGTACCTGGATCGCTCTCATGCTCAAGAGCGCCTTTGCATTGATCGGCATGGGGGCGTACCTCTCGCTCTTTCTCGATCTACCTCTGAAATCGGTGGCCGTGGTCTTCACGATCATCTTCGCCGCGCTGAACATCGTTGGTGCAAAGGAATCCACCAAGTTGCTCCGGGCGCTCGTCGCCGGCCTTCTGATCATTCTCGGCTTGTTCCTCGTCCACGGCATTGCCGAGGTGGTGTCGGCGGGTGTCACGGAGCTCCATCAAACCCGGTTCACGCCCTTCATGCCGAGCGGTTTCGATGGCCTGCTGCAGACGGTCGGATTGGTCTTCATATCGTACGTTGGCCTGACGCAGGTAGCGAGCGTGGCCGAGGAGGTAACAAATCCGGATCGCAACCTCCCCCTGGGAATGTTCCTGTCGTTGGCCACCGTCACGGTCATCTATGTCGCGGGCGTATATGTCATGGTCGCCGTGTTGGGCACGGATACCATGAGCGGGACGCTGACGCCCGTTGCCGATGCGGCTGGTGCGTTCTTCAGCTGGCTTCCGAGCCGCATGGGCGTCCTGTTGCTCGTCGTGGCAGCCCTGGCGGCGTTTGCTTCCATGGCCAACGCAGGAATCCTTGCTGCGTCGCGCTATCCTATGGCGATGGCCCGTGACGGTCTGATTCCGGGGCGCTTGGCCCACATCGGGCGGTTTCAAACGCCGGTGGCGGCCATTCTGACGACTTGCGCGATCCTCGTTCTGTTTCTCCTCGTCCTCGACGTCGAGGCCGTCGCGAAGGTCGCAAGCTCACTGCAGCTCATCATTTTTGCACTGCTGAACTTTGCCGTCATCGTCATGCGCGAGAGTGGGATCGAAGCCTATGATCCCGGTTTTCGGTCGCTTGGCATCGGGTTCCCCTTCTTCCTCATCGCAGAGATGGGGTGGCTGCCCGCCTTGTTCATTCTGGGTGTCGTGGCAGTCGGCATTGCGTGGTATCACTACTACGCACGTTCCCACATCGCCCGCGGGGGGGCCATCTTTCACGTGTTCGAGCGTCTAGGACGGCGTCGGTTTTCGGGTCTCGATAGCGAGTTTCGTGACATTCTAAAAGAGAAAGGGGCGCGTGCGGAGGATCCCTTTGACGAGGTCGTTGCTCGAGCTTTCGTGGTCGATCTTCCGAAGGCCACCGGTCTCAACGGCATCGTCGAGAAGGCCGCGGACCTGCTGGCCCGCCGGCTCCCTGCGTCTCCCGCGCAGGTCGGTGAAGGATTTACCCGCTGTATCGAGTTGGGTGGCATACCCGTCGCCAACTGCGCGGCGCTGATACACACCAGGCTGCCGGACCTCGATCACTCGGAGATGGTGGTAGTCCGCTGCGGAGGTGGTGTGGAGATCGACGTCGATTCGGAAGAGTTGGCGCGCCGAGCGACTCAGGCTCCGATTCACGCGATGTTTCTGTTGGTCAGCGGAGATCGGGATCCCGGCCAACACCTGCGGATTCTAGCCCACCTGGCCGGCCGAATCGAGGACGAGGAGTTCATGGACGAGTGGCTTCAGGACAGGGACGAACAGGATCTCAAGGAAACGCTGCTGCGCGATGAGCGGTTCCTGTCTCTCGAGATTGCCGCAGGATCCAAGACCGAAACGCTCATTGGGCGCGCCCTCAAGGACCTGCACATGCCCCAAGGGAGTCTCGTCGCCCTCATCCGGCGCTCCAGTCGCACCATTGTTCCTCGAGGAGGAACGGTGCTCATGGAGCGTGACCGTCTGACCATCATCGGTGAGGCGGCGGGACTGCGGGAACTGACGAAGCGTTACGGGGAGAAGGGCTTAAAGCGCCGACCTGAGGTCCGGAACGGTGCAGGGAAAGCGGATTGAGGGGTTCGCAGGAGACGGTTCTTTAGAGGTCCGCCGGGCGGGAGGTGGACCGCTAGGGCATGCCGGCGGCGGCGCCTTCAGAGCTTCCAACGGCGTCTCTACCGATGCTGACCATCCGATCGAGCGCGGCCCGAGCTTGTTCGGCGGTGTCATCGGATACCGTCACAACGTGCCGGTCGTGAACCAAGGCGTCCCGGACTCGGTCGAGCGTGATCGTCTTCATGAACGCGCAGACCGCCTCCGGATCAGCCGCCACGAATTCCTTGTCCGGCGCCACTTGCTTCATCCGGTGTGTGATTCCCACCTCGGTCGCCACGATGAAGGAGGGAGCAGGGCTCGACTGGGCGAGGCGAATCATCCCCTCGGTTGACGTGATGTGCAGCCCGTCGGGATCGACGTCACCAAGTCCCATCTCGTAGATCACCTGTCCCGCGCAGCCACATTCAGGATGGATGAGCACCTCGGCGCTCGGGTGTTCAATGCGCCGGGCGTTCACCGTGCGGGCGTTGATCTCCTTGTGCACGTGACACTCACCCATCCAAATCTCGACGCGACGAGTCGGGCGCAGGCGCTTGATATGGGCTCCGAGGAAAAAATCTGGCAGGAAAAGCACGCCGCGGTGTTCGGGGATCGCATCGATCACCGCCACGGCGTTCCCGCTCGTGCAGCAGTAGTCGAGCTCCGCCTTGACCTCAGCGGCTGTATTGACATAGCCGACGCTCGCATAATCAGGAAACTCCGCCTTCCACCGCCGCACGTCCTCCGCTGTAATCGAGGCCGCAAGAGAGCAGCCGGCTCGCAGATCCGGAAGGAGGACTTTTTTTTGAGGTGAGAGGATGGTGGCGGTCTCCGCCATGAAATGGACGCCACAGAAGACGATGACGTCGGCTTCCGTTTGGGCTGCCTGGCGGGAGAGTCCGAGGGAGTCACCCACGTAATCCGCCACATCCTGCACTTCGGGTCGCTGGTAGTTGTGCGCGAGGATCACCGCGTCGCGGTCACGAGCGAGCGAGCGGATTTCGTCCTGAAGTTGTGCCACTCTCTCCGTGGACAGGTGAGACTCTTCAATAACAGGCAGCACAAGCGTCATGTCACTCGTCTGGTTTTTTCGTCAACAGCCTCGGCGCCCAGTGCGCCCGCCAACAAATCTAGTCGGTTTTGGACGGATTGCGATGCCCCGGCCACGGGGAGTGGTATCGGTTTAAGCTATTGGCCTGTAACGCTTTAGATTGGTATCGCACCATGTGAAATTCGTGATGCAGGCAAAGGAGCGGCTGCGCCAATCTCTCGGCTGACTACTAGCCACTCGCTTGAGTTTTGTTCCCCTTCACCAACCAGCTCAAAGGAACGGGGGCGACGCTTTGTCGCCCCCTCCGAGCCGTCCGTTCGTGTCGCCCCTAGTGTAATCCCGCGTGCGTTCGCTTGCTGAACCGCTCGCCTTGTGGTCCATTTGTGACCACCTAACACCTAACAACTTGTGAGGTAATAGCCAAGCTAGTAGCTAACGGCTAATAGCTAATAGCTAATAGCTAATAGCTATTACAGCACCCGGCTCCTCACCCGAAAGTCGACGTTGTCCAGCATCCACTTCCAGAGCTGGTCCTGTTCGTTCATGTCAAGGTCGCCTTGCAGCTGTTCCCGCCAACCGTGCATGACCTCATCGTCCACGGTCCACATCCGAACCCGGCGCCGCTCGATGAGCCGCTCCCACGACACCGCTACGGTCGGCGAGGGATACAGCAGGCGCACTGTGACGCTTCTGGACAGGAATTCCAGTGGGTTCAGCTTGATGCTGGTGTAGCGAGCGTCAGGGTCGCCCGGGGCGCCGCCGGCAATGTCGGGGACCCCATCGCTGATGACGACGATATTTAGTGGAGCTAGGACCAATCCCTGCCGTTTGACGAGTGTGGCGACACGGTCAAAGAATGCGTTGAAATCCGTGAAGGCGTCCTGGGGTGGAAACTGCCCGGACAGGGCGACTTTGATTTCCTCCACGCTTTTTCCCTGAAACGCATGGATCGGCTGGAACGATTTTACCTCGCCCTGCCGTTCGCCTCCAATGGAGCCCACGAACACCGCGGTTGGCGACCGTAGCTCACCGAGCGCGTTGAGGTGGCCGTACAGGTAGTGAGCGGCAAAATCAATGGCGTCGGCGTAATGTCCAGTCGACCGAAACGAGCCGCTCACATCGATAGCGAGAACCAGCGTGGACCTCGGCTGACGTGTGTTGTCGGTGGGACTGCAGGCCGGGAGGGTGGCCACTAAGGCCACCGCCGCGGCCCACCTGAATCCGGCGTGCATCTTCATCGTGCCGCCTCCTCCTGCAACTGGGCCGGCCGCTGCTGAGCGCCCTTAGGCCCCGCCTTTGCCTGCTTCCGATTGGGGAAGCCCGGTGTCGCGGCCAGGACCCGGTCGAGGCTGCTGAACGGCAGGCTGAACATGGGCTGAGAGGTTACGGCGACCACCGCGAAGTTGACGCCCGCAGCAAAGAGCTGAAGGATCGGCAGCGACAGCAGCTCGAAGATGTAGCGGGCTTCCTTCTTGAACCATTCGGTTTCCCGCTTCAAGGCGGCAATCGGTCCATGCCAGACGTCGGGTCGAGCCGCCGATGGCACAGGTGCCGCAACACCGGCCTCTCGTTTGATGGTGTCTCGGGCGAGCACGGCAAGGAGCGCCGGCGTCCCGTAGCGTCCGAAGAGGAACCATGTCATGCCCCGGACGCCTACCCAGCCAAACGCGGCAAGCCCCAGAGTGGACCACAATCCGAGGAGCAGCTCCTCGTTCGACTGCTGGGCGATCCACGGGGTCAAAGCGTCGATCATCTCCCGGTAGAGGAAGAGCACCTCAAAGAACATGACGAACAACTCGACCGTCACCATCTGGAGGATCTCGCCGTGCCTCTTTTGCCGGATCGCCTCGGCGAGCGCGTAGACGCACGCGAAGCTCCCCAGCACCAAGAAGAAGAGAAAGATCCAGAGGATCGGCGTCATAAACCTCGGGTCGGGCTCGAAGCCCGTGATGCCGGCCAGCACTTCGGTCATCGTAGGCCGCAGGGTGTAGGTAAACACCAGCGCCTCGACGGCCGACCAGAGAATCAGACCGAGGAAGGCCACCCAGGGTACACCCGGCTTGAAGTAGTTGCGCGACGTCCAATCCAGGAACGCGAGTGGGGTTTGGAACGTGCCTTTGATTCCGGCTCCCAGCATTCGAATGCCCAGGCGCAGGAGTCCCCACGCCCAGCCGGCCAGAACGACGGTCACGCGGACCAGACCCGCCCAGAAGAACCAGATCGTTCTACCCGCATCCCACCAGGACATCAGCAGCGACGTCACGAAGCCGCCGCGCCCCGATCGAAACGGGAGGGTGTAGACGCCGATTGCCAAGCAGGGACCCAGGCGATCGGAGCGGAGAGCACCTCAACCGTCCCACTCCACTCGGCTGGAACCAGATTTTGCATCGACTGAACCATGGGTCAGCTCCTTACGGGGAAGGCCCGGAAACGGGACACGACCGCACCGCTGGTCGACGGCCCGGGCTGTTGCGAAACGGCTCTACGCTGCGCCCTTAGTCGGGCCTGGGCGATGATCTATATCACAGGTTGTGGGATCGGCCTGCTGGAAAAGAGGCGTCAACCGGGTGACGGGACGTCTTATCTCATTTTGCTGCAATGACTTAACAGACTGATGGGTCGGGGAGATCCCAAAGTGTCAGCCGGCAGGAAAGGCGAATCCCCGCCCAATGTGGGCAGGCGGCCGTATGCCCGAAGCTCGTAACTGGGGTTCTGGGAGGCTGGTCTGGGCTCACCCACGCAGATCGTTCAAGAGCTTATCCACGATCTCAGAGGGTCCGTCGTCGTCGGACAGGATCGTCTGGAGAATGTCCACGGCCTCAGCAGGGAGGTCGTCCGGATGTTTGCGATCCTGCCGGAAACGCACGATGTGGCCCAAGAGCAGCGGCACGACGGTGTCTTCGTCCGTCTCCTCCGACTCCTCCGCCTTCTCGAAGCGCGGGACACTCTGCGCCCAGGGCTCTTCCGCATCCGTCTCCTGAAACTGGGCGGCCGGTAGGAGCGCAAAAAGCCGGCACTGGAGGCCTGGATCCTCCTCCATCACAGCCAGCCCGAGTCTGACGGGCGATGCGAAGACGTCGCGGGCCTCCAGTTCCTCGAGCACCTCGGGAGGGACGGCGCTCCGGGCAATGAGCCGGTCCTGGAAGAAGGTCCCCATGCACTCCATGTGCTCCGGCGTCCTGTCATCCTCGATGGCGGCAACTCGAAGCGGGACGCCAGCCCTGGTCGAAACCACGGCGATAGGATTCGAGCCGCGGCCGTTACCGGGCTCAAACGGGTTGTCAGGTTGGTCAGGTGTCTCAGATGCCATCCGATGCTTCCTTGTGTGCCCCTTAAAATATGCGGCGCCAGCCCTGATCCCAAACCTTTGTCGCTAACGCGCATCCGGCGGGGTAAGGCGCTGCATTTTGCCATACCAGCGTCACTCTTTCGGGATTACCCCCCAAGTCCGGGGATGTGCAGAGATGGCTCTGGTTTGGGAGGCCGGTGGGCTTCCGCCAGCCGTCACGCGGGTCGACAGCTGCCGTTGGCCTCCGCAGCTGAACGATATTTAAAGTTGACATGAAGATGCCTTCATGAATTGACCTGAGCGTTGACAACATTCTACTTAATGTTCAAAACTTGAACGTACGTTAAAATTTGCCTTCCGCCGGAGGCTTTGTCTATGACCGGTAATGGCGCCCGCGCCACAGGGTCACTCCGTGTCCAGGAAAAGCGACGGAAACGGCGTGCCGAGATTCTCCGTGCGGCGTTTCACGCCGTGCGCGAGCACGGGTATCACGCGACGACGCTCGACGATATTGCCGAGCAGCTCGGTGTCCGGAAGACGGCACTCTACCACTACTTCCCCGACAAAGAAGCCATCCTCTATGAGTGCCACCGCGAGTCTCTGGCGGAGGTCCGGCGTATCCTTAAGCAGGCCAAGAAGCGCTTCGAGCATGCGTCCGAGCGATTGGCTTTTGTGATCCGCGAGCACGTCCGGGTGATGACGGAGACCTTGGAAGGATCGCCGCTCGCTTTTGAGGTATCGGCTCTCACCGGCAAGCGGCAGACGGCGATCATCACGGCGCGGGACGAGTACGAGAAGGCGCTTCGCGAGTTCATCGTCGACGGGATTCGGGCGGGGGAGTTCCGGGAGGTGGATCCCAAGATGGCCGTCTTTGCCATCCTGGGCGCGATCAATTGGATTGCGCGTTGGTACCGGCCCGAGGGCCCCATTCACGCCCCCGAACTCGGAGCGCAGTTCGCACAGCATCTGGTCGGGGGTCTGACGTGCCGCTAGCAACGACGACTGGGCCGTGGAGGATTTTTCTCATCGTTGGGTTGACGGTGCGGGACATTCTTCGCGCCACCAAAGGTGCATCATGAAGGCAGTGCAACTCGATGAGGTCAAAGCACCTCTCAAGATTCAAGACGTCGCCAAACCGGAGCCGGATGTTGACCAGGTTCTGGTGCAGGTCGCCGGTTGTGGTGTGTGTCATACGGACATCGGTTTTTGGAAGGAGGGCGTACCCACAAAGAAGCCATTGCCGCTCACGCTCGGGCACGAGATTAGCGGAACGGTGGTGGAGGCCGGCTCGAAGTGGCAGGACCTCCTGCGTCGCGAGGTGATCGTCCCTGCGGTGATTCCCTGCGGCGAATGTGTTTTGTGTAAGGGGGGGCGGGGGAACATCTGCCGTCAGCAGATCATGCCCGGAAACGACATCGATGGCGGCTTTGCGGAGTTTGTGCTGACGCCGGGTCTGGGATTATGCGCCGTTGAGGACAGGGGGGAGTATGAACTTTCCGAGCTGTCCGTGATTGCCGACGCGGTCACCACTCCGTACCAGGCGATCGTTCGGAGCGGCCTGCAGGCGGGGGACCTGGCAATCGTAATTGGCGTCGGTGGTGTCGGCACCTATTGCGTGCAGATCGCAGCGGCCTTTGGGGCGCAAGTGATTGCCATCGATGTCGACGAGCAACGACTCGATTTGGTCGCCACTCATGGTGCGGACCTCGTCATTGATTCTTCCCAGACGAATTTCAAAGCCCTCAAGCAGCAGGTGAAAGCACAGGCCAAGGCGTGGCAATGTGCAGGACACAGCTGGAAGATTTTTGAATGCTCCGGGCACCCCGGCGGTCAAGAGACTGCCTACGGTCTGCTCACCTTCGCGTCGACCCTCATGATCATCGGCTTCACCTTGGCCAAGACCGAGCTTCGGCTGAGCAACCTGATGGCCTTTGACGCCACGGTGCAGGGCACCTGGGGCTGCAAGCCGGAGTTCTACCCGAAGGCGCTCAAGTTGGTGACCGAGCGCGAGATTACCCTGGCGCCGTTCATTCAAGCGTACCCCATGAGTCAGGCGCCGGATGTCGTCCAGGAGGTTGCTGATCGCAACATTGACAAGCGAGCAATCCTGATTCCGGATTGGGCCTCCTGACCTCAACTCTTTGCCATTGAACCGCGACGCACGGAGAGCTGTGCTATGCTGAAGGACCACACACTCGTGCCAGGCTACGAGTACACGGAGATCCAGTACGGGCTGCGTCCTGCCAAAGACCCCTCGGGGAAGCCGGTTGACGGCCTGTTCAACGCCTGGATTACGCTGGACAATCCCAAGCAGTACAACAGCTACACCACCGATGCAGTCAAGGAAGTCATCCTTGCCTTTCGAGAGGCAAGCGTCAACCGGAGTGTGGTCTGCTGTGTCTTCACTGCAGTTGGCGACAAAGCATTTTGCACCGGGGGAAATACGAAGGAGTATGCCGAGTACTACTCTGGCAATCCCCAGGAGTACAAACAATACATGCGCCTCTTCAACGACATGATGGATTCGATCCTGCGCTGTGATAAACCGGTGATCAATCGTGTCAATGGTATGCGCATCGCCGGAGGACAGGAAATCGGGATGGCGTGCGACTTCAGCATTGCCGCCGATACCGCCCGCTTCGGGCAGGCGGGTCCAAAACACGGGTCCGCACCGGATGGCGGCTCCACGGATTTCCTGCCGTTGTACGTCGGCTTCTCCCGGGCCATGGAAAGCGGCATCCTCTGTGATACGTGGAGTGCCCACAAGGCGCTTTTCATCGGTTTGATCAACCAGGTTGTCCCGGTGCTCAAGCTGAACAGGAAGTGGATTCCCAATCCGATGGTGGTGACGGATCGGTTCGTCGACGAGTTCGGGAACATCGTGTACGGGGATTTCAAGACAGGACCGGACAAAGCGGCCGCCAAGGAAGTCCTCGCCAAGGCCGAATCCGATATGGAGCGACTCGATGAAGCAGTGGAAGCCCTTTGTACGAAGGTCATGATGTTGATGCCTGAATGCGTGTCGAAGACGGTGAGCAGCCTTCGCAAGCACAAGCAATGGCACTGGGACAACACGAACGTGACGAATCGTGAGTGGCTGGCCCTCAACATGATGACTGAGGCAAAGGCGGGTTTCCGGGCGTTCAACGAAGGCCCGCAAGGCAGACGCGAGGTGGACTTCATCAAACTCAGACAAATGCTGGCGCAGGGCCACCCGTGGGACGAGGAGCTTTACCGGGCGATCTCACCGCAGTTTCAGGAGGTGTGAGCGTGGCTGTTCACGCGGCTGTCGAGGATGGCATCGGTCGGCTCGTGTTGAGCCATCCGCCGCTCAACATCCTCACTCGGGACATCCTGGCGAGCTTGCGACAGGAGCTGGCGAGCCTCGCGACCGATTCCTCGCTGAGGGTGGTGCAGTTCTCGGCCGAGGGAAAGCACTTTTCGGCGGGCGCCGACGTGGGCGAGCACCTCCCGCCCGACTACGAAGGGCTGATCCCCGAGTTCCTGGAGACGGTGGCCGCCGTCGATGCGTTTCCGGTCCCGGTCGTAGCGGCCGTGCGCGGCAGGTGTCTGGGGGCGGGCTTCGAGCTGATCCAGGTGGTGGATATCGTGATCGCCGGCGAGGGTGCCCAGTTCGGGCAACCGGAGATCTTCCTCGGAGTGTTGCCACCAGCCGCGTGCGCTCTTCTTCCCGACCGCTGTGACCGCGCGGCAGCCGCCGATATCGTGTTTACCGGGGATTCCATTAGTGCTTCAGAGGCAGCTCGGGTCGGGCTCGTGCGGCAGGTGGTGCCGGACGACGATGTGGATCGGGCCACCACTGAGCTGGCGGTGCGGATCGCGAGACACAGTGCTGCGGCGTTGCGCGCCACAAAAAGAGCCTTGCGGTGTGGTGTGGCGAGCCGTCGAAGCGAGGCGCTTGCCGCTGCCGGCGGGATCTACCTCGAGGAGCTTATGAAGACCGAGGATGCCGAGGAAGGTCTGCGCGCCTTCCTCGAGAAACGGAAGCCCACTTGGAGGCATCGATGAACGGCGCACATAGTGAGCGACGTCCCACCGTTTTTTCCGAGTGGCGTAACAAGGAGTTGGACGAAGTGTTGTATGAGTGCCGTGAACTCCTCGAGGACATCAACTTTCCGACGGTGCGCCGCTGGCGTGATGCCGGCGGCAGGGTAGTGGGACATTTCCAGGTGTACTTCCCTGAGGAGATCGCACATGCCGCCGGAGTGCTGCCATTCAAGGTTCGCGGAGCGTCCGTAGAAACGACGCAGGCGGATTCACGGTTCGGGTCCTACCTCTGCTCGATCCTGAAGACGTCACTGGAGCTCGCCCTGAGCGATCGAATTCAACTGGACATGTTTGTCACTCATCCGATCTGCGATGCCGCGCGCAACTTGGCAGGGGTGTGGGGGCGCAACTTCTCATACCCTTGCCAGATCCTCTACCTTCCGCAGAACGCCAACTCCGCGCACGCCGCCGAGTACCTTCGGGGGGAGTACGACCGTATCAAGCGCGGCATCGAGGCACTGGTGGATCGGCAGGTCAGTGACGATGATCTGCGTCGTTCGCTAGGCGTGTTCAACGAGAACCGTGCGCTTCTGAGAGAGCTCTATGCCATCCGCCGGGAAACGCCTTGGCAGATCGCGGCTGATGAGAGTTATGCGCTCCTGGCCATCGGCGGCTTGATTCCTCGAGAGGAGCATAACCAGCTTCTCAAAACCGTCTTGCCCCTCATCCGCGAACGATCGGTCAAACGACAGGACAAGGTCCGCGTGGTGTTCGAAGGCGGATTCTGTGAACAACCGCCGCTGGACCTGATCCGTATGATTGACCACTCATGCTACGTCGTGGACGACGACCTCCTCATTGGTATGCGTTGGATAGTGGAGGACGTGCCAGTCGACGGAGACCCACTGCAGAAGCTGGCGGAAGCCTATCTCGAAACGTCGTCCTACAGCCCGGTGCAGCACGACTTGCGCAAACCCAAGGAGAAGATGCTGGTTCGCCGAATTCGGCACGCCGGCGCCGAAGCCGCCATTGTCACCGCGGCCAAGATGTGCGAGCCCGGTCTCGAGGAGCAGGTGGCGTATACACGAGCTCTCGATCGAGAGAATGTTCCGTATTTTGTCAGCGAATTCGAAGAGAACATGACCAGCTTTGATCAACTCGAGATCCAGCTGGAGACCTTTGTAGAAAACCTCTTGTTCGATTGAGAGAACCTGTCATGGGCGAAATAGCAGCAGGCAGTGACATCGTTGGGCGGGGCAACAAGGATGGCGCGCACCTCTTTCGCACCTGGTTCGAGGGGCTGACGCAGGCCGCCGAGCAGGACAGGCGGGGTGCCTATGTGTTCGTGATGGGCAGCTTAGCGGAGCTCCTGCGGGTGTTCGATTTTCCGATCATCTTTCCGGAGATCAACTCCCTCCAAACGGCCGTTCGCCGCGTGGCGCACGAGTACCTGAATGAAGCCGAAGACTACGGCTACTCCCCGGACATTTGCGGCTACGTGAAGGCAGATGTTGCGACCCAACTTCGTGGCGGTGCGCTGCCCATGGGTCGTATCCCGAAGCCCGCCGTGGCGGTGTACACGAATGCCTGCAACACGTACATCAAGTGGGCGGAGATCTGGGAGCGAATGTACGGCTGTCCTGTGTTCACCCTGGATGTGCCTGGCACACGAGGGGCCGGGATGCAAACATGGCCGGGTGACCATGACTTCGAGAACGACTGCCGCTATGTCGAGGCGCAGATCAAGGAACTCATTGCGCTCTGTGAGCGGATCACCGGCATCAAGTTCGACATCGATCGCCTGCGGGAGAACATGAAGCATGCGAATACCATGAATCGTTCTTGGAAACGCGTGCTCGAGCTGAACCAGAGTCGGCCCTCGCTGTTCAACGCGCTGTCCGATGGCACCATCTATCTCGGGGTGTCCAATGGATTTCGGGGCTCGGAAACCGGCGGGAGATATTTCGAGGCGCTGGTCGAAGAAATGGAACACAAGGCCGCCCGAGGGATCGGAACGCTGACCGAGGAACAATATCGACTCCTCTTCGTAGGCGTGCCTTGTTACCCCATCTTTCGGCGCTTCAACGAGTTGTTCACGGAGCTGGGCGGCACATTCGTCAGCTCCACCTACCTGTGGTTTGCCTCCGGCGGATCCAATACAGGTTTTCAGTACGACCTCACACGGCCACTGGAGAGCCTGGCACAGGGGCTCCTGATCAGCGTGCGGGATGCCATGGACAGCATGTTTTTTCAGACGGACATCCTCGCGGACATGATCGACGGCTACGGAGCGGACGGCATCGTGTATCATCCCATCAAGAGCTGCCGGACGGTTTCGACGGGGTTGGCGGATAACCGGCGCGCGCTGATGAAAGCTCGGGATATCCCGAGCCTCTTCATGGAATCCGACATGATGGATCGTCGTGTCGTGTCCGAGGCCCAGCTCAAGAACCGTGTTGACGCGTTCTTCGAGGGACTGGCAACGCGCAGACAGCAGGCCGCTATCGGCTCGCCTTAGAGGAATACGCGCGAGAACGAAGATGACGAACTAAGCTGGAGGGAAGAGTCAGATATGGCATATGCAGCGGGCGTAGATGTGGGATCGACACAGACGAAAGCGGTGATCATCGACGAGGGAAGAGCGATCATCAGCCGCTCCCTCACGGATACAGGCGCCAATGTCATGCGCGCCGCCGAGGGAGCCTTTCATGAGGCCCTCCAAGAGGGAGATCTGCGGGAAGAAGAGGTGGAATTCGTGGTGGGCACGGGTTACGGTCGCTACAAAGTCACGTTCGGCAATACGCAGGTAACCGAGATCAGCTGTCACGGACGGGGGGCCGTCCACATGTTTCCAGGCACCCGGACGGTGGTGGACATGGGAGGGCAGGATACCAAAGCCATCCGTGTGTCTGGGGTGGGGGAGATCGTCGACTTCTGCATGAATGACAAGTGTGCGGCGGGCACAGGTCGTTTTCTCGGTGCCGCGTCGAGCGCCTTGGACATCCCGCTCGCCAATCTGGGCCCCACGGCTCTACGCGGCGAACGTCCCGTCAAAATCAGTACGACGTGCACGGTCTTCGCGGAGTCGGAGGTGCTTTCCTGGTTGGGGAAGGGCAAGAAAATCGAGGACATCCTGCTCGGTGTACATCAATCCATCGCCACTCGCTCCGCCGGACTCTTGCGCCGCGTGGGGATCGAGGAGGAGGTCACCTTCACGGGTGGCGTGGCCCGCAACCTGGCCATGATAGAGACGCTCAACGAGCGGCTCGGGCTAAAGGTCAATGTGAGTGAAGAATCGCACTTCATGGGTGCCTTGGGAGCCGCACTCTTTGCGCTCGATCATATCCTCGCAAGCCGCGTCCCGGCGAAAACCACACAGGAAGGGCCATGAGCTACACCGCGGGCATCGATATCGGATCGACCTACACGAAGGCGATCATTCTGAGCGACGATAGCAAAATCGCAGGGCGGGCTGTAACACCGACCGGTTTCAAACTCACCGAAGTAGCCGAGCAGACGTTTCGGAAGGCGGTGACGGACGCCGGACTCTCTACCGAGGACATCGCCTACATCGTGGGCACCGGATTTGGCCGGCACCAGGCCGCCATCAGTGACGTTCGGGTGACAGACCTGACAGCGAGTGCGCGGGGGGCGGCCCACTTCTTTCCCAACACGCGGACAATTCTCGACGTGGGCGGCCAAACCATGAAGGCCAGCCGCGTGACGGACGAGGCAAAAGTCAAATCGTTTCGTCTCAATGATAAATGCGCTGCGGGAACCGGAGCGTTTCTCGAGAAGACGGCCCGCTACATGGGCTACACCACCGAGGAGATCGGTCCTTTGGTGTCCACATCCAAGGAGGCTATTCCCATATCCGGCGTCTGCGCCGTGTTCGCTGAGTCGGAAGTGATCAATCATCTGTCGGAAGGGGTGGCCCCCGCCGACATCATGCACGGCGCGATCGTGTCATTGGTTGGGCGGTCGGTGCAACTGATGAAGCGGGTTCAGATGGAACCCGAGTTCACGCTCATTGGTGGCATCATGCGTTTCGATAAGATGGTTCGCGTCGTCCGCGAGCAACTGGGAGCTGCCGTCAACGTCCCCGAGGGTGACCTGGTGCAGTTCACGCCGGCGCTGGGGGCCGCGATCCTCGGACACCGCCGACTCGTGAAGCTCGGCGATACAAGAGCCGACGTGAGACGCGCGCCGGCCGAGGCGTGACGGCGGGAGGTAGACGAGTGCCAAAAAAAGATGGCGGGGACGGATCGAGGCGAGAACTCGACGCCGACGTAGTGGAATCGCTGAGCAATATCGTCGGGCGGGAAGCGCGACGGTTTCTCTCAGAGGCTCAACTGGAGCCGGACCCGGTTCTCAAGGCCGCCGGATGGGAGCGTCGCTTCGTTGCTGATGCGCGCCGGGCCGACGAAGCCATTGAACTGTACACGCAACTTGGCTACGAAGTCCGGACCGAGCCGGTGCTACCGGAGGAGTTGGGGGACGAGTGTGAAGATTGCCAGTTTTTT
>JBDHFY010000573.1:0-6377 GCA_039590195.1 Gemmatimonadota bacterium | reverse complement strand
CTGCTCCTCGGCGGGGAGTGGGGAGTGGTTACAGCCTCGACCGCAAGAATTCCGGCGTCAGTCCCTGCAACCACCCGGCGAGCATTGTGAAATACCCGCTCGCCAGCAGAATCCCCACGAAGACCAGGAACCCACCGGCGATTTTCTCTGTGACGCCGATGTAGCGGCGGAACTTCTTGAACCACTCGAGGAACTTTTCGATGGCGGCGGCAGCAATGAGGAATGGGACCGCCAGACCCAGCGAGTAGGCCAAGAGGAGCACCACCCCCTGGCCGAGACTCGCCTGCACACTCGAGTAGGTAAGGATGGCCCCCAGTATTGGGCCGATGCATGGTGTCCACCCAGCTCCGAAGGCAAGACCCACCAGCGTACTGCCGAGATACCCCACCGGCTTGTTCTGCAGGTGGAAGCGTCGCTCTCTCGCAAGCGCTCCCCAGCGGAAGACTCCCAGGAGGTATAGCCCGAACACGATGATCAGGGCACCGCCAATCCGCTCCAGCCAGATGGAGTTTTGGTTGAGAAAGCGACCCAGCTGTGTCGCCGTGGCACCCAGGGCCAAGAAGATGAGTGTAAATCCCGCAATGAAAAACACGGCATGGGTGAACGCCACGCGACGCTTACTTTCGAGCTCGTCGAGAGAGAGTCCCGTGATGAACGAGACGTAACTTGGCACGAGGGGAAGCACGCAGGGCGAGAGGAAGCTCAAGACGCCTGCAAAGAACGCGACAGCAAGACCGACTGATTCCGTACCCATCTTCGTCCCAACCAACCTGTGGGTTACACGGCAGGTTCCCGTTGATCGTGCCGCGTGAGCGCGTAGAACGCAATCAACTTGTAGACGAGTTTCGCCGCCAGCACATCAGGAGCCACTATCCCCGGGATGGGGGCGAGCTCCACGACATCACACCCCACAACCTCTTTCTCGCGGAACACGCGCTCCAGCAAACGGAGGGTTGGGTACCACGAACCGCCGCCGGGCTCGGGCGTTCCGGTGGAGGGAACTAATGCGGGATCGAAATAATCGATGTCGACGGTAATGTAGACCTTCGAGCCCAACGCCCCGACGGCCCGATCTATCCAGTTGTCCTGCTCGAGCTCATACCCGAAGACCACTGGGATCTCCTTGGTTCGAATGAGCTCACGTTCTTCCGATGTCAGCGAACGGATGCCGACCGGGACGAGCCGCGCTCGATCGTGCACGTGGTACATGGCACAAGCATGTGAGTACGGCGTCCCTTCGTATTCCGACCGCAGATCGGCATGGGCATCCAGCTGCAGGACCGAGAGTTCTCCTGCGTCGAGCCGATCGGCATGGGCGAGGATGGCGGGCGCCGAAAGGCTGTGCTCGCCACCGAGCATGATGACGAACTTCCCAGCGTCCAGCAGTGTGTCGACGGCCTGACGCACCTGCCCCAGCGCCTTCTCAGGACCCGCATCGGATACGACGAGCTCCGGAAGGGTGTGCACCCCAATCCGGTAGGGCTCGAAATCCAGCTCGTGATCAAACACTTCCAGGAACCGCGAGGCGTGAAGCAGGCTGCGGGGTCCGTATCGCGTACCGCCCATGTACGACACAGTTGCCTCGTACGGTATCGGCAGCACAGCAACCGACGAAGTGGCGAATGGCGATTCGCGAGCGGGGAGACCGAGGAAGGTCTCGGGCGGCGCCCACGACAGCTTCGTGAGCTGTGGCGGGAGTCGGTCGGGGTGCCCGCGGTCGCGAAACTCGTTCACCCGCAGAACACCACAGCCGCAACCACCGTCACCCAGCGGCCGTCGTCCTGCGCCTCTGCAGTGCAGCTGATGTTCGTGGTCTGGACGATCTCACCCGACAGCAACCACTGCTCCTTCCGTTCATCCCAGGCAAGATCGGGATCGAATGGCACCCCCAACACGGTGGCCAACATGCTGGCCGCGAGATCTTCGGCGTAGTCGCCTGCCGGCTCCTTTCGCTGCCCGAACGCGTGGTGCTCGGAGATGTACCCGTGATGGTTGGGATCGGCAGGGATCGCAAGGCCGATGGACGACGCTGCGAGACGCGAGGGTTCGTTGGTCGACACTTCCGCAACAACCGCAAAGACGATTTGGCCGGGCTGCAGCATCTTGATTCCGTCATCCCAAGAAACCAGGCCGCAATGAGGTGGCCAAATCGAGCTGACGCGGACGAGGTTGTACTGCGCGATACGCGCGTCGCGAAGGGCGAGCTCAAAGCTCGTCAACTTCTCCTTGTGGCGGCCAACGCCCTTCGTCACGAACGCTTGGCTAGGGACAAAGTGTCGCGGATCTAGCACCGTGTCGCGTCCTCGCGTTGAGTGGTCATTGCCTCGGGCATGAAAGGGTCACGCCGCGGAGAGCACCGTCCCGTCAAGCGTCGGAGACGGATTCGTCACCCATGTCTCCGAACCACGTTTGCGCCGGGATCTCCACCGGAGGCTCCACCTCCCCAGCCCGCTCTCGTACCCCGGCGATCACTTCGTGGAGGATTTCCTCTGGTCCCTCACCCACATCCTCGATGGCGATCTTGTGCTGACCCCGTTCCGGTCCACCAATCACGATGACATAGCTGGCGGTGTATATCCGGCGCCGACCGGCCTCGGCTCGACGCGAGACCACTGCAGTGCCCCATTCTCGATCTTCGTGTCGCAGGGGGGCAAAGAGCCATATGCTCTCGATTTCCCCCGTAGGAATGGCATCGGCCAACGAGTGCGCCACCTTGACCCACCCGACACCCGTGTGGGCGGGACGAGCTACGCCGACCGGGACTTCTCTTGCCATCGCTCGGCGTATCCCCGCGAGGCATGCACGAAATCTCGCGTGTTCATCATCCGCCATTCGCCTGTTGGGTTGTGCGGTGAGGGTCACCCCACGCGGCGGACAATCCATCCGCCTGAGGCCTGCGCCACGCGCCGCTCGTGCGCACCAACGTCGTGAGACTCGTGGTCAAGAAGAAACCATCGGATTTGACTCCATCCACCCGTAGTGGCTCGCATGGGCGTTCGGCATTCCCTCGAACGCCGGTCCCGTGACACCGGGACCGCTATAGGGCGAACCGCACATCGAGGACGACAATTGAGGCCGGAACATACCGGTCGTGTGTGTGCCTTTCAAGCCACTACAAGAGTGAAACGGGGTCGCGGTCGAACACCACACGGATTGGCCCCCGGCCTGCATGGGGCGCCCGCCCGGCCGCATAGCGAACCACCCGTCCGAGCCACTTGCGATCATACGCCCGCAAGACCATGTGCCACCGCCAACGGCGCTTGATCCGCGCGAGGGGGGAGGGAGCCGGTCCGACGACCTCCACGTTCCCGTTCGCCCGAGCGGCAATCAACTCACGAACCCATTCAGCCACCTCGGCAGCAGCGGTGGCCACCGACGGCTCTTCCGGCCCGCTGACGAGCACATTGATCAAGCCGACATGCGGGGGATAGGGAGGCGAACGCCGAACATCGATCTCTCGCTCGGCAAACCCCTCGAAATCGTGGGCTGCGGCAGCGGCGAGCGCGTAGTGCTCGGGCGTACGCGTCTGTACGAGGACGTGTCCTCCGGCGGGGCCCCTGCCTGCCCTTCCCGCAACTTGCGCGATGAGTTGAAATGTCCGTTCGGCCGCTCGAAAATCCGGCAGATGCAGTCCCGTGTCGGCGTCGACGACCCCGACCAGGGTTACACCAGGAAAGTCGAGTCCCTTGGCGATCATCTGTGTGCCGAACAGGAGGTCGACCTCCCGGCGCCTCACCGTATCGAGGATTCGACCGTGCGACCATTTACGGGAGGTGGTGTCCGCATCCATTCGGGCGAGGCGTGCCCGAGGAAAACGCTCAGCTAGCCAGCGTTCGAGATGCTGAGTGCCGATCCCGCGTGTCCGCTGCGTTCCTTGACCGCATTGAGGACAGTTGTCTGGAATGGCGTCGACGTGACCGCAGTAATGGCAGCGCAAGCCCGAAGGCGTCCGATGGACCGTCAGGGAGATGCTGCACGACGGACATTCCGGCACATGACCGCAATCGGGGCACTGGAGAAAGTGTGCGAATCCACGACGGTTGAGAAGGAGGATAGCCTGTTCTCCCATCTCGAGCGTCTGCCCAACAGCGTCGTCGAGTGTGCGGGACCAAGGAATTGGCCCGCTCTCCGACACACAATCCTCTTTTCGCATGTCGATGAGTTGCACGGCCGGAAGGGGGCGCGCCGCGACGCGAGAAGGAAGGTGGATCGTGTGCCTCCGATCGCGGGCAGCCCACGTTTCCAGCGACGGCGTGGCGCTCCCCAGCATCGTGCGAGCACCCTCGAGCTGTGCCCTCCGCAAGGCCACGTCTCGCGCGTGATACCGCGGCGCCTCGCCGTGCTTATAGCTGGAATCGTGCTCCTCATCGATCACCAGAGCCCTGAGGTTCGGCACCGGGGCAAACACGGCTGAACGAGCCCCAACGGCGACCCGGCGCCGGCCGGACGCTAGGGCCCGCCAGGCGTCCACCCGCTCCGCATCTGACAGTCCCGAGTGGAGCACCGCCACGGCATCGCCGAACGCGCCACGGACGCGAGCAATCGTCTGAGGCGTCAAGGCAATCTCGGGTACGAGCACGATCGTCCCGCCGCCCCGGTCCACTTCCTGCCGCAACGCCTCGAGATAGACCAGCGTTTTCCCGCTTCCTGTGACCCCAAAGACGAGAGCGGCTCCCCCAGGTGGGAGCGCGTGGATGGCTCCGATGGCCTCCCGTTGGGCCCGCGTCGGGGTGTCTGGCAGCGGCTCGTGTACCCCAGCGAATGGATCTCGGAGCCGTTCCCGTGCTTCGACACGCGCCACTCCCCGGCTCACCAGCCCTCGCAACACAGCGGCCGAGAACCCAAGCTGGCTCCTCAGGTGCTGTTCGGCGGCTTCACCCCCAAGAGCGTCTAGGGCCTCGTAGGCCTCTCGTTGGCGTTTCGCACGGCCGAACACACGCTCGCGCTCGAGCAGCGATGGAAGTGCGCGGGTGAGTTTCACCGTTCGCACCGTCTCGGCCGCGGGGCCGAGCGCCGGCGCTTCGGTTTGAAGGGAGACTGCCCCCGCCCGCGCCAGCCGCTGCAACGCGTCCCACACGGGACGCTTGAGCGTTCGCGTCAGGGCAGTGGCTGAGGACTCGCCACCAGAGCGTTCCAGCGCCTCGAGCACATCACCCGCCACACCGGACGGTCGTCCTCGCGCGTCCGTCACACGCGCGACGAGCCGCGACGTGCCCCACAATCCCGGTGGAAGCATGGCGCGAAGCGTGAGCCCAATTGGGGTCACGTAGTAGCGCGACATCCAGGCAGCCAGCCGGAGTAATGGCTCGGGAACAAGCGCCGTGGGGTCGGGCGCCAGGAGGACCGACTTGAGTCCCTCGGCCGGTTGCTCTTCGGTTTCCAGCACGATGCCCACCAGCTTGCGCGTGCGCACTGGGACGACAACCCGCGCACCCCTCGCAATCCGTTCGGCCATCTCAGGGGGAATCAGGTAGCTGTAAGGTCGGGGAGTCGGGATGGGAAGCGCGACCGAACAGACCAGAGGTCGTCCCGCCGTCACGGGGTCGGTCTCACGAATCGTATGGCCAACGCGTTCCTTTGATGATCGAGAGGCCGAGGACCCGGTGGAGGGCAAGCGACCGAAGCGTCCGGAACTCATTGGTCATCACTGATCCAACCCCGGTCCACTTCGCCGCCCGCCACCCGCGGAGCAACAACCCAACCCATCCGGCCGCCAGCCACCCGCTGTCCCGGGCCGCATTCTCCACCGTGAGCTCTACCAGACCAGCCCCGCGGCATACGCTCTTCCACTCGACCAACAACCTGGGGACGAGACCGATGGACGCGAGGGTGCGCGCAGCGACCTCGTCAGGCGCGCTGAGCCAGGACGGCACCAGCGCCATCACAGTGCTCATGGGCCGCGCGACACGGGCGGCTTCCCGGATCACCTTGTCGCCGTCCGTCCTCAGAAGCTGCAGCATGTGGACAATGGTAATGTCAAATACCTGTGCCTCGTGGGGGAGATCGACCGGGTCGGCCCCCTGGAAGGTTACCTGTTTGGCCAATCCTGCCTCCCGCGCCGTTCGCTCCGCCGCCTCAATGGCCTTGCGATCGGGGTCAACCCCGGCGACGTGGGTCTGGTATTTCTTGGCCCACCACAGCACCGCGGCCCCGGTACCACAACCGACCCAGAGCACTTCCTGGCCCGATTCGATCTCCGACAACTGGGCCAGACGGCGATGGATCGGCTCGTTCACGTCGGCCCACGGCTGCAGAATCGTGAGCAGAGTTGTGGGCGAGAGCCGAAACGGCATGGGGAGAACTTACGCCAGCACCCGAAGGTGGGCCACGGCGGCAGCCGCGATGCGCCGCGGCACGTACCCGCCCTCCAGCACGGA
>JBDHFY010000572.1:0-3103 GCA_039590195.1 Gemmatimonadota bacterium | reverse complement strand
CGAGGGACGGACAACCAGTCAGCTCGCAGTGCTGGTCGCGGCTGGTGGCTGCACGGCGGTGGCATGGTTGATCCTCTCGATGCAGGCAACCGACTCCGGATGGGATCATCTCCATCTTCTCACCCCCCAGTCCCACCCACTGTCGCTCGCGGGCATCTCCGCAGCATGGCTCATGTGGATGACGATGATGGCGGCGATGATGGTCCCTGCCCTCACACCATGGCTCCTCGCATTCGCGGCAACCGAAACCGCCGGACGAGCCGCACTCAAACACACACGGACAGTGCTGTTCGCCATGGGATATGCCGTTGTCTGGGGCGGATTCAGCCTCGGGGCGGCGACCGCTCAGGTGGTACTGCTACAGCATGGCATGTTGGATTGGGTGCTCGCGGGTCACACAGCGCACATTGGCGCGGCTCTCCTCATGGGCGCCGGAGTCTATCAGTTGAGCTCTGCGAAAGCTGCGTGTCTCGAGCATTGCCGCTCTCCCATGGGGTTCTTCTTATCCTCGTGGCACGGTGGGTCGTTTGGCGCGTTTCGTATGGGAATCGAACACGGGACGTTTTGCCTGGGATGTTGCTGGGCATTGATGACGCTGTCGTTCGCCCTGGGAGTGATGAACTTGCTTTGGATGGCGCTCCTGACGGTCGTCCTCTGTGCTGAGAAGCTCGCGCGCCGCGGACGAGCCGTGGGACAGGCGTTTGGGATCGCGCTGTTCTGCTGGGGCCTCTTGCTGGCCTTTGTCGTTCCCACCTAGTTCCCAAGTACAGGAGGGGCGCACCGTTGCGCCCCTCCACTCGTTTTCGATCGCCGTTTGCTCCTTGGTTCCGCCGGCGACCCAGCTCACGCAGGACCGTTAACTGACCGGCTGCAACGCCATTGGCGCCGACAGCACGATGCGAATCATGCCGCCGGCCGGAAGCACCAGGTCGCTGCCTTTGGTCGCGAGGGCGACACCTGTACCGGCCGCTGCACCCGCGGCTCCGCCGATGACGGCACCCTTGGTGTCCTTGCCGATGATCTTGCCCGCCACGGCACCGACCACAGCGCCTGCGCCGATTTTCGCCGCGTCACCCGCCTTGAATTGGTCCCCCTTCTTTACCGCGGCGACGGTATCACTCTGGGCTTCGAGGGCGTACGTCTGACCACCGAAAGAGACGCGATTGAACGCCAGCACCAGTTTGCCCTGCCCGGGATCCATCTCGGTAATCGATCCAGTGAACACGGCCCCTGCCGGGATTACCACTTCTCCAGACTCATTTTGGACGGCTGCCGTACCGGTGGCGGTGACGCGATCGCCAACCTTGTGCGAATCATTGGTGACGGTGTCTGTCGCTACCATCTCGATCCGGGTGCCCTCAGCGAGCTGTGTTGGCGCCCTTTGCGGCGCCGTGGGCTGCGCCTGCCGCGGCTGCGCCTGTCGAGGCTGCGTCTGCCGGGTCGGCGCGGGCCGGGCCGGCTGCGCCTGCTGCGGCGCGGCCTGCTGCTGCGGCGTCTGAGCCGCCGGTTGGTCATCGAGGACCGCCAGCGACTCTGCTGGCGCAAGGCTCAGGTCACGAGCTTCCTCACCGGTCTGCTCACCGCCGCCGCATGCCCAAACGAATGCGGCCGCCGCCAGAGCCAAAGGTGCTCTGCGAGAGCGAATCATGTCATCTGCCTCCATTGCTGTTGACACGGTTGTGGTGGTGTGGGTGTGGGGCGCCCGAATGTGGGGGCGCTGCCCAGACCCCACCGTAATGTGAGTCACAATTCCGATTTTCTCCCTGACCGTTTGACCAAGGTCGCGGCCAGGGCACCATCGGTCCATCGGACCCCATCGTCAAATCCGCCTCTTCCGTCTCCCCCCCGCATGCTGAGGCGGATGGGCCGAAAAGAGGCGGATGGAACCATACCTCCGACGCAATATCTTCCAAAGAGCAATTTGATGGGGTGCCTCAACGGAGAGCAAGCCCCCTTCGCGTGGCCGACCGCGCGAGGGTGGCATATCTCCGTGTGAAAGCGTAACTTACGTCGTTACACGAAAACGCTCACAAAACCGCAGCGAGACCGGAGCAGGGCTCCGCAACCCGCTCATTCGGAGGGGCCGTCCAAGATGAGTCAGAACGACCTGAACGATGTTGCCCGGAAGCTGGTGGCGAAGGGCAGAGGCATCCTCGCCGCCGACGAGAGCTTTCCTACCATTGAAGGGCGCTTCAAAACGATCAACCTCGCCTCAACCGCAGAGAATCGTCGTTCATATCGCGAGATGTTGTTCACGACCCCCGACGTCGGGAAGTACATCAGCGGCGTCATCATGTTCGACGAGACACTCCGCCAGAAAGGGGACGATGGCACGCCATTTTCGCGGGTCTTGAAGCAACAGGGATCCATTGCCGGAATCAAAGTCGACAAGGGTGCCAAGGCACTCGCGGGGTTTTCGGGTGAGAAGATCACCGAGGGCCTCGACGGCTTGCGGGATCGTCTTACCGAGTATCGAGATCTCGGTGCCAAGTTCACGAAGTGGCGAGCGGTTATCACGATCGGCGACGCATTGCCCACCAGGTTCTGCGTCGATGCCAATGCGCATGCCCTGGCCCGCTACGCCGCATTGTCGCAGGAAGTTGGGCTCGTGCCCATCGTGGAGCCCGAAGTGCTCATGGACGGTGATCACACCATCGAGCGCTGCGCCGAAGTGACCGAGACAACACTCGCAAGTGTATTCTTCCACCTCCACGCCCATCGTGTCTCGCTCGAGGGCATGTTACTCAAGCCGAACATGGTGATTTCAGGTAAGAAGTGCTCGGTCCAGGCCGGTGTGAATGATGTCGCCAAAGCCACCGTCCAGACCCTGCGCCGCTCGGTGCCCGCCTCGGTGCCGGGAATCGTCTTCCTCTCGGGTGGCCAGAGCTCCGTGGTCGCCACCGCGCACCTCAACGCGATGAACGCTCTTGGTGACCACCCGTGGGAGCTGAGTTTTTCGTACGGACGTGCACTCCAGGACGAGGCCCTCCGCGCGTGGGGCGGCCAGGACACGAAGGTGCAAGCTGCTCAGCGCGCCTTTGCTCATCGGGCCAAGTGTGTCAGCGCGGCGCGTTACGGGAAATACTCAAAAGACATGTTTTTT
>JBDHFY010000571.1:0-2335 GCA_039590195.1 Gemmatimonadota bacterium | reverse complement strand
GACCGCTGCCACAGCTCGGAAAGGGCGGTCTCGAGTGTCACTCCGTGGACGTCGAGCCGGGCAACGCGCTCGAGGAGTCCTGCACTGCCTGCGTTGCTTGTTGACTGCGCTATCGCATGTCCGGTGATCGTGCATATCAGCAGAGCCGCGCCGGCGCCCGCTGTGACGAGGCTGCGACCCCTGTCAAACATGTATTTCATCGTGTTACCTCTACCGTATCCCCGATGGTGCAGGCGGCGCCGATGACCTGGCAGACCGTCGTCACCACTTCCTCGAAGGATTCATCTTCAAACCATGCCGTGACCGTACGGCGCGCCAGCATGCAAGCGGTGTCGCCTGGAAGATGAGGAGCCCGTCCGGCCAGTCGATCAGCTCCCACACGCTGGAAATTTCCGGCACGGACGGCGCCGAACCGCGCGCGATCCTGCTCACCTCTCCTTCACTCACGACCACCCGCTCGCCATCCCCGGAGAGGCGCACGCGTCCCTCCACCACCACGAGTCGAACCGAATCGTTCTCGGCCCGAAGCTCGAACCGCGTGCCCAGGACCTCGGCGCGGCCGGCGTCCGTCCGCACCACAAATGGTTTCGTGGAATCAGTCGCCACGGCAAAGAATGCCGTACCGTCCAGCCTGACACTGCGCTCTGCAGAACCCCGTACTTCCAGCTCGCTGTTGGGAGCCAGCCTCACGACGCTGCCGTCGGCGAGAGGAATCGTGATCGCCTCCCTCATGCCGGTCGTGTACAGTTGCGTGGGTGTCGTCTGTAGTCGGATGAGAACGATGCTTGCTGCCAGGATCGCCGCCACTGAGGCCGCCGCCACCATCCACGGCCGGACTCGCGTGCCAGGCCTGGCCTGCTTGCGGATTGGAATCACGTTAGGGCGGCGGCGGTTCGCCTCGGCGATGATGTCCTCGGCGGAAGGGGGTGGGGAAAGCGCCTCGGCGGGTGCCGTGAGCTTCCACGTCAGCTCGAATTCCTGATAGAGCTGTTCGTTCTGGTCCGAGGCACGGCGCCAGCGCTCCAGCTTTCGCTTCTCGAAGTAGCTGGCCTCGCCACTCAGGACTCGTGCAATCAAGGCTTCCACGGCATCGTCATCCGCTGGTGTCGTGAGAGATACGGATGGGAGGGGGGGGATCTACCCCTCCCACCGCACTTCCTGCCGCGTCCCTGAGGAGTCCTTCGTGATGCGCCCTTACAGAGCACTCCTCAGGGCTATGCGCCGCGAGGCGGCCTGTCTCGAAGCCTGTCCTGAGCTTGCCCTGAGGAGTGCTCCAACGGAGCACGTCACGAAGGGCGCAGTCGAAGGGCAAGGCTCCTCAGGGACACGGCACAGCTAACATCTCAGAACTAACAACTAACAACTGGTGACTACATAATCGCCTCCTGGATCAGCCGTATGAACTCCGCCGTGCTCCACTCCGGGTCCTCAGACTCGTCGTCCCACCCGACACGCACCGCGACGATGTTGTGCTCTGGAACGACGATGATGCGCTGGACAAAGATCCCCATGGCAAGGAAAGTGTTGGGTGTGACGCCCGCGTCTCTGTATGAGGCCCACCCGTAGGGTAGCCACCACTGGTAACCGTAATGATCCAGCTCGTCGGATATTGCGCTGGTCGACTCGTGCACCCAGGCACGTGAGACCACTTGTTGGCCGTCCCACTCCCCTTCCTTTAAATAGAGATATCCGAACTTTGCATAATCGCGGACGGTGGTAGACAGCCCCCAAGCGGTGCTCGATCTGTGAGATCCCGAGAGGTGCGAAGAGATTCTCCTGTGCAAAACGAAACGCGGTCCGCCCGGTTACGCTTTCGATGATGCCGGACAGAAGTAGTGTCTCCCCGCTGGAGTAATACCAGCGCGTGCCTGGCTCGGCAGTGACGGGCTTGTTCAGCACATATTGGACGAAATCGACGACGCCCTCCCGGTACATCCGGTAGATATCTTCGTCGCTGGTCTCCTCGTAATTGTCCTCGTTCCAATCGAGGCCGCCCATCATATTCAGGAGATGACGTACGGTGATGCGCCTCTTGATCTCGGGCGTCTCGGCCGTTTGCCACTGCGGATAGAATCGATAGACCTCATCGTCCACACTGCCGATCAAACCCCTGTCCAGCGCGATCCCGATGAGGGCGCTGGTGAAGCTCTTGGCCACGGAACGGCTCGCGTGTCGAGAGGTCATCGTGAAATCACGAAAGTATGCCTCTCCCACGATGTAACCGTCTTTGATGACGACGATTCCTTCCGTGTTGATGTTGGGGTTGGCGGCATAATCGTACACCAACTGCAGCTTCTCGGAATCCATGCCCACGTCTTCCGGGCGGCAGGTCCGC
>JBDHFY010000570.1:0-2517 GCA_039590195.1 Gemmatimonadota bacterium | reverse complement strand
CCATACCGGGATGGTGACGGCGATTATGCTCAGCGCGGCCCGGACACTGGGCTACCCCATCCTTCTGTACGATGGGTCGTTCGAGGAGTGGGGTGCCGATCCGGAGCGGCCCGTGGAGGGGTCATAACAAACGTCCACCTCTGCAGCTGCGCCCAGCACCGGCGGTTGGCAAGCTATTGCAACTGAGTGGCTCCGTTTTACGCTGCCAGAATTTCGGTCAAGGCCCGGCAGCCCATCGGTAGCCCCACAGCTACCACTGCCCTATGTTCCGACCCGAGCCCCTGCGTGGGCCCGCTCAGGCGGCAGCGGCTGTCGAGCACGGAATGGGCAGCCACATCGCCGCGGGCGATTTCCTGCTCTTCTTCTGGAATCTTCAATGGCTTCCGCTAACGACCTTATCAGTGACTTTGTCGCCCAGAAACGCATCGCCGTGGCGGGCGTATCACGTCAATCCAACCGTCCGGCAAATGCCATATATCGAAGACTGCGAGACTTCGGCTGTGATGCCTTTGCCACCAACCCGAACGCGGAGCAGGTTGAGGGCGATGCCTGTCATCCGAACCTCAAATCGGTTCCGGCTGAGTTGGACGGAGTAGTAATCGTCACTCACCCGACAGAAGCCGAGGGCGTCGTAAGGGAATGCGTCGAGCTGGGCATTCCTCGGGTGTGGATCCACCGCTCCTTCGGTCAGGGGAGCGTGTCCGATGCCGCAGTGGATGCGTGCCACGCCAACGGCATCTCGGTCATCGTGGGTGGCTGTCCTCTCATGTACTACCAGCCCATCGACATCGGCCACCGCTGTGTACGTTGGATCTTGAAGCTCCGCAACCGTATCAGCTCTTGATGTCCTCGCTTTTGGCTCCGCGGGGCGATACGTCTGGCAGGTGACGGGACCGTATGCCCACCATCACTGTCAACGATGTGGAGCTCTACTACGAAGAGCGTGACACGGGCACCGAGCCCATACTCTTCGCACACGGCTTTCGCGCGTCTCCCCGAGCATTACCACGCCTACGCCATCGACATGCGCGGTCACGGTCGGTCACACCATATCAAGCATGGATGCAACCTGGTTCAGCTGGCGGATGACGTGTATCAGTTCGTGCGGCAACTGCGACTGGGGAAGGTCAGCTATGTCGGCGTGTCGATGGGTGCGGCAGTGGGCGTACAGCTTGCCCTCACGCACCCTGAGATATTGAAGGCGCTGGTGCTGATGAACCCCGGAATCGGCTCCCACGTTACCACGATCCAGCGACTCATGCGTCCGGTAGTATCATTGATCATCGGAAGGCGCTGGCCGTTGAAGATGTTCATCAATAGCATGTCCAAGAGAGCCCTGCCCGAGGCGTGGCTGCAAGCCTTTCTCGATGACGCCGTGCTGGTCACTAAGGAAACGTGGCTGGAGTACGGACATCCCAGCAACCTCATACAGAGTCTCGATCGTCTCGCGCACCTTGACGTACCGACACTTGTCATGATCGGGGAAAAGGACAACGTCCTTCCGCTCGATGTGCAGCATCAGATTGCCGACACGATCCCGCATGCTAAGAAGATCGTCTTCGAAGGCGAAGGTCACGGGATCGTAGGGGAGATTCCGGGGCGAGTGTTCCAGGCAATGCACTCGTTCCTGGAAGAGGTAAAGTAGCGTTATACTGCAACCGCGAACCCATATAAAGCCAAACTGCACAGGAGAGTTCCACCGTGAACAAGATCGCGCAACCACTATTCGTTTTGACGCTTCTTGTGGCCGCCGCGCCTATAGCCCACGCGCAACATCCGTCGGCCTTCAGTGTCGGCCCGGTGAGCGCCAACGCGGGCGAGAAAGTCTCGGGTTTCAGTGGTGCATGGAACGCGTGCGGGCCCAGTGCTCGGCCTAGTTGCCGGTACCCATGGGTACGAGTATCCACCCATCACAGCGCTCCAGCGCGTGCGGCACAAGATCGATCCGTCTAAGCTGGCCGGCACCGTGATCATGGTTCACATCGCAAACTTGCCTTCGTTTCTGGGCCGCACCATCTACTACAGCCCGGTGGACGGTAAGAACCTGAACCGCGTGTTTCCTGGGAATCCGGAAGGAACCGTCAGTGATCGTATTGCCCACCAGATCACGAGCCAGGTGATCGACCAAGCCGATTACGTGGTGGACTTGCACGGCGGCGACGGCAACGAGGCGCTGCGGCCGTACGTCTATTGGATGCTGAGTGGTAATGCGGAGGTCGACTCGCTGTCGAAGGGCATGGTGGTTGCGTTTGGCCTGGACCACATCGTGATCGACCGAGACCGGCCCAGCGACCCCAATGCATCGCTTTACACATCAAACACTGCGCTTACGCGGGGCAAGCCGGGGATCACCACCGAAACCGGGCAGATGGGCTCGAACGACCACAGATGGGTGGATCTCGCAGAGCAAGGCGTGTGGAATCTGCTGCATCACTTCGAGATGCTTCCCGGCGAGGCACCGACGCCCGAGGGAATCGTCTGGCTCGAGAACTACGAGGTGATTCGGAGCCCCGTCAC
>JBDHFY010000569.1:0-2137 GCA_039590195.1 Gemmatimonadota bacterium | reverse complement strand
GGTTCAACGACAGCAAGGGCTTTGGCTTTGTCACGCCCGAGGACGGTAGCAAGGACTGCTTCGTCCACCACAGTGCCATTCAGGGAGAAGGCTTCAAGTCACTGCGCGAAGGTGCGGAGGTCGAGTTCGACGTCGTTCAGGGTCAAAAAGGCCCGGCGGCCGAGAATGTGACTCCTGTCGGCGTGTAGCTGACTCGAGTGAACTGATTGATGGGCCGTCCCGATCCAGTATCGGGCGGCCCCTTTTAGCATGCGGCTGCAAGGTGCACCGCTACGCAGTCAGACCCACGTCAACAGTTACAGGTCAACCGGTCGGTTGTGTGGTCCTGGGACAATCCCGATGAGGTCGGGATCTACGCCGGGGCGAACGGAGCTGGCGGCATCCTGAGCCTTCTGCTCTTTCCTCAGGGCGCGACGGTCCTCTTTGGTTTTGCGTTTCGCCTGTTTCGCCATTTCGCGTTGGCGTTTGGCTTGGGTCAGTGGTCCTCGTTTAGCGATAAGTCACCTCCAGTTCGTTTTACAGGGTGTGCGCGCGTCGTGCCGTGTGGGGTTGCGGGATCCGTGTTTCTTCCACGGCTTGAGCCCTGCCTCGGCGTCATCCGTGGCAGCTCTAGCGCTACGTCCAGTGGTACCCAGCGTTCGGCCGGCGCGCGTGTCGCTGGTTGGGCACCTGCCCTTGCATCACCACTCGCAACACGCCGGTTTGCAGCTCGACGTCCCACAGATTGATGCGGGGCGTGATGAACCTGACCACGTGTTTGACCGTCAGGCTCTCGGGGGTGGTGTCGAGGAATTCCAGCACATCCAGGCGCAACGCGTCGGACTTCGCGTCGGACCGTTTGATCGCTACCCTGAACATGCTCTGGTCTGCCAGCATGTGCCGCACCGATCCCTGTGCCACGTTGAGCACGCGCTGGACGAAGTCCACTAGCTCGGCGTTGCCGTTCTTCGCCCTGCGCGCCTCGAGTTTCTTTGCGGTGGCAGCATCGCAGACCTCGAGGAGCAGTTTCCGAACCTCGGGCTTCATGGCTTTGGACTTTGCAGGTGGTGTGGCGGCTCGCTCGGCGCGGGCGCACGCCGCGAGTTTGTTGCGGCCGAGCTTGAGAAAGGACGTTATCGCCGGATAGATGTCGGTTCGCTCGGGCAGCGGGGGCCGGCGACGACCGGTGAGTGCTCGAGTTCGTCAAGGCGTGCGCTTAGGAGTTGCCCCACGCTGAGGTGTTCGCTGGGCGAGGGCAATGACGTCACTCGCAAGCCTCCTCTCGCCGCAAAAAAAAGGGTGGGTGCGTTGTATCAACGCATCCACCGCTGACCTAATCGCAGAGATGGCGTCACGCACATCTCCTATTGATGAAGAATAGCCGGTTACACTACCCATGGCAAGCTCTTCCTCGCCACTGATGACGCTAGCTTTGGAACGCGGATCCCTCGGCCACGGGTGACGCTGAAGCTTTGAGGACACGGATCCCCAAGAAGTCGGATGGTCTGACAGTCGGACGGTCTGACAGACCCACACCACGCAAGCTAGAGCGGACCCGGGCTTTAGTCCGGGGTTGCGCGCTCGCCGGTGGTGTGCGGCACGCCGTTGTCCATGTAGTAGCGGACCGGAAAATCCACAGCACAGTGGTCATCCCGCCGATGTGATCGGCGTGTGGGTGACTGGCGATGGCGATGTCGATGGTATCGATGCCGAGCGCGTGGAGCTGAGAGACGATACCGCCGTCGTTTCCGCTGTCGATGAGCGCGGTCTTGGCTTCTGGCGAGCGCACGACGATCGCGTCGCCTTGGCCGACGTCGAGAAAGACCAACTGCACCTGCGCTTCTTGCGCCCAGCCGCGCCAGGCGCTGCAGAGCATCAGGAGCAAGCACAGCGTGATGCTTCGCATGGGATCAAGATGGGGTAGGGGTTTTGGAGGCGCTAGGGAGGTGGGGGTTGGTGGGCCCGGTGCCTTAAAAGGCGGGCTCGGCCGCGCGGGTGAACCCACGCGAGGCGTCTTGAAAGACGCACCCACCCCAACGCCGCTCTTGGGCGACAGGGTGGGACGGGGTGGCTACCGCCCTACCGCCCTACCGCTTTTTGCCACAGCGTTCAAATAGTCGTTGAGATTTAGATCGTGTGAAGCGGCGAGACTTCTCAG
>JBDHFY010000568.1:0-2552 GCA_039590195.1 Gemmatimonadota bacterium | reverse complement strand
TGCGCCAGCCACACCGGAGCCGGCACTCCCTTGAGGTAGTGATCGAAAAACTGCTGCATCCGGATGTTCCAGTCCCGCTTCTCGGCAAAGTCCGTGGGCCAGTGCACCTCGCCGGTGTAGTTGACCAGCCACGCCGGGGTGCCGAGGCGCCGTAGCGCCACGAACATCTCGATCCCCTGCGTCCACGGCACCGCGTGGTCGCGGTCGTTGTGCATCATGAGCAGCGGGGTCTCGACCTTGTCGGCCCAGAAGATCGGGGAGTTCTCCACGTACCGCTGCGGCGCCTCCCAAAGGGTGGCACCGATGCGCGATTGGGTGCGCTCGTACTGGAACATGCGGCTCATCCCCGTGCCCCAGCGAATGCCGCCGTAGGCGCTCGTCATGTTGGCCACTGGGGCGCCTCCCGCCGCCGCCTTGAACAGGTTAGTGCGGGTGACGAGGTAGGCGATCTGATAGCCCGCCCAGCTGTGCCCCTGAATGCCGATGTTCGCCTCGTCGATGAAGCCCTGCTCTACCAGCTCCAGCGTGCCCGGCACGATGCTGTGCAGCGCGCTCTCGCCCGGGTAGCCGATGCGGTACCGCACGTCGGGCATGAAGACCACGTACCCGCGGCTCGCGTAGAACGTGGGGCGTGTGACCGAACGGTGGGGAATCGGGGGAAAGTGCCTGTACAGGTTGTCCGAGTCCCGTTCGTAGAACTGCACGATGAGCGGATACTTCTTGGCCGGGTCGAAGTCCTCGGGCCGGTACACCAATCCCTGCAGCGGAATACCCGAGCCCGACGTCCACTCCACCAGCTCCACCGTGGCCCAGTTGTACTGCGACTGCTGCGGGTTGGCGTCGGTCACCTGTCGTGCCGCGGCGAAGTCGAGGTCGCTCACCCAGAGATTGGGGAACTCCGCGACCGACTCGCGGCTGAACACCACGACATCGGCGTCCTCGGCCTTGAGGGGCCTGCCGAACCTGCGATCCATGTAGATGAGCCGCTGCGGCGCGGCGTCGCCGGTCAGGTGCTCGCGGTAGAACCCGGCTTCCTTGTTGCGGTAATGGAACGCCGACAGCAGCAGCGGCGCGTCTGCGTCGATGGCTGCTTGGTCGCGATCGAGACGTACGTAGCGGAACCGCAGGTTGTCGCGGCGTCCCACGCCGTCGGTGAGATTGCGCGGTGCGGCGCGGCCGCTGGGGTCGGTGGCCCACACGTCGTGCCGGTCGTATACCAGGAACCACCTGCGTTCCCGTACGGGAACTTCGGCGCCGGATGGTCGTCGTCCTCGTTGAACAGCGGATGGGGGATTCCCTCGGTGAGCTTCACCGTGCGATCCCGCTCCGTGTGGCGCGCGTACCAGGCGTCCTCGCTGTTGTCATACCACACGGCGAAGCTGCCCTCGGGCGACAGGGTCACGTTCCCCTGGGTCTTGCGGAGCAGCAGCTCCCGCTGGCCGGACC
Source organism: Gemmatimonadota bacterium (assembly GCA_039590195.1). Classification (GTDB taxonomy): domain Bacteria; phylum Gemmatimonadota; class Gemmatimonadetes; order Gemmatimonadales; family GWC2-71-9; genus JBDHDY01. The sequence goes on along the minus strand of JBDHFY010000568.1, from coordinate 1,106 downwards.
GCACGTCCACCAGGTAGACATCCTCGAAGGAGGGCCAGTCCCACGAGATCAGCATGCGGTACGGCAGGTCGGACGTGCCGATCGCGATGTCGGCGTCGCCCTCCGCACCCAGCGTGACCTCGGGCATGTCGTCCGTCGCGAGCTGAACCACCCGATCGCGCCGCAGATCCGCCACCGCCGTGAAACTCCGCCTCCGCTCGTCGTCGAGCAGCTCCTGCTGCATCGTCTGGAGGTACGGGTCCCGCCAGTGCCAGATGTCCACGTTGACCTTTTCCTCATCCAGCAGCGTGTCCTTGGGAGCCGGCTCGGGCCGCGGCGCCGTCCCGAAGAACAGGCGGCGGCCGCTCTCCGAAAAAGACAGATCTCCGTGCTCGCTCACCCACCACCCGGCGGGGATCCCCGCCGTCCCCTCGGCTGCGAGCCGCCGCGCGGCGTCGTCTCCCTCGCGCCAGTGGTACAGTGCGTAGGCGGCCTGTTTTGCGTCGGGATCGTCGCGGGTCGTGATGAACGCGAGCTGCCGCCCGTCATCGTCGAACGCGAGAGAGCGGTACTTGCCGCGGCCGGTGCTCACGGTGTGCGCCGCACCGGTGGCAACGTCCACCACCCACACGCCGTCGCCCTCGCCATCTGGAGTGGAGGCGACGTAGGCAAGCCGGTCTCCGCCCTCGCTGAAGGCGTAGGCCGCGACGAACTCGAAGCGGCGCTCGTCGCCGCTCGCGAGATCTCGCAGCACGAGCGTCGTGCCCACCTCGCTCGGCTCCCTTTCATTCTCATCCTCCTGCTCCTCGCCGCTCGGCTCGCCGGCCGTCGCCGAGTCCTGTGGCTCCCGCACCAGCAGGTATGCGAGCCACCCTCCCCGCTCCTCGGGCAGCCGGAAGGACTTGACCCCGGCGACGCGCTCGACCTCTCCCGTCGCCAGTTCGAGAATTGCGAGGGAGTCCTGGGGGAGGTCGTCTCCCTTCTTCTTCGCCCGCCTGGCCTGCCGCATCAGTTCCAGCTCCGGATCCACCAGCGCCACCACGAAGCGGGAGTCGGCCGAGAACCGAGCGCCGCCGCCGCGAGGCACGACATGCTCCGAGCCGGCCTCGAGCGCACGCACCATGAGC
>JBDHFY010000567.1:0-2717 GCA_039590195.1 Gemmatimonadota bacterium | reverse complement strand
TCGGTACTTTCTCGCCAGGTGTGGAAGCTGTCAAACGGGTTCACCGGACTGTAAGATAAGTACTTGAGGAGGAAGGGCCAACGCGACATGCGCTTGCCGCCAAAACTCGCTGGACCACTACACCTCCACGAAACAGGACATTGGGCGAACGATATTGCATCACGATTTGGAGACCGAAACCCACGGTTGGAGTTAGAGATCATGGAAATCATACATCGCGATGTTAGTCTTTGGCAAAGATTTAGGGATGGTGATCATGGATATGCAGCTGAGGCACATCAATACGGAAACATCGAATAGCAAATCATCGCACATGGGGTTGGCAATCCTGACGAGCGTTGCGCTATTCGTGCCGATCCTTGGATGCACGCAGGGGCGTGCAGAGTTAACAATGAGTGACGGTACGCAGCTTTCGATGAAGTTTGTAGATGGAGGATTTGCAAGAGGCAGGAAATGGGACTACATATTGTTGCGTGAAGAAAGAAGTACCTGGAAGAAGTACATCGCCTATGACACTGTATTGGAGCTCGACCTGTTCGTCCGGTTGCCGATATCTGATGATGGTGATCTTGCAGCAGGCGGGGAAAGTATCAACGCATACGCGTTTCTAATGGGATCGCGCCCGCTGCGAACATGGCACGCTGTAGGCGGAACGCTCCAGGGGAAACGGTCGAAGTCGAGATGGTCTTTTGGTGGAGACCTCCAACTTAAGGTGACATTCAGTCGCGAAGATGAATCGGATGTCGGGCCGCGCGCTGTCGAGAGATTGCTGATCGAGAACGCGTCCATCGAGAAAGACCAGGAACTAGGAAGGAAACTGTTTCAGCCAGTCTTCCTGAGGTTGGCTCCTGGACTAGAGGATTGGAAAGATGATCTCGTTCCTGGAACGGGCAATATGGATTTACGCCAATAGTGTACAGATGAGGTCGTGGCTCATCAAGAGCAAACGGTGTAGTGGACCAGCGAAAGTGACTGGCACTCGAACGGACGATGAGGTCGAGTGCGGGGCGTGATCTCGGAGCCAAAGTTGAAGGCGTACCCTCTGAGAACGGCCAGATTGGGGTGCTAGACCACCGAAGGTGAACGGTGACGTGGAGCCGAGATCGAGTCGGAGATCAATAACCGCAAGCTATTGTAGCAATTGAGGTTGCGAATTCTACAGGTGCTTGATAGTGGGTTCGAGATTAGATGAAGTGGCTGGCCACGCCGGAGGTGGTGGCTACAATTGCCCACCTTCGGAGTGAACGCGGTTGAACGCGGTCAGAGCCGCAAAAGGAGGGCCAGCCGTGGACCATATTGGAATAGATCTCCATAAGAGGAGCAGCCAGATCTGCACTCTGACGGCGGGAGGCGAGTTGCTCGAGCGGCGCATCGAGACAACCCGCGAGCGCCTTGCCGCCGCGCTGGGCGGCAGACCGAGGGCCCGCATTCTGATCGAGGCCTCGACGGAGAGCGAGTGGACGGCCCGCTGCCTGGAGCAACTGGGGCACGAGGTGATCGTCGCCGACCCCAACTACGCCCCGATGTACGCCCAGCGCACCCGCAAGGTGAAGACCGACCGGCGCGATGCACGGGCGCTGGCGGAAGCCTGCCGCCTGGGAGCCTACCGCCCGGCGCACCGCACCTCGGATACCCAACGGCACGTGAGGACTCAGGTGACGGTGCGGGAAGCTCTGGTGCGGACACGCAGCAAGTACATCTGCCTGATCGGCGCCCTGCTGCGGCGGGAGGGCCTGCACCTGGCGAGTGGCGGTGCGGAGGCGTTCCCGGTGCGGGTGGCCCGCTTGCCATTGCCGGAGATGCTGCAGCAGGAGATCGGACCGCTGCAGTCCATGCTGAAAGTCCTGAACACGCGCATTCAGTACGCCGACGCTCAGCTGGAGCACCAGGTCGCCAGCGACCCACGCACCCAGAGGCTGTGCACGGTTCCCGGCGTCGGGCCGGTGACGGCGGCCACCTTCGTGGCGACCGTCGACCGGGTGGAGCGCTTCGCAGGAGCGCACCAGCTCGAAGCCTACCTTGGGCTAGTGCCCCGGGAGATGAGTTCCGGCGAGAGGCAGTGTCGGGGACGCATCACCAAGGCGGGCAACGGGCGGGCCCGCTGGCTTCTTGTGGAAGCCGCTTGGTCGATCCTCCGGTACAAGAAGCCTGAGACTCTGGCCTTGCGACTGTGGGCCGATCGGATTGCAGCCCGGCGTGGCAAGTTCCGGGCGGCGGTTGCTCTGGCGCGCCGACTCGCCGGCATCCTGTATGCCATGCTCCGCGACGGCACCGTCTACCAGCCTGAGCGACTCGGCACTGGCGCTGAACTAAGGCTCACGGCCTAGGCGGCCTGAAGTCTCGTCGAAAGGAGCGGACGTCTCAGCCGGTTCTTACACACGAGTGCGGTGAGCGCGGTAAGTCTCATGGCCCTATCCAAAGGCCGTGTTCGAGATGGCGCCCCGCACCCACCGAACCCTGACCTTGCGCCGGCGATCGGAGCATCGCCCTCGAAGAGCGCGTATAGAAGGATGAGGAACCTCGCTGATGACAGGACGAACGCTTCTTTGGAGATTACCGATGTTGGCATCCTAGGAGTTGACACCGGCCGGCCACTTCATAGAAGGAGACTTACGTCTGGGGAGCCGGACATCATCTAATTCGGAATCCGGGGCGGCCGGTTGACAGCCGGCCGCCTCATCATTCTCCAGGACAGCCACCGAATCGCGCGATTTTGT
>JBDHFY010000566.1:0-2232 GCA_039590195.1 Gemmatimonadota bacterium | reverse complement strand
ACTGGTACGCGTCACATCTGGTCACGGTAGCTGTGGCGCCCATCGGCGTAAACCTCCCTTGTCAGCGTGGCACCGGTCGCGACACTCAACGACTGCTCGAGCGAGCCGCCTCGCCGTCCCAGCAATGCTGGCATGAGACGCATGGCGATGTCAACGAGGTTCTTTCTCCTTGAGGCTGTTGCTGTAGGGTGAGAGGCAAAGGGACCCAAGATGCACCGCATCTTGGGTCCCACCCCATCAGTGATGCTTCTCAGACCTAGGGCATGTCCGGGAAGTTTGTCGCGTTGGCAAGAGCTGCGTAGAGGTCCTGCAGGTCCCCCGTGTCGGTGACCAGGCCGGCATCCATGAATCCCGGCTCACCGAACTTTGCCTTGTGCCAAACCTCGTAGGGTTTCAACCGCAGGTACTGGCCGAGGCTGTTGCCCTCGATGTCGATGGTTGTCCCGTCGGCGCCGTGGTGCGCTGCGCACTCGGCGGTATAAATGGCTTGTCCGTTCGTTTCGTCTCCGAGGGCGCCGACATTCGTGTAAGTTATGGTCGGCGCGACGACCACCGCGGGGTCCACCGTGCGATCGACGTACATGGCGGGACCGCTCACCTCAATATCATAGAGCAGGTTGGGGTCCACAAACTCTTCCTTCATGAACTTGACGATGTTCCAGATCTGATCGTCCATCAGCTCCGTCGAGAAGTCTGGATGCGTGTTGTCCGTGGCGTCGATGTCGCGTGCTCCCGTGCGTTGGATGAGATCGAACAACTCAACGTACTCTGCCCCGTGCGAGTTGCGTAGGACGCCGCGTTGCCCATGCCGTCCCAGCCATGGCACGCCTTGCAGCGGTAGAAATCCGCCTTTACCACAGTGGTGGGCTGGGTGCCGCTGCCACCTGCATCGGTAGCCCACCACTTGCTATAGGCGGTACCGCCCATGATGCCGTCCGCTGCCGTGTACTCGGCGGGCACCGGACCGGGGAAGTCAACGCCGTCCGTACCGTCCGTCCCATCCGTGCCGTCTGTGCCGTCCACGCCGTTGACGCCGGCGGCGCCATCCTCGCCGGCGCATCCCAGACCCACAACGAGTCCAAAACTCACCAGCCATAACATTCGCAGAAATCTTGTGGTTTTCATGTGGTCTTCCCCTTGCTTGGGTCCTGTTCGCCTGAGATGAGGAGCGCTCCTCTTCTCTTTCCTTGGGTCGAATGGAGTTGTTGGTGTGAAAACTGGAGTTGCCGCCCGCCCACTATGGGCACGTTTGGCTGCGGTTAGGGCCGGTGCCCGGACGTGGAGAGCGCTATTTCTTATAGGAATACCGTGTTTCCCGGCGTGCATGAATGGCATCGGGGAACTGCTGTGGAGTCGTGCTCGGTTTTGGTGGGACTTTCGGGTGTTTGAAGGGCTCAGCTAGCTTCGGGGTCGCCGTGGGCGTTCGTTGTCGTCCCTACCCCGCCCTGCTCGCCGCCTCTCGCAACACCTCCGTGCACCTCGAGGCGACAGCAGGCAGGGCGTGAGGATTAGCCGCAGATGAACGCGGATGAACGCGGATGTCTAGGCGCGACCAACGTGTCGCGTTCCACCGCGTTCATCCGTGGCTGTTTCATTAATGCGGTTGGGCACTCCGTTTCTCTCCGTTCCAGCTCAATGATCACTCGAGAGGTCGCGAGCGGGCCCGGTCATGATCACTGGAATCCCATTCTCACTCAACAAGCTGTTGAACGCCGCAACTTCCTGATCGCGCAGTGTCCGCATCGTACTCTGGTAGCCGCTCAGCAGATTCTGGTATTTGTCGTGCACCGTGAGTTGCTGCGTCGTTGGCGGGAAGTCGGAACCTCCGATGTACCCGGCCAGGCTCGTGACCTTGGCGTAGAGTTGACGCGGCCAGCGCAGCCGATCCTGCCCCGCCATGCCGCCTGAGAGGCGGACGTCCGTCAGGTTCATCTCGAGGTCGATCAGTGCTCGATCGAGCTCATCCGCTGCAGCGGAGACCGCCTCGGCGCCCGCGGTAGCTTGCGCACGGTCCACGCGGTCATAGATCTGTGCCCGTGTGGATTCAATCTCGTTGATGAGATCCACGACGGCGTTGGCATCGTCGCGGAGTGCCGACAGCACGGTGAACTGCTCCCGGATGTCAGCGTTGGAACCTGCCGAATTGGGGTCCTTCAGAACGACGAGCGTCTGCGTGAACTCGGTGTCGCCCACCTCGAGCTTGACAGTGTACTCGCCCGGGGCGGCGAGCAG
>JBDHFY010000565.1:0-2241 GCA_039590195.1 Gemmatimonadota bacterium | reverse complement strand
GATAACCCTATCCCATATTACAAGGGGGGTGCATGCGCCTGCTTCTCATCAACCCCCGCAATCCGCTGGTGAATATCAGCAACAAGAATAACTACTGGAACAAATACCGCGTGTGGAAGCCGCTTGGCCTCCTGGTGCTGGCCGGCCGTACACCGCCGGAGTGGGACATCACGGTGGTTGATGAGAATGTGGGCGTCCCCGACTACTCGCAAATGCCTCGACCGGACCTGGTGGGTGTGACGGCGTTCACGTCGCAGGCGCCGCGCGCGTATGAGGTGGCCGCGGTGTTTCGTGATTGGGGAGTGCCCGTCGTGATGGGTGGGATCCATGCCACCATGCGTCAGACGGAAGCCGCGAGACGAGTGGATGTCGTGGTGACGGGCGAGGCCGAGGGCGTCTGGGCGCAGGTGCTGAAAGACGTAGAGCGCGGGACCTTAAGGCCGTGGTATGCGGGCGGTCAAGAGGAAATGGAGAAGACGCCACTGGCCCGTCACGATCTGCGTTCAACGGAAGGACGTACCGGCGCCGCTCAGTCGAGGATGTCGTAGCAGAGTTCAAGCTGATTAGGGAGAAACACGTACTCGTCGTGGACGACAATCTCATTGGCACTCGTCGGGCTCATATCGCTCGGGCAAAGGATCTGTTCCGGGCGATGATCGAGGCAGATCTCGGCAAGAAGTGGATTTGCCAGGCGACGATCAATATGGCGGATGATGAGGAACTGCTCCGATTGGCCCGGCGAGCCGGGTGTATCGGCGCCGGATCCAGCGGCACGGTATCAGCGTTGCCGGCTCGTTCATCATGGGATTGGACGTCGATCGGCCGGGCATCGGCCTGCAGATCGCCGGTACGGCCAATCGGTATGGCGTGGACGTCCTCAACGTGTTGTTTCTAACGCCATTGCCTGGGACCGACCTTTGGAAGAAAATGGAAGAGGAAGGACGCATTGCCTCAGACCAATTCCCCGAGGACTGGAAATACTACACGCTGGCACTTCCCGTGGGGCGTTACCAACATCTCTGCCGGGACGAAATCATCAACGAAATGGACTCCTGTCACCGCAAGTTCTATTCGCTGCGAGGAATTCTGCGCCGCGTGGGACGCAATCTCTGGAAGAGGCAGCATCCCATTCTCACCCTGGTAGCCAACCTCTCCTGTCGCAACAACGGTTGCTTGAGCCGGAACGTGTACCACGAATTCAGGCGCACCCGGAACCGGTTGCAACACGCTCGTCCGCTGCCCGCATCGGGCGACAATCTGTGTAGCTGGGCGCTGCGCGTTTGTCGCAGCCTGGCCTGGCCCGGGAGCGCCGTGTTCTAGCACCACAGGATCCCCCTGCAGCGCTGAGCCGGCGCTCCTGCGGATTCGCTGGGCGCGCTGTGCACCCACCGCAGCGCGCGCCCGGCCTGAGGGCGCCTGACGCGGCTGCATAGTTCATGGAATCCGCCGGGCGCCCCCTCCTCGGGAACCGACTGTTGATCCACGCGTGCTGTGAGGGTGGCGCTGTTTCCGTGCCGTCATCTTGAGGTTGGTTCGGCGGAAACGGGCGAGTTTAACGCACCAGTTCGCAGGAATTGTGTGAGGAATCGCGGTTTAACCCTCGCTCCTACACTCCAAACTGGCTCAGCGCAGTTCACCGATCCGATCGCTGACGTCCATGATGTAGAACGCAAGCTCGCCACTTGTTACGGGCCCTCCGGAAGACTCCCGGTCGATCGTTTGGATGTCGTAGCCCTCGTAGATGACGCGAGTTCCGCTCGGGTGCCAGCTTGGTGCGGCGGCGAAGGTTTTTGGATCTTCCACGATCTCACCGTTGTACAGTTCGCTCCGCACGAGGAGCGTTGCGCCGATACCATCGATGCGAGCAAGCCAGATTCCGCTGGCGGAATCGTACACGATGTGCTCGCCATCGGGGGATACTTTGGCGGTGCGGATTTCGTCTGGGGTGATCGACAGCGGCTGAGAGAACTCAACGACCTCGAGAGAGGCCACGTGCAACTTGTCTCGTGAGCCGTTCGGATCGGACTCGCCGAGGAGGAAGCGATCTCCAGCGGGCAGCCAATCCTCGAAGCTCCAGAACGACCGCAACAAGCGAAGGCCCGACCCATCCGTATTGATTGTGGACGCGCCACATTGGTCCCCGACGCACGGACTCAGCGTGAAGCCGATCGCGCTACCGTCTGGGCTGAACCTGGGGTTGATGTTTCGGTTTTCGTGCGTGACACGCCGCTGTCCTGTTCC
>JBDHFY010000564.1:0-2564 GCA_039590195.1 Gemmatimonadota bacterium | reverse complement strand
CGCCGAACATCACGCCGGTTTCCGGATCGATCATCACCATCTTCACCGCGCCCGCTCCCGACACCGCCTGGCGATACGGTTGCTGTAGCGCAACGATCTCTACACGATGGCCTCTTCGGGCCAATTCATCCCCGATCACATCTCCCAAAACCGCGGGCATGGTGAGCATGCCCCGCACCCGTCCGGGATACATCGATGCCGCGAAAGCACTGCTGGTCACCGTCGGAGCCTCCACCGCCTGCTGCACGTTCATGCCGAAGTGAACCACGCCGAGGAAGGTCTGGAGCATCGCCTGCGGCTGGTTGTCACCACCGCGGGCGTATTCCACGCCAGGTAGGGTTTCCCGTCCTTCAAAGCCAGAGCCGGGTTAATGGTGTGACGAGTTCGCTTGCCGGGAACGAGCTCATTCACGTCTCCCTCGTCCAGCGAATAGTACGGCATTCGGTTGTTCAACACAAAACCGGTGCCGTCCACGAACATCCCACTGCCGAACGTGGAGTTCACACTGTGCGTGACAGAAACAAGATTACCGAACTGGTCGGCAATGGAGAACGACGAGGTCTCACCGTCGTCTTGCGGATACGCATCGGGCCGTTGTACCGGCTGTGACCCCGCCTCGTACTCCGCTGCTGCGCCGTCGGCGACCGCACGTCCCGCGATGGGATCCCCTGCTGGTGCCACAGTCATCGCGCGGTCCATCCGGATCAACCCACGCCGTGCCGTCGCATAGTCCTTCGAAAGCAGCCCACCCACGGGGACGTTCACGAACCTTGGGTCGGCGACGTATCGGTTGCGGTCTGCGAACGCCAACTTCATCGCTTCGGTGACCACGTGCACGTAGTCCGCCGAGTTGTGTCCCATCCCCTCCAGATCAAAGCCCTCGAGGATGTTTAGCGCGATGAGCATCACGATGCCTTGCGAGTTGGGCGCGCTCTGGTAGACCTCGAGGCCAGCGTACGCCGTAGAGACCGGTGACGCCTCCTCGGCGCGGTACGCTGCGAGGTCCTCGTACCGCAGGCGAGAACACATCCGTTCCCCCGCGAGCAATCGCCTCGAAGGAACGGGAGAGGTCCGTCTGCACAAACACGTCGCCGGCACCAAGCGGCCGTCCGTCGGGCATGAGCACCGCGAGGGAGGACTCGTACGGCGAGATCTTCTCCACCGCACGCATGTGGTAACCTGCCGCCCAAAAGTCCACCGGGTGTCCGTCCCGGGCCGCCCGAATCGCAGGGGCGAGTATTTCCGCGTACTCCATCGTTCCGTATTTGCGAAGTGCCAGATCGAAGCCGCCGGGGGCGCCGGGAACGTCAGTTGCCAGCGGGCCCGCGTTCGGAATCTCTCCCAGCTCAGTGTAGAACTCGCGTGTGGCCAACCCCGGAGCCGGACCCGTGCCGTTGATGAAGACCATCCGGTCCTCAGCGGCGTTGTAGGCCAGGATGAATGCGTCTCCACCGATGCCCGCCTGGTGCTGCTCGACAACGGTGGTCATGTAGAAAACGGCCGCCGCGGCATCAAACGCGTTCCCCCCTGCGCGGAGGATCTCCATTCCGGCGATCGTCTCGAGGGGATGCTCCGCGGCCACCATCCCATACGTCCCCATGACAACGGGGCGCCAGAATGGTCTTGCGGCAGGCTCCTGGCCGGTTAGCCCGTTGACGTTGAGGGCGGCGGTTGCAAGGAGGACTGTCGATGCCGCTACGACGCTCGGCACGGATTTCATGATTGCATTTCCCGGAATCGTGACCCGCTGAACCTTGCCTGCGGGACCGCACCCGACAAGTCTAGGCGCTCCGCGAGGGCACTCTCGCATCCTCGGCGGGCTAAGTGCAAATACAACAAGTAGTTACGAGATCCGGTTTCCTCACCTAGCAATTCCTAGTTCCTTGCTCCACATTATAGACCGCTTCTCGGTCCGGAGCCCAACCCCGTCATCAACCACGTGGAGCCCCGTCTCCACCAATTCCCCTTATCAGGAGCCTCTTATGAAGAGCATCGGAGTTGCCGTCGCTGCAGGCATGCTGTTGCTTGCATCCTCCGCAGTCGCCCAGGACACCGACCAGATCGTGTTCGGCCTGTACTACCGCTGCAACCAAGGGCAGGAAACGCGAGCCGACGAGATCGTGCAGGAGGTCCTCGGGCCCATTGCGCAGAAGCACGTGGACGCGGGACGATTGACGGGATGGCTATGGCTGGCCCACTCACAGGGTGGTTCCTGGCGTCGGGCTTTCGCAACCGTCGGAACAGATCTCGCCGAAATGATGGATGTGCGAGCACAGTTTGTAGCAGAAATCACCAGCGAGCACGCCGATGCCGCGGCGGAGCTGGGCTCGATCTGTCCGAGCCACGACGATTACATCTGGACGAGCGTGGCCACGTCGTCGCCCGACCCCGACGCAATCGGTGGCGCTACGTTGTCAACGTACCATGCATGTGACAGATCGAGGGAAGGTCGCGCAAACGAGATCTTCCGGGAAGTCCTCGCCCCGTTGTATCAGAAGCACATGGACATGGGACACCTCTCGTCGTGGGGATTCTACGCGCATCGCTCGGGTGGCCGGTTCCGC
>JBDHFY010000563.1:0-2610 GCA_039590195.1 Gemmatimonadota bacterium | reverse complement strand
CCCCGGGTGTAACCCCCGCCTGCTCGAACAACGCTAGCAACTCTTCTGGGCTGCGAAACCGCTGCGATTCATCGAGGATGTCGCCGTAGGGAATGCTGGCGGCGCCGGGGATATGTCCCGCCGTCGTTTCGTCCAGAGTCCGTTCTCCATTATAGAGACCAGCGGACCTGGCATCGACCAATGCGTGTCCTGGGCTTTGCAGGTGCTCTGCGACCCATTCGGCGTCGACGGGCATGTCCTGCAGGCGCTGCCGCGTCAACGTGCCGGCCTGCACCGTCGGTACCTCCGTTGTCAGGGGGCGGCCCTCCCCCTTCCATAATGGCAAGCCGCCGTCCAGCACCGAGGCTTGCTGGCCCAGTCCCATATAATCCAAAGTGAGAACCAGGCGCGCCGCCTGAATAAGCCAGTCGTCGTCCCAGGAGACGACAATCCTGGAGTCATCGGAAACGCCGAGCGCTTCCAGCGCGCCACGCAAATCCTCGGGTGATGGGAGCTCGTTGCGCAAGCCACTCTGCGCCCGGCGTACCAGCACATCCCCTATCCGGACATATCGCGCACCCGGGATATGTTCGCGCTCGTATGTCGAGTCTTCTCCCACGTGGAGCAGGATGAGATTCTGATCGCTCTGGCGATCGGCCAGCCACTCCGTCGTCACCACCGGCTGGTATCGTCCTCCGCTGTTCGCGTCCTCTTCGGTTCCACAAGCCGCCTGCATCGTGAGTAACCCCACGGCGGCGAGCGTTGCGAGCAAGTCTCTCTGGCTCCTCATCGCTTTCCCCATTCATAGAATCTTCTGGCCTTGCCCCTATTCAACAGAGATCCCGGTAGGCGAGGCTACGGTAATCTATTCGCTTCACTACGATCCGTCTTGTTTGCTGAGTGATCTGTGGACCTATCACCGGACAGATCAGCGTTAATCCGTTTGTTTCTGCGTTATCTGTGGTACAGGCATACCACTTTGGGCTCAGTCATCTCCTCGATGGAGAAACGAATCCCCTCGCGACCCAGCCCCGAGTACTTGACGCCCCCGAACGGCATCGTGTCCAACCGGTAGTCCGTGCTGTCGGTTGATCATCACGCCACCGCACTCGAGCGCGTTGGCAAGCTTGAAGGCCATGTCCACGTCCCGCGTGAACAGAGCCGCATGGAGACCGAATGGTAGACTGTTCGCCTCGGCGATAGCCTGCTCCGCATTGCTGACTGGATAGAGGTTGACCGTCGGCCCGAATACCTCTTCACAGTGCACGGGCACCGAGGTGGGAACGGTTTCCAGCACCGTGGGCTGCACGAGGGTACCGCGGCGATCCCCTCCGATGAGAACGCGCGCGCCCGCACCCGTTGCCCCCCGAATCCAAGCCTCAACGCGGGCGGCTTCCTCCTCGGTGATCATGGGACCCATATCTGTCGCCTCGTCCAGCTTGTCCCCGATGATGTATGCCGCAGTGCGCTCGACGAACGCGTCGCGAAACTCCCCGTACACGTCCTCGTGGATGTAGATCCGCTGAACGCCGATGCAGTTCTGGCCCGCCGCCCAGAATGCGCCGGACACACAGGATTCCACGGCCCACGGGAGATCCGCGTCGTTCCACACGATGACCGGCGAGTTCGATCCCAACTCCATGCCGATCTTCTTGATGCCCGCACGCGCCGTAATCTGCTTGCCCGCCTCCAAACCTCCGGTGAACGAGATCATCCGCACGCGCTCATCGGCGACCAGGGCGCCCCCGATGACCGAACCGCGACCCGTGATGGTCTGAAACACGAGCGGAGGAAGGTCCGCCTCCTGGAAGGCTTTCGTCAACTCGATGGCAGAGAGGGGAGTCACCGTCGCCGGCTTGAGGATGACGGCGTTCCCCGCAGCGATGGCGGGCCCCACCTTGTGTGCCACCAAATTGAGCGGATCGTTGAACGGTGTGATGGCCAGAACGACACCCACCGGCACTCGCTCGTAGTAGCCGCGGCGCTCCTCACCGCCTGGGAAGCTGTCGAACGGAATCGTCTCGCCGTGGATGCGCCGAGCCTCTTCCCCAGAGCTTCGTAGCGTGTTCACGCTACGAGACACTTCCTTACGGGCCTCCCGAATTGTCTTCGAGCCTTCCCGGGCAATGATGCGTGCGAAATGTTCCTGACGTTCTTCGATGATGCCGGCTACGGCGGCAAGGTGCTGTGCGCGTTCGTACGAGGGCATGGCACGGGCCACCTTGGCGCCCTCGACCGCCGCAGCCATGGCCGTCTCGACATCGTTGGCCGTGGCGGACGGGACGGTGTCGATGACGGCGTTATCGAAGGGGTCGCGGACCTCGATCTTGTCCGATCGATCGACCCAACTGCCGGCTAGGAACATATCCATGGCTATCTCTCGTTGTCTGCGGGGTCGTAGCCGAGTCTGCTTACGGGCCCGCATGGCGGTTGGTCCGGCAGCGCGCGTTGGTGCGCGGTTGGATCTCTTAGGATGTTGGTGTGTCTACGCGCACCGCAGCGCGCAGAGGACCTATCGCCATGCGGGCTGGCCACCTGGTCGACTGTATAGCGCACACGCTGACAGGCTTCGGCGGGGAGGGTCCGCTTCGGGCTCGACTCCAAGACCGCCACCGCCCCACACACCTCGGA
>JBDHFY010000562.1:0-2033 GCA_039590195.1 Gemmatimonadota bacterium | reverse complement strand
GACCCCACGAACACCGATTCGCGTTTTGTGGTGTGGGGTTGGGAAAGCCTCACCCTGGGGCGGTGTGGAAGGGAAATCCGCGTTCATCTGCGGCTCAAGAAACCCCCGGGCTTGGCCCGGATTTGCTGGTAGCTGGTAGCTGGCAGCTGGTCGCTGGCAGCCGGTGGTGGGGCTGTGGGCGGGGCTATCGCACCACCGGCAACTCTATCATCGACGCATACACCGCATTCCGCTCAACTGTAACCACGATGTGGGATGCAGCCCAAAGGTGACTGTGGTGACCTCGCCCGGAACGAGAGGCTCGCCGTCCGCCTGCTCAAACGTGTGGTATGGTACCAACGTTTCGTACGGTGGAGCCTCGTCCGACACCTTGCGATGTAACGCCCGCAGCTGACCCTCCGTGACATAGGTTACGCGCCCCGACGGATCGATGTCCTCGAGATACGCGTAGAAGGCGCCGTCCGTAAAGGCGCCGTCCGTATGCGTGGAGCTCACGTACAGTGTCACGACGGGATGACCGGTGATTTCAGTGTCCTCGGCAAGAGGCTCGCTCGTGTACGTAAGGAGCTTTGCATCTTCGTTACGCCTGTCCGGATAGACGACGGGAACTCCGTCCTGCGCAGTGTGCCAGCGCGTCTGGCCACCGCTCGTAGCAGTGAAATCAACGGCGTAGACGTCACGTCCGTCTGATCCGTTCGGCACGGAAGTCGAGAGGACACTGCCCGCGTTGAAATGCCAGCGCTCCGTGGTTGTCCCCTCGAGCGGCCACACGTTGGTGCTCCTCCACTCCTCGGCGCCCAACGTGTAGTAGTACAACACCTTCTCCATAATCGGCTCGCCATCGTCCTTGAGATAGCGACTCATGAAGTTCCGCGTCTCCAGCCACTGAATCCCCTCGGGCGGCTCCGCCCCTTCCCCTAGCGGGCGGTATGGACTGGCGTGCTGGAAGCCACCGTGCACCCACGCCCCGATCACCGCCTGCTGCGGATTGCTGAGGGTGAGAAAGCGGGAGATCACCGCCTGCGCAGTGCCGTGGTCCATCCAACTTCCCCAGTGGTAGATCGCGACATTGGACTGTTCCAGTGCATCGCGCCGAGTGTGAGCACTGATGTCGTCGACCGTGATGCCGAGCGGTGTCATCTCGTCACGGTACGTGGCTACGCTGCTGCCCAAATACATGTCTCCGTTGTCGGAATGTTCGGCAATGGCAGCTGCAAGCAGAGAGCCGTCGCTGTCCTCATCGACGCGCCTCACGTGACTGTCGCCTTCATTCCGATCCATGGCAAGGACTCCTTCACTCCAAACGCGCATGAACCAATCATTAAAGATGCCACCGGGAAAGACGATGTCGGTGTACAGATCGTACTGTGTGAACGTGGGTACTATTACGCGCACGGCAGGGTGCTGGGTTGTCGGCAAGAGCTGCGCCGTCATACCCAGATAGGACCCGCCCCAAGACCCGACCTTGCCGTTGGACCAGTCCTGCTGCACGACCCAGTCGACGACCTCCGCAAAATCCGCCATACTCTCCTGTGACCACGCATAGGGCCACGTACCAGAGGAGGCTCCTGTGCCGCGCTCGTCGATTATCACCGACGCGTAGCCCGCGCCGGCCGCTTGAGCGACGCGCCAGCCGAGATATTCTTTTTCGCCTTCCTCTTCGCGGCGGAAATAGCGGGTCATGATCACTATGGTGGGAAGCTCGCTGCCGGGCTGAAGCGGCTGAGGGAGATGTACGTCCACCGCAAGCCGCACGCCGTCGCGCATAGTCAGGTAGAGAGATTGTGTTGTTCTGCCTGTGTATTCTGGCTCGTCCACGTGGACTTCGGTTACGACCTCGGTCTCTGGATCGCAGGCAAGCAGCGAGAGTGCACAGGCGGCCAGAGGGACCGCCAGTCGTGTACACTTCAATGCACTCGGTGTCATCCTTCAAAACTCCCAGCGTACGCCAATGGTCGGCAACAAGCCGATCAAGGAATGATGATGGCGCACGACGTTTATGGTCGTGGCATTCGCTCTGCGAAGAGAGTAGT
>JBDHFY010000561.1:0-2202 GCA_039590195.1 Gemmatimonadota bacterium | reverse complement strand
GGACGGTGAAGGTCGCGTGGGAGTAGGTGATCGTCGTGATCTCGGGACGCACGTCCACCGAGCGGGCCACATCGGCTCCCCGTACCGGGTCGACGTAGTCGGGAATCTTGAAACTGAGCTGGAAGTCGCTGGCCAGCTTGAGGGGATGCACCCACAGCTCCGCCTCGCCGGTCTCACGTCCGAGCCACGCCGCCGCCCGGCCCACCACCCCCAGGTACTGCTGGGGGCGGATATCGGCCGACAGAGTGAGGGGCGAATCCGTGATGGCAAACTTGGACACGGCCTGCCCTTGGGCGGCGGTTTCCCCTGCGGTGCCTATAAGGAGGAATAGGCAGAGGAGTGCCGGATATCCGCCTGGCATTTGATTCTTCATGCTGGATCGACCTTGGAGGACCTGGTGCAATATCCCGTCTGATCCGAGACCCGTCCAGCACCGCCACGAGAATGCCGCAGGTTGCGCGGCGCAGTGTCAGAGGCAGATTTGGACGAGCCATGAAAGCGACGCTATTCCTCTCCGTCTCGGTGATCCTGGCTGGATGTGCACCGGCCCCCATCCTCGACAAGCAGGAGCTGCTGGACCGGCAGGACTGGTGGGACAACCAGGACTGGGAGTGGTACACGGAGAAGATTCCCTTCTTCGAATCCCCCGACCCGGACATCGACGCCACGTACTATTACCGGTGGGAGGTGCTCACCAAACACCTCGTGTACGGGTCTCCCGAGACGGGGTACACGTTTACGGAGTTCATCGACCGACCATTTTGGTCGGGGACCTATGGTGCCATCAGCTGTCCCCTGGGGCACCAGTTCTACGAGGTGCGCTGGCTCAAGGACCGTCGCATCATCGAGGACTTCGCCCGCTACTGGTTCGAGACGCCGGGCGCCGAACCCCGGAGTTACAGCAACTGGTACGGCGACGCGATGTGGGCGACGCACATGGTGCTGCACGATGTGGAATTCATCCGGACCGTGCTTCCCCACATGGAGGCGCAGTACGCAGGCTGGGTCGAGGAGCATTGGGATCCGGAGCACCGCATGTTCCGTTGGGATGGCATGCACGACGGGATGGAGACCAACATCAATAGCCGGCAAACGGCGGACACTTTTGCCGGTGCGGAGGGATACCGACCAACCCTCAACAGCTACCTCTACGCCGACGCGATGGCGATCTCCAAAGCCGCCGCGCTCACCGGTGACTCCGAGACCGCTTCGAGCTATGCGCACCGCGCCGCGGATCTCAAGCAGCGGGTGCAAGACGAGCTGTGGGACGCCGGGAGGAACTTCTTTCTCCATCAGTTCGCTGCCGACGAGCTGGACGGCATCCGCGCCAAGAGCCGCACGTACGAAACGGGGAAGTACGCCGGCAACTCCCATGGGCGCGAGCTCATCGGCTATGTGCCGTGGCAGTTCAACCTGCCGGATCCCGGTTACGAAGCGGCCTGGCAGTACCTGATGGACCCCGAGTACTTTCGAGCGCCGTTCGGCCCCACGACGGTCGAGCAGAACGACCCCCTGTTCTACGTCTCCCCCCGATGCTGTGTCGCTACGACACAAACCCTCGTGGCGCTCGCCAACCTCCTCAACAACTACGACCAGTCGTACGTCGATGTGAATGATTACGTGGCTCTGTTGCAGACCTACACGACGAGCCACCGCATGGAAGGCCGGCCGTACATCGCCGAGGCGGCCGATCCGGAAACCGGTTCCTGGGACGGCCACAACACCTTCTATCACAGCGAGCACTACCTCCACTCGGGCTACGTCGATCTCATCATCACGGGACTCGCAGGGTTGCGGCCCCGGGACGACGACACGGTCGAGGTGAATCCGCTCATCCCGGACGAGTGGGACTATTTCGCGTTGGACGACGTGTCGTATCACGGCCGCCGCCTTTCCATCGTGTGGGACCGGGACGGAACGCGATATGGAAGGGGAGCCGGACTCTCGGTGTTCGCCGACGGGAGGGTGATCTCCAATACGACCACCGTGCAACGCGTGACCGCACCGCTCACTCCGGGGAATATGCGGGGCACGGATCCGCATCACGTGAACTTCGCCGTCAACAACCGCGGGTACTTCCCCCGCGTCACCGCGTCCCACAGCGCGCCCGAAACGCCGCCGCGCTACGCTGTGGATGGAAACTACTGGTATCACGCGTCGCCGCCGAACCGGTGGACTGCAGCGGGGTCCGGCAACGCGAGC
>JBDHFY010000560.1:0-2043 GCA_039590195.1 Gemmatimonadota bacterium | reverse complement strand
ACTCCCAAGGCGGAATCGGATCCGGATCCGACCACAAAC
This sequence comes from Gemmatimonadota bacterium, assembly GCA_039590195.1. Lineage (GTDB taxonomy): Bacteria > Gemmatimonadota > Gemmatimonadetes > Gemmatimonadales > GWC2-71-9 > JBDHDY01. The sequence continues at coordinate 2,004 of JBDHFY010000560.1, read as the reverse complement.
CTATACCTTATCTCCCGCGCCTGTCCTTCCAGGGCCAGCAATTCAGCATCGTCCGAGTACCGTCTGAATACCCACGCGAAGCCCTGCGCCACCAGCTCGCGATTCACGTCTAGACTATCCACGAACACGCGGCCCACGATCCGACCGTAACGGTCGCGGTCGACCTCCACCACTCGGGCCACCTTGCCGAAGGCTAGATCTGAGAGGGCCTGCCGTGCTCGGGTGCCGAAGGGCTGCTTCCGCTCGGGGGCGTCGATGTCGGATAGGCGGATGCGGTGCTGCTGCGTATCCACGAGGATGGTAAGCGTGTCGCCGTCTGCGATCTTGATGACTTTGCCCTCATAGTCTCCCGCTTCTAGCTATTGCCACGTTTGGATTTCGTTTGGTCGCCCATTGAACCGCACCGGGTATTCCGGAGACTGTTCAGTTTGAGTCATGCCGCCAAGGCCGACTCGGTGATCTGCCGATAATAGGCTTCCTCTTTCTCCGCCGGCGGCATGTCGCCGATGGGCTCCAAGAGCCTTCGATGATTGAACCAGTCGACCCACTCCAGCGTTGCGAACTCCACCGCTTCGAGGTGTCGCCAGGGTCCGCGCTTGCGGATCACCTCCGTTTTGAACAATCCGATGATGGTCTCGGCCAGCGCGTTATCGTAGGAATCGCCAACGCTACCCACCGAAGGCTCAATCCCGGCTTCTGCCAGACGTTCGCTATAGCGGATGGACACGTATTGCACCCCGCGGTCGCTGTGATGCACCAGACCATCCTCATCTCTGACTTGACGGTCATAGAGCGCCTGCTCGAGCGCATCGAGCGCCAGGTCTGTCCTGAGCGAGCTCGAAGCTCGCCAGCCGACGATGCGCCGCGCGTAGGCATCGATGACGAAGGCGACGTACACAAAGCCATTCCAGGTCGCGACGTAGGTCAGGTCCGAAACCCACAACGCGTTCGGCCGCGTCACTCGAAAGTCCCGATTCACGCGGTCAGCGGGACATGGCAGCGCCGGGTTCACCAACGTCGTCTTGGCTTGACGGCCCCGAACCACGCCACACAGGCCCATCTCACGCATCAGCCGCGCCACCGTGCAGCGCGCTACCTCAATGCCCTCACGGTTCATCTGAAGCCACACCTTGCGAGCACCGTACACTTCGTGGTTCTCGCGCCACACCCGCTCGACCTGCGGTTTGAGTGCCCTGTCGCGTTGGACTCGGGGCGGCAGCCGACTCGGATCAGCTTCCCGTGCCTTTTGCTCGTAATACGTCGAAGGGGCAATCGGCAACACCGCACAGATCGGCTCGACCCCGTAGTTCGAACGCTCGGCGTCGATGAACGACACCATCACTTCTCGCGGCGGTCGAGCTCCGCCTGGGCGAAAAAAGCCGACGCCTTGCGCAGAATCTCGTTGGCGCGGCGAAGCTCACGGTTCTCACGTTCCAGCGCCTTGAGCCGCTCGTGCTCGTCACTCGTCAAACCCGGGCGCAACCCCTGCTCACGTTCGGCTCGCCGCACCCAGTGGCGTAACGTCTCCGACGAGCAGCCGATCTTCGCTGCAATCGAGCAAATCGCCGCCCACTGCGACTCATGCTCCCCTTGGTGTTCGAACACCATCCGAACCGCCCGCTCACGGACTTCCGGAGAATACTTCGTTGATTTCTTCACGACTCCATCCTCTCAAAGATTGGAGTCTCCGGGAATCCCGGCGCGGTTCAGACCTCGAAACCTGTCCTTTTGGGACGCAACCGCCCCGATTTCGCCATGCGCGATTGATGCAGACTCGGTGTCTGCTAGAGTCCCTGCCCAGATGTAAGTTCTTTGTAAGCTCTCTAGTCGCGTTCCGTAGCGTAGACTTCACTGATTGACCCGCCACACAATGGATGCTGGCGGTCCTGTTCCGATGGTGTCACGTCATCGACTGATGTGCGCCATGTCCAACGATACAGGTCAACTATGCGTTTTTTTGTCGGGTCTCATATACCACTCCGCTCAATTTGGCAAGTGGCTTTC
>JBDHFY010000559.1:0-2118 GCA_039590195.1 Gemmatimonadota bacterium | reverse complement strand
CGATCCGGCTATCGATGACCAGCGGCGGCGCTACTTTCGCGTCACAGACTTCGGTACCCGAGTAGCCGAGGCTGAGGCGAGCCGCCTGGAGGCGCTGGTCATGACGGCCCGGGCCCACAACCTGCTCGGGTCTTGACCACCGGTCGTTAGCGTGTCGTCATCGTTCAAGTCCAGGGTGCTGCCGGATCTGTTGTACCGATCCCTTCTCCTCGCTTACCCATCTGCGTTCCGCGAGCAGTTTGGGGCGGACATGCTCCAGCTCTTCCATGACAAGTATCGCGATATCCGGGTTGCCGGAGGCCGTGCGGCGCTGCCGCTACTGTGGGCACGGACGTTCCGGGACATAGTCGTGCAGGCATCACTCGAGCGCGCGCGCAAAATCACTGCGTGGGCCCGCCGATTCCGTGGGCGTGGCAGTCAGCCTCACGGGGGTCGGGCTGCGAGGAATAGGACTGGTATAATGGGTACCTTCATGCAAGACGTGCGGTATGCGATGCGCACACTGCGCAAATCTCCCGGATTCACTATTGCAGCGGTCGCCACCATCGCCCTGGGCATAGGGGCGAACACGGCGATCTTCAGCACCGTAAATGCCGTTGTGCTGCGTCCACTGCCGTTTGCAGATCCCGATCGTCTGGTGTGGGCTTGGAGCACCAACGAGGCAACCAATACGACTTCGAGTTCGGCCCATGACTACATCGACTACCGAGAGCAGAGCGATGTTTTCGCATCGCTCGGGACGGTACTCGTATTTCAGCCTGGGATGACCGTGACGGGCGGCCCCGAGCCAGAGCGCGTGGTCGGGACCATAACGTCGGTCAACATGTTTGCCACCCTGGGTATCGATCCGCAGATCGGTCGCCACTTTGCGCCCGAGGAAGAAGAACTCGGCACCAGCCCCGTGGTGTTGATCGGGCACGGATACTGGCAGCGCCGCTTCGGCGGTGACGCAAACGTCGTCGGGAGCACGCTGACCGTTGATGGACGGCCGTACGAGATCATCGGCGTCATGCCGAGCGGTTTCGATTTTCCGGGAGATGTGGAGTTGTGGTTTCCCATGCGGATGGGCTCCGAATACGCCGATGACAGACGCTGGCACAACTTCAACATCATTGGGCGGCTGGACGAGGGGATCACCATCGAGCAGGGACAGGCTGCGGTGGACGTCGTAGCCCGCCGGTTGGAGGAAGCCTATCCGGCATCAAACGAGAACTGGGGACTCCGCTTGGTCTCGTTGGCCGACCGGTTGCTTGGAGGCGTGCGGCCTGCCCTGTTTGTCCTCATGGGAGCGGTGGGACTCGTGCTGCTGATCGCCTGTGGTAACGTGGCCTCCCTGCTCCTTGCCAGAGGAACCGCGCGGCAGTCAGAGATCGCGATGCGTTCGGCGCTTGGCGCGGTGCGATCGAGGCTCGTGCGGCAGCTCCTGACCGAGAGCACACTAATCGCGGTCATTGGAGGTGCGGCGGGACTCGTTCTCGCCGAATTTGGCCTCGTGGCGGTTCGGACGATGGGACCGGCAAACTTGCCGCGCCTGGAGACCGTCGTCATTTCCCTCATCACGGGCGTGGTGTTCGGTGTGGTGCCGGCCATGAAGAGTACGGGGTTGAACCTGGCGCAGACATTGAACGCAGGCAGCCGATCGACGGCTGGTGGTGGGGGCATTCGTTTGCAGAATGGACTGGTCGTGGCCGAGGTTGCCCTGTCGTCGATGCTTTTGATTGGTGCGAGCTTGTTGATCCAGAGCTTCCTGCGGCTACAGAGCGTGGATCCGGGATTCGATCCGGCGAGGGTTCTTACGGCTGAGGTCCAGCTGCCGGACACCGAATACAGCGAGTCGGAGCAACGAGTCGCGTTCTACGAGCAACTGCTGGAACGGGTGAGAGGGCTCCCCGGCGTGACCGCCGCCGGCGCGATCGACCAGCTCCCGATGGCTTCCGGCGGAACGTGGAACTATGCGTATGCGGCGGAGCGGCCACCCGCCACGGCGGCCGATCGGCTTCGGGCACAGCGGCGGTTCGCTACCCCCGAGTACTTTTCGACCCTGGGCATTCCGCTAGTCGCCGGCCGGACGTTCAACAGTGGGGATCGATTTGGAACGACTCCTGTTGTGATCATCAA
>JBDHFY010000558.1:0-2190 GCA_039590195.1 Gemmatimonadota bacterium | reverse complement strand
TGACCGGCACCCAAAGCGATACCGCACTTCATGGCGGTGCCGGTGTGTGTAGCTTGTGCCTCCCAACCCTTGCCGTCGGGGTTGGCGATCGTGACCGTCACGCCCGGCGACGCGCTGTACAGGGTCGTCGCGAATGTTCCAACGTAGGTCATCCAGTCCGCGAAGTAGGCCTCTTCGGCGGTAATCAAGTTCCGCAGGTCGCTTTTCATCGACGCGACGTAAGCCTTCTCCTTGGTGTTCGCAAACTTCGGGATAGCGATGGCGGCCAGAATCCCGATGATCACCACCACGATCAGAAGTTCGATCAGTGTGAAACCCTTGCGATTCAGCATGAATCCTCCGAGGACCGTCGAGTCGCACTCGACGAGGTACACGCCCCGCCACAGCATCCCGTTGATGGTCTGGTCCTGTCGTCGGGCAGGCGTCCGGGGGGCGTCGGTCCTGGCGGCGGGGCCGGCAAAAGTTAGCGGTGGGTACCTCTTCTCACGTGGCTAAGGTGAAGGGCAGGGCGAGCGACCGCAAGAGTTGTAGAACGCTGCTGCCTCCTCCCCCGCTGCCCTGCACCGCCGATCTCTGTGTGCGTGTCCCCTCTCTCACCCGCACGGGATTTGCGCGCCGCCCGGGGGAGGGTCGGCGACGAGCGCGTCGGGAAGGTGGACGAGGAGGGGGTCGAGTCGTTTGTCGTCTGTCGTCACCCGACCCGCCGATCGCGCCAATCTCGACTCGAGCCGTCGCCCATGTGGCGGGACCTGTCTGCACAAGCTCTTGGCCGGTCCTGTATTGCTCGCACAATCAGGCGAAGCGCGGAGCCAGAGACATCTCTGGCCTCCGAGCTCGAGGTTTGTCACGGCGCGAGTGTGCGGCTAGCTACAGCGGAGTCTACGCCCCTTGACTTTGCAGCTGACAGTCCGACTGGCGGAATCGGTCGCACTCCCATCGCCAACAGTGAGCGTTACCAGGAAGTCGCCGGCGCTCTCGAACGTATAGGTCGCCGTCACGCCGCTAGCGGTTCCGAGGCTCGTGAAATCCCAGTCGTATGACGTGGCGCCCGTCGAGCCGCTGCCGTCGAAGTCGCAGGTCGAGTTCCCGCCGCAGGAATAGGTGAACGACGCCGTCAACGGCTCTCCGCCGCTGCCGGGGTCGCCTTCATCGAGGGTGCTGTTGGTGACAGCTCGGTAGCTGTTGACGCGGCCATGTCCGAAGTTGGTGTCGTAGCCGCTGGCGCCCAGGTCGTCCGTGGTGCCTTCGAGCCGACTGCGAAGCGCCGATCCCCCGAGACCCGCCACCGACGCTACGATACCGGCGGTCCCCGTGACCTGCGGTGCCGCCATCGACGTGCCCTGCAAATACTCATACCCGCCACCGACGTACGCGCTGTAGATCCCGGCCTCGTCCGTCGTGTTGGAGTAGAGCTCACCGCCCGGTGCGGTGATGTCGAGGCCCGACCCCCAGTTGGAGTAGTAGGACAGCTCGTCCTGCCAGTTGCTTGCCGCGACCGAGATGGCTCCTGGGTCACACGCCGGGCAGCTCACCGTGCTCGTGCCGTTGTTTCCTGCCGACGCGATCACGAGAACGCCTTTGGTCACCGCATAGGCGAGGCTCAGGTTCATCGCCACCATGCCGGGGTAGTCGGCTGCCTCGATGATGGCGCTGGCGATCGCGGACAACGGGCATCCCAGCGGTCCGCAGACGCGCTGCACGTAGACCTTGACGTTCGCGCCGGCTCCGGCGACGCCGGCCACCCCTACCGACTGTCCCGCCATAGTGCCCGTGGTATGCGTCCCGTGACCGTTCTCGTCGCTGGGATCGCCGTCGTTGCTGTACCAGTCACTCCCGGCGATGAGCTGACCTGGGAGGAACTCTGGGTGACCGAATTCGACACCTGTGTCGATGCTGCCGATGACGACCGGGTCCCCACCCGTGACGTAGCCTTCGTTGTTGTCTTCGTCGGCGTCCGCCACAGACTGATACGAAGTGACGGGTGACCCCTTGTTCCGACCGCGCGTGAAGTCGACCGTCATTCCTCCGGGATTGTAGAACGCCCACAGCCTGGGATCGACGGCGGTGGGTTGGCGGAGGTAGTCCGGCTCCGCGTAGACGACCGCTGGATCGTCTCCGAGACGGGCGGCCAGCGCCCGCTCGTTCCCAGCCGCGCCGCGGAGGAGCACGAACGCGTTCCGTGGTCCCCGG
>JBDHFY010000557.1:0-2424 GCA_039590195.1 Gemmatimonadota bacterium | reverse complement strand
CACCGCCTTCACGTGACTCTCGTCCACGTAGCCCTTGCCCGCGTGGCGGAGGGCGTTCTCCAGAAGGACGCGGATGGAGAAGGGCAGGCGGTCCAGATCGGCGATACCGTCTTCCTGGAGCTTGGCCAGGCGGTAGTACGAGGTGGACCCTTCCGCGAGGTCCACGGTGGTCAGGGCGCCGAAGAGGTCTGTGAGTTGTGCGGCCACTGGTAGTCTTCCTCGTGGGCTCGCCGGAGCCAGGTCGGTGTTCCAGGAGCACCAGCGCGCAGGGTTTCGTGATCGGTTTGCGAGCGACCATTCGGGCGACGGGCAGGGCGTCGCCGGAAAAGCCCCGTACAATAAGAAGAAGGGTGCTTGCGGGGTAGGAACGGACACAAGAAGAAGGGCCGGGGCAACTGCCTCCCCGGCCCCCTTCTAGCGCCGTAGGTGTGCTTCGGACTTCAGACCACCGAGTGAAATCGCGACTCGTGCGGTCGCAGCTCGTTCAAAGGCGCTGCTCAGGTCCAGTAGAACCGCAGCTCCAGGTTCTTCAGACCGTTGTTGTCATAGTTCCAGAAGTAGTCCTCGAAGCAGCGGTCGAAGAGGTACACGTCGTACGAGTCTGGCAGGCCATCCGTGGCGTCCGCGCCGCGGTCGATGCACGCCGCCAGCTCCGGATCGACCAGGTCGTCGACCGTGATGGTCATGTAGAGCAGGTTGTCGGTGACTTCCTGTGCCTTACGGCCCTTGTTCGGGGAGAGCGTGATCCCGTTGTCGCCGCACCAGGTGTCCTTGAGGCCGTCGTACTCGTAGTCCTCGGTGGCGCAGGTCGTGATCGTGGCGTTGCCACCAGCCAGTGCACGGGCGTAGACGATCCACGTCGGATCGCAGCCGTCCGTGCTGTCGTTCCCGGCACAGGGATCCGGCACGCCGAGCAGCGCGCCGTCACCGTCCGTCGCGTTGGCGTCGATGACACCCCAGTCATTGGTGTTGCCGTACGCGGCGCACCGCGGATCCGTGGAGTCGCCCTCGTCGTTGCTCGTGTTGCACAGGTAGATGTGGTTCTGATCGTTGCCGCCGCCCTTGGCTAGGTGGTTGTTCTTGCCGCCCGGGTTCGTGACTTCGTTGTCCGAGTACAGCTGGACGAAGATCCGACGACCGTTGTTGTTGTCCATGCTGGCGGACTTGTCTTCCGGCACGCCAATGATGTGCAGGTTCCAGTCGTGCGAGCCGTCCGGGAAACCATTCCCGTGCGTGAACTCGGGCGTCACGTCCATGGCAGGGGTGGTGGTGGTGTCCTCGCCGCAGGCGACAACCGCTGCGGAAAGGAGTGCGACACCCATGAGGGCGCCTAGACGCTGGAAGGTCATTCGAATGCCTCCGTGGTGTGAGGTTGCTGTTCACCCCGGAGCGGGCAACGCCGGGGAGATGTCGTTGTCAAGCGAGCGAGCGACTGAAACGCAAGATTCGTGCTCGGAACATACGTTTATTTGCGGCCGTTAAGTGGTGGGAATAAAGGATTTACGGAATGCGTACTGGTGGGGTCGTTGCGTCTCTACAACCCGCAAACGGCCTCCATGGCGGGCCAAATGCATGTTCAGCAACACGTTACGTCTTGGCGAGCCAGGTAACGCAGCCTCGCCACATTTTGCCCTCGCTGGCCACTTGGAGGCTATTCTTGGTCAACCGGCCGGGGTGGCGGAATGGTAGACGCGGAGGTCTCAAAAACCTCTGGGGTGATCCCCCGTGCGGGTTCGAGTCCCGCCCCCGGTATTGCAGTAACCACAACGACTTCGGGCTCCTGCGGAAGCCTTCCACGGGCGCCCGAGGCCGTCTTGGACACGTCCGGACACGTTGGGCGAACTACTGCCTCGAAGTGGAGCGGCGCGTGGATTGAACCGCTACGTACCGGAGACTGTATCTCGTGCGGGCTGGTCCCGGGACCAGCCGGGCCTCGAGGCGGTGGACTCCTCGGGCCGCAGCCTTTTTCGGACTCCCCCCGCGGCCTGCCGATACTGTTGCTCGGCCTGGCTCCGTTCTCCTCGCAGGAGGTTCGGCGTGACGAACTCGAAGTGCCCGGAACCCGCGTCAGACAAGGAGAAACGAGCGGATCCGGGTCAGGACAAGAAGGCCTGAACGAACTGCCGGGATATGTGCTCCCTCAGGCGTGCAGACTCTCGAACGGGCTACCACGCACGACGGTCGGAACGTCCGCGCCAATGTACCTCCACAACGGACAGTTCTTGGCTCGCTGGGCCGTTCCGGTCATCGGGCAGCACCCGTTGGCGCGGCAGTCGTCCGTGCAGAAGATCCCCGCGGACGCCCGAATGGCCCGCGTGGACTTGGGCGCCATGAAGGTGAGCCCATCCACGTGCGCAATGAAGACTGCCAGGATGACGAAGAGGGCCAGAATGCCCGCTATTGCGGCGAGGGGTCCCATGCCTA
>JBDHFY010000556.1:0-2740 GCA_039590195.1 Gemmatimonadota bacterium | reverse complement strand
ACCAACGGTATTCCGGACAACGACTTCACCCGCGTGATTCGAGAAGATCCCGGTAAACAGGGTCTGCTGTATGCGGGTACCGAGACGGGCGTGTACGTGTCCTTCGACGCGGGAGCCAACTGGCAGTCACTCCGTTTGAACCTTCCCGTGGTACCGATCCACGATTTGGTGGTGAAGGACGGCGACCTCGCGGCCGCGACGCATGGCCGCTCCTTCTGGATCCTGGACAACGTCGAGCTGCTGCATCAATTCGACGCGCAAGCGCTGAGTGCCTCCGCACATCTCTTCGCGCCGCCCACGACCATCCGGTTCCGTCAGGGGGTCCGGCCCACCGGTGGGTTCTCCGCTTCCAGTTCCGCTGCCGGGGCGAATCCTCCAAACGGTGTCGTCATCCCGTACTACTTCAGCGGGAGACCCACCGGCGAGGTCACGCTGCGGATTCTGGCGGGGAGCGAAGTGATCCGCAGCTTCACGAGTGAGGCGGAAGAGGATGCGCCGCAAACGGGATTCGGCGGTGGGGCCGGCGGTGACCGCAGAGTCGCCGCCAACGCGGGCGCCAATCGGTTCGTTTGGGACATGCGCTACCCGGGCGCGGATGTTCTTCCGGATGCCGTGTTCCAGGGACGCTCGGATGGGCCGCTCGCGCCTCCGGGTACCTATCGCGTCGAGCTCACCGCCGGTGGTCAAACGCACAGCAGTCCGTTTGAGATCGTGCGGGACCCCCGCATCGAATACACGGACGCGGATCTCGTGGAGCAGTTCGAGTTCCTGATTTCCGTCCGCGACAAGCTCACGGAGACGATGGACGTCGTGCGGAAGATTCGTGATATGCGCGGCGAGGCTCAGAGCCAGGTCGAGCGAGCCGGCGGTGGCGATGAGCTGCAGGAAGCGCTATTGGCGCTCAACGACAAGCTCTATCCTTTGGAGGAGCGCCTCGTGCAATACCGCGCACGCGCCAATCAGGATCTCATCGCGCAGCCCACGGGCATCGACAGCAAGCTCGCCCGTTTGCTCAACTTCGCGTCGATGGCGGACGCGCCACCGACCCAGGGTGCCCAAGGCCTCTTCGCGCGACTGGCGGAAGGCATCGCTCAGCGTGCGAGGGCCGTTGAGGAGATAGAGCGGAACGAATACGCTGCGCTGTTGCGGTTGGCGCGGGCGATCATTCCCTAGCCGCGGATCTGCGCCCCGGGATGGCGCTGGACACGTGGGAAGCTGAAGACGAAACGGGGGATTCGACATGAAGGAGCAACGCGACACACTGACCCCGAAGTGGGTCGAAGGCCAAGTCGAAGCCCTCCTCGAGGCCTACCGCAAGGGACGGCAGCGGGGCGAGGCGTTTGAACACGCCGCGACGGAGCTTCAGGAACTCGTGCTGCAACGCGTCCACGACGGTCAATGCAAGGACCCACAGAAGTGCGTGAAGATCGTATTGAAGCTGGATAATCCGGGCTGAGGGGGGAGGAGGGGGGAGAGAGCAGGGAGCGGGGAGCGGGGAGCGGGTGTTGCACTTTGACATCAGTTGGGTGACTCATGCGACGTCATAAGAAGATCGGCCGGTGCATAACCCGTCTCGTGCTCACGGTCGCATGGCTCGGCCTTGCCGTGTCGGCATCCACTCACGCCCGTAACCACGCTGACGAGGTTCCGAAGCGGAAGCATCGCAAAACCCATGACGGCCGCCGGGCTCGCCGTGCTGTACGAGAGCGGCGGGATCGACCTGGACGCTTCCGTGCGACGCTATGTCGCAAGCTGGCCCGGGAAGCACGCAGACATCACAGCGCGACAACTCGCGGGCCATCTCTCAGGTATCCGCCACTACCCCCCCGACGGCGATGAGTTCTTCAACGAGAAGCGATACACCGACATCGTGGACGTGCTCCAGATCTTTCGGGACGACTCACTCCTGTTCGAACCCGGTACCCAATACTCCTATTCCACGTACGGCTACAACCTCCTAGGTGCCGTGATGCAGGCTGTGGCGGGCGAGAAGTTCCTCGAGTTCATGGATGACAAGGTCTTCGGGCCAATCGGCATGCGGTCGACGGTGGGCGATCATTCGGACAGCATCATTCCATACCGGACCAGCTTCTATGAACGTTCGGGCGGAGGCAGTTCGTACCACACTCGGCAATCAGGGTGGCTCTCGGAGCAGCGGACGGTTCTGAACGCTCCGTACTCCGATAACAGCAACAAATGGCCCGGAGGTGGCTTCCTCACGACGCCGGAAGACCTGCTCCAGTTCGGCTTCGTGCATCTGGAGCCCGATTTCCTGAGGGCAGAGACGCTCGAGCTTCTCTTTACACCACAGCGCACCAGTTCAGGAGAGGAAACCGGCTACGGCATCGGCTGGACCATTGGCACGGATGAGCGTGGGCACACCACCATCGGGCACGGGGGTGGGTCGGTGGGTGGCACGTCGCGCCTCCTCATGTACCCCGAGGCGAGGATCGTCGTTGCCATTCAGGTGAACATGACGGATGTGCGGTATCGCAACGTCCCATCGCAGATTGCGTGGATGTTCTTTCCCCGCAACCCAGACACCCCACCAGGGAGTAGGGAGTAGGGAGTGGGGAGGGAAGATGACTATGCAAAACCATAAAGACTTTGCACGCATTGTACGAAGACAGCCAACTCGGGCGGGATCCTTCGCTCCTATTGTACTGCTGGTTGTACTGCTGGGATCGGCCGCGTGCGCCGCGCCCGCCAGCGACGACTCGGCAAAAGTGACCCGCTCTAG
>JBDHFY010000555.1:0-2296 GCA_039590195.1 Gemmatimonadota bacterium | reverse complement strand
ATAGACCCTGACACTTTGTCAGTGCTGACCCCGCCCACCAGACGGACGCCGCCGCGGGAAGCGGCCAACAACTCCTTTGATTCCAATACTTGACGGCACCGATCTAGGGCCACCGGGGCTGGAACAAGCCTTGCCTGTTGGGAATCGGATGAACGGCAAAGTCTGGTGGTCGGCGTGGGTTCCTCGACCTGCACCGGCCCGTTCACTTTTCGAGAGGAGGAAAACTATCATGCGAGGATATGCCATTGCCTTAGCGAAACTAGCCTGCCTTTCCTTGTTCCTTGTCTTTTTCGCCTGTAACGGGGACAACGGCATGATGACGGGACCCACGCCGCCACCTGCCGACGAGGGCGACGCGGCGGTTGGCAACGTGTTCACAGGTGGCCTGCTATACGACAGATGGTGGACGATCAACGGGGGCAGCGAACCCACCATGACGCATCCCGCGTCGGGGAGCACCACCTGGCGTTGCAAGGAGTGTCACGGTTGGGACTACCAGGGTGTGAACGGCGCCTATGGAAGCGGCAGCCACTTCAGCGGCATCATTGGCGTCCTGCAAGCGAGCGGGGACGGCGCGCAAAAACTCTTCAATGACATCAAGAATAGAAACCGGCATAACCTCTCCGACCTCCTTAGTGACGAGGACGTCAATGACCTGGTGGAGTTCATACAGAATGGGACACTCGACATGAACGAAGTGATCGACTTCGACACGAAGGAAGCGATGGGAGATGCGGAGAACGGTCGAACCCTCTGGTCCGGGGACGCTCGGTGCCACGAGTGCCACGGCGCCGGTGGCCGGGCGAACCCGGCTGACGTGCCCGACGAGGCTCGTGGCAATCCCTGGGAGACCCTGCACAAGATCCGCTGGGGGCACCCGGGCACTTCAATGCCCTCGGCAGTGGAGGCGGGGCTCTCGCTCCAGCAGCAGGTCGACGTTTTGGCTCACGCCCAGACACTGGGACTCGGTAACTAGCCAGCACGACGAGGAGTAACGACCACCGCTTGATGCCGGAGCCGCTAGGGCATCGGCGTTGTGCGGACGGCGGGAGTGCGCGATTGAGGGGAGAGCGATCGAACAGCGTTGCGGGGCTGAGGCGCGGCGACATGGCTCCTCATGGTGAAGTGCTCGTCTGGGGTTGCCGAGCGGATGACTTGTCGGTGCTCAGGCGTGCTTGCCGATTGGAAGGGCAACGGGTCTTGGTTCTGAAGGGTACGGCCGAGGTGGCTCGCCGGGCGGCATCGGGCTGCCCCCTCGCCCTGGTGCTGGGAATCGGCCGTCGCAGCCGGACGCGCCTGGACGTGATTCCGGTGTTTCGCGCCGTCCGGAGCGAGCTGCCGGTCATCGTGATAGCCGACGAAGACTCATTGGAGCTGGAACGAAGGGCAAGGCGGGCAGGCATCTTTTACTACCTTGTGCATCCCCTCGACAGCCGTGAGGTGAAAGCCGTCTTGGAAGACCTCCTCCGGCACGCTGGATCGCACCGATCTGGCGGCGGGGGCCCGCCCCGATCTCGGGTGGGCTTGGAGGATTGACGATGACGTGATTTGGTCTTGACTCTCGAACTCGTGCTGCCGGGGGAGGCCTGGGGCCGAGGGCGCCGAAACGGGTGCGACGTGTGCCATGGCCCCGGCGGACCCTACATCCAGAAACAATACATTCGCCTCCGCAGCACCCGACCGGGTGTCAACTGCCATGAGATCATGGTTCACAACACTAATGACACAGACACGAATCGTTCGAACCCGACTCGCTTGGGTGCTGCTCGTCACGCTTCTGGTGCTACTTGTCGCTGCGTGGAGTGGACCAAAGGCCGAGATCTCGACTGGGCAGCCTATCGCCTTTAGTCACCGGATACACGCAACCGATTACAAGATCCCCTGCCAGTACTGCCACATCTATGCGGAACGGTCCCCGGTTGCTGGTGTGCCATCCGTGAAAACTTGCATGGGCTGCCACGAGCTCATCGCTACGGACCAGCCGGAAATAGAAAACCTGACCCGTTTCTGGAATGAAGAGCAGCCCATCGAATGGCTCAAGGTCTACGACCTGCCTGATTTCGTCCGTTTTACCCACAAGCGCCATGTGGGCGCTGGGGTGGAATGCCAAGAGTGTCATGGACCGGTGGAGACGATGGAACGGGTCGTAAGGGTTTCGGATTTGACCATGGGGTGGTGTCTCGACTGCCACCAACAAAGAAACGCGGAGATCGATTGTCTGATCTGTCACTACTGATCCCGAGCCGAATCCTGCCTGGGCTGGAGGGCGGCGGGCGGAGACTTCGATGACGTTCGA
>JBDHFY010000554.1:0-2972 GCA_039590195.1 Gemmatimonadota bacterium | reverse complement strand
TTGGCTCCTTAGCGGCGAGTGTAGAACCACAAGCCCCTCCTGGCAAGAGCGGGTCACCAGCGTCCGAGTGAGCCACCCATCGCCCAGCTGGGGCAACTCGTAGTGTAAGTCGTCCGACCGAACGATGGAGCGTGTTACCGGTCTTCCGTAGACCGGATCGGCGCCCGACGACGCAACCCCGCGCCATACGTAGAAACACCGAACTGCTCAGAACCGAACAAACAGCGGCATCTCTGCAGCCCCGTGACGCGGTGGCCGCTGGATCGATCGGCGCCTGAATGCGGAGCGGTTGGTTCGCGCCGGGGGGGCTGATATAAGGTGCGGCGCCCTCACTCACGCTCGTCGGGATGGTCGAGATGACGGCTCGGATCTCGCCGACTTCACCCACTGCATCCGCATTCCCGCGCACTCTGATGGCCTGCCGGTGAGTCCTCGGGCACACGTCGATTCGGTCGACCGCGATCTATGCGAAAATCACTACGAAGGCGCGAACCGAAATGATGCGGCGGCTCGACCAGAGCCAGCACGGTGTAGCTTGGAGTTAGCCGCCTCCAAGTTGGCGCACGCTAACCGTATTCCTACCGACCTAGCTCTCCGCTCACCACGATTATTTGCCACCGAAGAATCTTCGGGTTCCGTTGGGCCGTTTGAGGTGCCCCTCGCGATCGTCGAAAAACGCAGTCTATGTGGCCACTCACTCGGCGTTCTTACGCCGTTTCCAGTAGAGGCGCCTCTCGTGGGGCGCTTCCCGTAAAAAGTGTTCGGTCCTGAACATTTCGGTGTTTCGGTATTTGTGGAGGCGAAGAGAGACAACGTGTTTAGCAGTACATGTACCGATAGCTAGAATGGAACTGCTAGGGCCGATGTATTCGACAATGAAGTACTCGGTACCAATACGGATATTTGACCAACCAAAAGCCTCCAAGTTTTCTCTGATAGATCCCTTTCGTACGAGGCGATCGTCCGTGGGTGCCTGCACGCTATTCGAGCGATCCTACGCATCACTCCAGTGTCCCCGTGGAGCTCCCTTCTACGTTCTTTATTTCAGATGCGGCATGCCGCCAGCCGTCGATTGACAAAAAGAAGGGGCATTATGAAGACCCGAGTTGCCACGTACACTGGTCTGGCCATCCTGTGCGCGTTTGTTCCTGGGTTGGGGCACGCTGCTGACGTCTCGTGGCTTGATCCCGTTTCTGGGGTGTGGACTGACGGAACTAGGTGGAGTACGGGGACCCCGCCCGGTCCCGGCGACAATGCCCTCATCACGGTCAGCGGGACCTACACGGTTACGCTTAACGCTGCCCCCTCCATTTCGAGTCTGACACTAGGTGGTGCTACTGGCACACAGACTCTATCCGGTTCCGGAACCACGCTGGAGTTGGGCTCTGCGAGTTTCATCGGGCCCAATGGACACCTGTCTATTTCAACACAACTTCTAGGTGCAGGAACCCTGACGAATGCCGGGACCCTGAGCTTCAAAGGAACAGTCAACACCGACGTGGTCAATCAAGGCACCCTCGTTGCTTACGCCGTCTCTAGTATCAACGGCAGCCTTTCCCAAGAACCGGGATCCGTTTTTCAGCTGATGGCAGGCGGTGTTCACGCGTCATGCACTGTGGCTAACGGCTTCACCAACCACGGTCTCATTGACCTCAACCACGGTGCTGGCTTCACCCGGAGCACCCGGTTGGTTATCGCCAACGGCACTCTGATCAACTCTTCGAGCGGGGAGATTCGGACATCGCCGGGCATCGCCGGTGGCGGTCGCACCCTCACTGCCCAGGTCGACAATCAGGGTGTCATCAACGTCGATTATGGTTGTCTCATCAACGCGGCGTCGGCGAACCACGTGAACAGCGGCACAATCAACGTCTCCTTTGGCACTCTCACTGTTGCCCAGAGTGGCGCGGGTGCCACCTTCTCGAATACGGTCGCGGGGGCTATAAATGCCACGTGCAAACGTAAACCTCTCGGGAGGTGTATTCACCAACGAAGGTTCAATCGCTATCGACCCCTCGTTCTCTCTCAGCGTCACAAGTGGGACATTCAACCACGCTGCCGGTGCGACGACTGAACCTGGTGGCACGTTGAACTTCACCTCAGCGACCTTCAATGTCACACCTGATCTCGTCCTGACAGCTGACCTGAGCCTGTCGAGTTCTATTCTCAACGGTCCTGGAAGCGTCACAAACCCGTCCGGCAAGACGCTGACCCTGGGGGGATCGACAAGCAACGCCAGCCTCATCAATCAAGGCACGATTGTTAGCTTCGGTAACTGCAGCATCAACGGCAGCCTCACACAGGAGCTGGGCTCTGTCCTTCGCGTGATGGCGGGTGGGATCGTTGCAACGCTCACCGTCGCGAACGGCTTCACCAACAACGGTCTCATTGACCTCAACCACGGTGCTGGCTTCGCCCGTGGCACCGGATTGGTCGTCACAAACGGCACGCTTATTAACTCCCCCACGGGAGAAATTCTCACTTCACCGGGCATCGCAGGTGGCAGCCGCACCCTTACAGCCGACATCGACAACCGCGGCGTCATCAACCTTGACTATGGTTGCCTTATCAACAAGGCGTCGGCGAACCACGTGAACAGCGGCACGATCAACGTCTCTTTGGGTGATCTGACCGTCGCCCAGAGCGGGATCGGGACATCCTTCGCCAATACCGCGTCGGGCGTCATCAACGCCACCGATGGGAATGTGAACCTCTCACAGCCCGCGGACGGCGTGTTCACCAACGCGGGCGCCATCGCGACGGGTCCCTCGTTCTCACTCGGCGTTACGGGGGGCACGTTCGACCACGAAACAGGTGCCACGATCGCGTTGGGCAGCACAGTGGGTGTCACGGGGGGCACTTTGAACCACGCGTCCGGGGCGACGATCGGAGCAGGGAGCAACCTGAGTTTCTCGATGTCAACCTACAACCGCACGCCCGACATTGCGGACATCAACCTGACCTTCACACGG
>JBDHFY010000553.1:0-2464 GCA_039590195.1 Gemmatimonadota bacterium | reverse complement strand
GCATTCCCAGTGCCCGTCTCGACAAACACTCCATCGCCGCCATTGAACGCGATGGTGTTCCCCTCCCCGCTCCCCAATCCTCCAATGGTATTGTCTGAGGCGTTCGTGTGGACATTGACGCCGTGTTGATCATTGCCCAGATCAAGCACGCCAGTCGCATCAGTCCCGATGTAGTTTCCCTGAATCTCGTTGTTGACCGCGTCGCTCCCTTCAATCACAATGCCCGTGGTCTGAGGCGTCCGTGTTGACACTGATGCCATCTTGATCGTTGCCCAGATCAAGAGCGCCCGTCGCATCAGTTCCGATGTAGTTGCCCTCAACCACGTTCCCCGTGGCACCCGCATCACTGATCCGGATGCCCGCCTCGGCGTTGCCGGAGATCACATTTCCAGCGCCCGTCGTCGTCCCGCCGACCGTGTTGTCCGGCGCGCTGATGAACACACCCTGCCCGTCATTACCGAGCGCTACGGTACCGGTCGCGTCAGTGCCGATGTAATTGCCTCGGACAACGTTGCCGGTTGCAGCAGCTCCGTTGATGAAGATGCCGTCTCCGTTGCCGGACAAAATATTCCGTTCCTCGACCAGGGTCCCGCCGATCTCGTTGTCGGGGGCACCGTCGATGTGCACTCCCGCCACACTGGTATTGGGTACCACGGCCGTCCCGTCCATATCCGTGCCAATGTGGTTACCTACCACTCTGTTTCCCGTCCCGTTGACACCCATGATCACCACACCATCGGAGTTACCGGAGATGACATTGCCAGCGCCGCTAGCTGTCCAGCCAATCGTGTTGTTTCGTGCTCCGTCGATCAAGACTCCTGAGGCGCCATTCGGTAACGCCGTCGTGCCGTTCAGATCGGTCCCGACGAGGTTGCCCTGCACGAGATTACCGATGGCTCCGAAGCCTGTGATCTTCACACCCTCGGCGTTGTTACCGGAAATGACGTTACCCGCCGCCGTAGTACCGCCAATGGTGTTGCTGTTCGCATCAAGGAGGATGTGCACACCCCGGTCCGCGTTACCCAGCGGTGCAGTGCCGGTCACGTCGGTACCGATGTAATTGCCCTGCACCACGCTCCCGCTCGCCCCGTTTCTCAGCAGTACACCATCGATGTTGTTTCCCGAGATTACATTACGCGCCCCTGCCCCTGTCCCACCCACGGTATTGTTCGGCGCGTCGTTGAGATCCACGCCGGAGTTACCGTTGCCGATGGCTGCCGTCCCAGCGACGTCGGTGCCAATCAAGTTGCCTTGCACGAGGTTTCCGGTTGCACCCGAAAATATGACCCCCACGCCAAACACGCTGTTCCCAGAGATAACATTGCGTGCTGCGCTCGTCGTTCCTCCGATAGTGTTGCCTGGTGCCCTAACGATGGACACCCCGTGCAAGCCATTCCCCAGCGCGGCCGTGCCCATGACATCAGTCCCGATGAAGTTGCCTTGAATCACATTGCCTGTCGCAGGGTCAGAGATCAGCACGCCACTGACAGCGAAACGGTTGATCACCAACCCCTGCACCGTGCTGTTGCTCGCGGAGATTTGCAGTCCATCGGCGCCGCCGCCGGCACTGCTCCCGTCCAGCTCGATCTTTAGCACGGCGTTGCTGCCCAGCCCCGGGCCGTTTGTGTTGACACTGGCCCCCGACTGCGTGTAGCCGTCGATTGTCACGGGATCGGTGATCGTAGGTAACGCGGAGTTCGGCTGAATGGTGTGAGGGCCGGCGCCGGGGATATCGAACTCGATGACGTCCACGGTTCCCACGCTCGTGTTGGAGGCGACGATGGCCTCCCGCAGGCTACAGTGGGTCGCGTCGCACCCCGCCCCGTCGACGACATCGTCCTTCGAGTTGACGGTGAGTGTCACAAAAAAAGCAACCTCGACGGGAGAGGTTGCCTTAGTGGGTGGATCGGGGCTGAAGTTTTCGAACGGCCGGATCGTACTAAACTGCAAGAGGGAAATCGGTCCAAAAGTCAGGATGGCGACGAAACCCATCAACGCTTTCATGGCTCCTCCCAAGCGTGCGCAAAATGCAGCCGCTCGTCAGATATGTCGAGGCATGTCGAGATGATCTGCTGCGCGGCGAGGGGGCGGCGGGGACTCAAATCCCGATACGACCACTGTGGATTGGTGTCACCACGCCAAAGAAGATAAGAGTATGCACATTTCTATTGCAAGGGTGGTGGGGGTGCATCACCAGGCGCTGCAAAAAACGTAGGGGCGCAGCATGCTGCGCCCCTACGTTTTCTTCCTCTACCGCCGCTGGCTGATCGTCTCCAAACCCTGTATGACATTCCCGTCCGCATCAATCTCGTACATCGGACCGATGTCCAACTCCCTGATTCCCTGCTCTATCTTCTCTCGGTCTCCGACGACAACCCACACGACATTGTCGGGGCGCAGTGTGTTACGCGCCGCCCTTTGAACCTGATCCAGATCCAGCGATCGTACACGGCCAGTGTACGTG
>JBDHFY010000552.1:0-2907 GCA_039590195.1 Gemmatimonadota bacterium | reverse complement strand
GTACACGTTCGCTACCTCGTTCTTCATGCAAAATCACGAGCGGTTTCTCCGGGCGGAGCTGCTCCGTCAGCTCGGCCGGGAAGAGGAAGCACTGGGTTGGTACAGCTCGTTTCAGCTGCTAGGATTCCACGCGGCCATCTACCGGGGACCTTCGCACCTACGCCGCGGAGAGATCTACGAGCAGGCCGGAGATCGTGAGAAGGCACTCGAGCACTACTCCCTCTTCATCAAGTGGTGGAAGGAGGCTGACCCGGAGTTCCAGCCGCAGGTCGAGGAGGTTAGGCGGCGGATGGCGAGGTTGGTGGGGGAGCCTTGAGGTGAGACGTGACAGGTAAGAGGTGAGAGGGTGAGAGGTAAGAGTTAAAAGGCCTGCGCCCTTCGAGACGCCGTGCTGCGCACGGCTCCTCAGGAACGCGGCATGTCCCCCCCCTGCCCCCAGCCCCTCCCGCCCTTCTCCTACACCCTAAACCCTATACCCTACACCCTTCTATCCTCTGCCCCTTCCTGCCCCCTCTGCCGTCTCTGCCGTGGCAGGGTGACGGGGCGGCAGTGGGCTGCCGTCGGCAGTGCGGCGGCGCGGGGCGGCCCTACTCTGCGGTAAGCGCCACCATCGGGTCGATCTTCGTGGCACGCCGCGCGGGCAGGTAGCAGGCGATCAGGCCAACGCTCGCCAGGATCGCGCTCACCACGATGACGGGAAGGAGCGGCAGCACGCGTCCAACCTCGGCAACCTGCAGCCCATCGGCCCCGGCCGCCGACATGATCTGTGCTATCAACAGTACGACCGCCGCCGCACCGGGCACGCCCAGCAACAGTCCCATGCCGGCGAGGGTCGCTCCCTGGCGAGTGACACGGCTCAACACCTGCCGCGGTTTGGCCCCGAGAGCCATGCGAATGCCGATTTCACCCGTCTGCTGCGACACGGAATAAGCCATGACACCGTAGATCCCGATGGCTGCGAGTGCCAGCGCCAGAAACCCGACGAAGAACAGGATCTGCGACATGATTGTCGGCCCGGCGAGTGCATCCGCGATGTACTCGTCCATCGTCTGCACGGACGCAATCGGTTGATCCGGATCGACGGTCCACACGGCGTCCTGCGCCGGGCCGGCCAATTGCAGCGGGTCGCCCGGCGTGCGGATCACGATCCGCATATCGTGCACGGGACGCTGCGCCAGCGGGAAATAGACCGCGGGAAAGACGGGCTCAAGCCCCGCGAGTCTCGTCTGCGCAATGTTGTTCACCACTCCCACGATCTCCCGCGACTCGTCCTGGATGGTGATGCGCCGCCCGACCGGGCTCTCACCATCGAAGAACCGCTCGACCATGCGCTGGTTCACCATGACTACGGGCGGTGCATCCGCACGGTCCGCTTCCGTGAACGACCGGCCCGTTCGCAGCGAGATGCCCATCGATGCAAAGTACGTCGTATTCACCGTGAGCCAGGAGGTCTCCGGCTCTTTGTTTTCCTCAACGGGCTGCCCATCGATGGTGAACTCGGTAGACGGCAGCCTTCGCGTTCGAGGAAGCACGTTGGCCACCGCATAGCCGCTCGCAACGGGCAAACCCTCGAGCTGCCCCTCCAGCTCGTCCACGAATAGAACCTGTTCCGCCGCGTCCCCGTACTTGTATTCGGGTAACACGAGCTGCATCGTGAGCAGGTTCTCTGCATCGAAGCCGGGATCGATGTCGAGTCTGCGATCGAACAAGTCGGTCAGCACGGCCGCGCCGATCAGGATGGTGAGCGCCATGGCGAACTCGGCCATGACGAACGCCGCCCGCATGCGCTTCTTCTTTCTCGTGGCCGTGCCGCCGCGGCTTCCCTCGACCAGCGCAGATCGGAGATTGCCGCTCACGGCCTGCATCGCCGGGGTGATGCCAAAGGTCACGCCGGAAAGTACCGAAGCCACAGCCACAATAGCGAACATGAACACCGGCCCGTCGAGTCTGGGCATGTAGATCCCCGGCATTTGCTCGGGGACGGCCTCAATCAGCGCTCCAACACCCCAGAAAGACAGCACCACACCCAACGTCCCAGCGAGCAACGCAAGCACGACGCTCTCAGTGAGCAGCTGTCGCACGAGACGGCCCTTGCCCGCTCCCAACGCCACGCGCACGGCAAGTTCCTTTTGGCGCGCGTCCGTCTTGGCCATCAAGAGGCTCGCAATGTTGACACAGGCAATCAACAGTACCAGGAAGACCACGGCCATCATGATCTCGACCAACCCCCTGTCCGTCGGGCCTGGAAAATTCTCGCGCAGTGTCCTCATTTTTACGCGGTAGCCCGTGTTCGTTTCCGGATACAACTCCTCGAGGCGAGCGGTGATGGCCTCCATCTCGTTCCGCGCCTGTGCCAGCGACACGCCCGGCCCGAGCCGGGCCGTCGGGCGCAACTCGTGATCCTCGCGATCAGTCCGCCCGCTCTCGAAGTCGTCGGCGATCCACAGACCTACCGTGCCCAAGATGAAATCGAAGGTTTCCGGCATGACGCCGACGACCGTATAGACGCGGTCGTTGAGCGTCACGGTATTGCCGACGATGTCGGCATCGGCTCCAAACCGGTTTCTCCACAGCGTCTCGCTCATCACCGCCACCGGGGCGTCTTCGGTTCCGCCTTCTTCGGGCAGGAACGTCCGGCCCAGCATCGGCTCGGACGCCACCACGGAAAAGAAGTTCGGCGTGACGTTGGCGAGCGTCACCTGCTCGGGGCGCTCGAGGCCGGTGAGATTGGCCACGCCGAAATCCGTTGCGATCCAACTGTCGAACGACGTAGCCTGCTCCCGCCAATCGAAGAAGTTGGCGTACCTGACAGAAAACTGGTTGTCTGGATCTTTCGGGTCACTCTCGAACATCATGACCAACCGATCCGCGTCCGGATACGGAAGCGGCCGCAAAAGCCAGGAATTC
>JBDHFY010000551.1:0-2845 GCA_039590195.1 Gemmatimonadota bacterium | reverse complement strand
CGCCCGCCGGCCGAGGCTCGCGCTCCGCCTTCCTTGAGTCCCTCCTGCAACACCGGGTGTCGCGGCAGGGCTGGCACCAACCCGACGGCTACACCCGTGGCCAGCGAAATCACCAGGGTGAAGGCAGCCACTGTTCCGTCGACGCCGATCTCCTCTGTCCGCACCGTGAAGCGGCTCGCGAACTCAACCAACAGGTCCAGGCCGGCGATGGCGAGCAGCAAGCCGAGCCCTCCGCCGAGCGAGGCCAGCACACAACTCTCGGTCAACAACTGCTGCATCAACCGCCGTCGCCCCGCCCCGAGCGCCGAGCGAATGGTGATCTCGCGCCCTCGTCGCATGAGGCGGGCCAGGGTGAGGTTGGCCACGTTGGCGCACACAATCAGGAGCACGAAGCCGGCGGTCACCAGCAGCATGAACAGCGTGGGACGTGCCTCCCGGGTCAATTCCTCATAGAGGGGAGTCGCCGCGATGGTGTGTTGCCCAGCCACGGGATACGAATCGGGATGCCGGGCCCGCAAGCGGATCGCTACGCGCTCGAGATCGCGACGAGCGTCGTCGATCGTGGAGCCGACCTTCATGCGGCCGAAGACCGTCAGCGACCTGATGTCGCGATCATCGAGCCATTCCGGCGTCCGGAACGGGCAAGCCGACGCCGGCATGTACACGTCATCGGCTGAATTGGGATACCGCGGGATAGGAGGAAGAACGCCGACGATCAGGTGGGACATCGCATTGAGTTTGACTGTCTTGCCCACAACCTCCGGATCGCCGCCAAAGCGCCGTTTCCAATAGTGGTGGCTCAGCACCAGAACCGGTGCCGCCCCTTGATAATCGTCTGCCTCGACGAACGTCCGTCCGTAGAGCGGTCGAACCCCCAGGACATCGAAGTAATTCCAGGAGACGGCGCCCGTCTGGACCCGTTCTGGGTCTTCGGCATTGACGAGGGTGAACCAGAGAGTGTGATACTCCACCACGCCGTCGAGTGTCGCGGCTTCCTTCCGGTAGTCGACTACCTCGGGTACGGAGAACCCCATCTCCACCGCCGCGGCAGGCCTGACCGATTGCTTGAGGCGGATCAACTGCTCTCCACCGTCGTACGGCAGCGGACGGAGAAGGACGCCGTTCACGACGCTGAAGATCGCTGTGTTTGCTCCGATACCGAGGGCGAGTGTGAGCAGCACCACCAGGGCATACCCTGGCTGCTTCAGGAGCGTCCGGAGAGCGTAACGGCTGTCGTGCCACAGCGTCTCCCCGAAACCGCTTCTGTGAGAATGCCAGCGACGGAGCGCGGCTCGTTTGCGCACTGCCTTTTGTGATCTCGCTCGACCACGACCACGGGCTCTGAGGGCGTCGAGCCGCGCGGGAACGCCGCACACCACAGCATCCCAGCCAACTCTGAGAGTAAATCGCAGCCTCCCGAGTGGGCCGGCTGTGTCGAACGCGTCGCGATAGAGCTCCACCAGCTCCCGCTGGTGCCGCTCTCTGAAGTGCGGAGGATAGACGACGAGGAGGAACCGAAGAACCCGTTCACTCCAAGGTGTGGGCCGATTCATCAAACCTGTCGAAATGCCTTGCCAGTAACGTCCGCTACGAACTCTCCAAGCATCTCCGCCTCGGCGGCAACGACCCGCCGTCCGAGCGGCGTGATCCGATAGTACGTACGGCGCTCCTCATCCAGGCCGCGGACAACCCGTCGCTCGGCCACCTCCAGGAGGCCACGTTCCAGCATCCGGTCGAGCACCCGGTAGAGATTCCCGGGCCGGATGCGGATCCGGTCAGCAGTGCGCCGTCCCACTTCCTGGACGATGCCGTAACCGTGCCGTGCGCTCATGCAATACCCCAAGGACTACCCGTCGTTTCCACCCGAGGTTCCCCACCTCCACGAATGCTCTCTATGAGCATATGAGATAATAACATGCGAATCCCTCACGAAAAGTGGCCCGCCCCGGCTTACCTCCCTTCCGGCAAGTAGCCGGGAACCCCTAGGCTCATCATGAGTATACTCCTAATGAGCACTAAGGTTCATTTCTGAAACTTCACAGGGATCCCGATGAAGCCCCCTCCATTCGTCCGGGTCCTTCGGCTCCATGCTGGTATCCAGTCAGAGCCCACTACGCGCGACCGGCCGTGGTGGGTGGCGCTGAAGGTGAACGTCGTTCGGAGAGGAGGCCACAGGTGAGTAGGGATCAACAGGAGCAGGGCCAGGTATCTCTGGCATCATCATTCTTGCCGGCCCGAGACCCCGCTCGGGCCCGTCGCGGTCCTGTCTCACTGCTGAGCGTCGTGTTCAGCCTGACCTACAGCCTTCCATCGGCCGCAGGGGCCCAAACCGCAGCCCCGATCGAGCCTACGATCATCCCCTCCTCTGCCCGCGAGGAGTTTCAGGTCGGCCGGGCCGAATCATCGATTCGCGTGGATGGCTCACTCGACGAGGCCGCATGGGCTTCAGCAATGCGGTGGTCGCTGCCCTTCGAGACGTCACCAGGCAACAACACCGCTGCCAGAGTGGAGACGCTCTGCTACGTCACGTATGACGATGCCAACCTCTATCTGGCGTGCGAGGCGCTCGATCCCGACCCGACAGGCATCCGAGCATTCATCACTGACCGCGATGATGTGGATGGACACGATCGGGTCGGCTTCACAATCGATCCATTCAACGACGCCCGTCGCGCTTTCGAGTTCGCCGTCACGGCGCTCGGGGTTCAGTCCGACGGAGTGTTCGACCAGCAACAGGGCTCGACTGATCTCTCATGGGATGCCATCTGGAGCTCGGCCGGCCGCATCACCGATCGCGGCTACATCGTGGAGGCGGCGATCCCGTTCCGCTCACTGCGATTCCCGA
>JBDHFY010000550.1:0-2025 GCA_039590195.1 Gemmatimonadota bacterium | reverse complement strand
GCGCCGTATTTCCACAATCAGATCGGTATTCTCACGGAGACAGGCCAACCGTCGCCGACCCCGAGGTATTGGGATCCGGCAGAGCTACCGGAGTTTGTCGGTGGTCGTCGGGGGGGTGGTGTGCCGACTTCGCGGCCCACGATGTACTACCCCGATCCGTGGGAGGGTGGCTGGCTTCACTTCCGCGACGCCATCGACTACATGATCACTGGATCGATGGCGGTCCTCGACATCGGGGCGAAACGCCGCCAGGAATGGTTGTACAACATCTACCGGATGGGCAGGGCCGCCATCGAGGCCGGCGAGGCCGGAGGCCCCTTCGCCTACGTGATTCCGGCAGAGCAGTGGGATACGGGTGAGAGCCGGGAGTTGGTCGACGTGTTGCGACGCGGTGGCGTGGAGATACACCGAGCCACCGGAGATTTCACGGCCGACGGGACGCGCTTCTCCCGTGGCGCCTACGTGGTTCCGGCCGCGCAGGCGTTCCGCCCCTACGCGGTGGATCTCATGGAGCGCCAAGACTACCCGGACCGGCGGGCCTATGAGGGCGGACCTCCCATCCCTCCGTACGACATGGCCGGCTGGACACTCCCCATCCAGATGGGTGTGAACGTGGTCCGTATCGAGCAGCCCTTCCAGGCGCCGATGCAACAGATCGAGTGGGCGGAGGTCGATGCGGGGAGTGTTTCAGGGAATGCAGACTTTGGCTTTGCCCTCTCCCACCAAGAGAACCTGAGCGCTCTGGCCGTCAACCGGCTCCTCAAGGCCGGTGACAGAGTGCACTGGGCCGGAACCGACGTGCAGGCCGGTGGCAGAATCTTCGAAACCGGCGCCATCGTGATCGAGGCTCGCAGCGGTACGCAGGACAGAGTCGAAGGCCTCGCGAATGAGCTCGGTCTGGACTTCGTGGGGGTCGCCAGCCGTCCCGATGCCGAGTTGTACCGGCTCAGCACGCCGCGAGTGGCCATGTACAAGAGCTGGGTGTCCAACATGGATGAGGGGTGGACCCGCTGGCTGCTGGAGCAATACGAATTTCCGTTGGACACGCTGCATGACGCCGACATCAAGAGCGGGGATCTCTCCGACTATGATGTGATCATCATGCCGGACCAATCTCCGGAGCGGATTATCAAAGGGCACGAGCCGGGGACCATGCCTTCTGAGTACGTCGGAGGACTCGGCGTGGAGGGCGTGGCGGCACTCAAGGGTTATGTCGAGGGTGGTGGAACGGTCATCGCGTTGGATGCGGCGAGCGACCTGGCCATCGAGCAGTTCGGCCTGCCCGTCGAGAACGCCGTGTCCGACGTGCCGAGCAGTGATTTCTTTATCCCGGGCTCGCTCGTCGGCTTGGAGGTCGACAAGGGCCATGCGCTGGCCTACGGCATGCAGCAGGAGGGGGCAGCCTTCTTCGTGAGGTCGCGGGCCTTCGACGTCGTCCAACCGGCGAGAGCAGGAGAGCAGCAGGCCCCGGAACAGCCCGTGGAGGTGGTAGCCCGCTACGCGACACACGATCTCCTCAAGAGTGGATGGGCCCTAGGTGAGGATCGCCACTTGGCTGGAAAGGCCGCGATAGTCCGCGCTCGCCTGGGCCAGGGGGACGTGACGCTCATCGGCTTCCGGGCGCAGTTCCGCGGCCAGCCGGGGGGGACGTTCAAATTCCTCTTCAACGCCATCCACGGCGCCACCCTGCCGGACTTGCCCAAGCGAGCGGGCGTGGCGGCGACCAGTGAAGGAATGTGAATGTGACGTGACGCGGACTCGTCCCGCGGGGAGTGAGGAATGAGGCTAAACAGGCCCGCGAGCGGGCGTCCAGCACCAGCCAGACACCCGCTCCGCCTTGTCGTTATAGCAGCGCTGGGTGTCGGTGCTCTTGCGCGCCCTGTCCAGAGTCAGGAGGTGCGGCAGGGCGGTGCTGAGGCCGAAGGGCGTTGGCCCATCGACGTCGAGGCCGCTCCCCGGCCGGTGAGCGAGGCCGATCGCACATCGGGCGAGATCACGATTGACGGCAAGCTGGACGACCTCGCG
>JBDHFY010000549.1:0-2037 GCA_039590195.1 Gemmatimonadota bacterium | reverse complement strand
CGGCTATCGCGGAGCTTGGCAATCCTCGTGAAGTCCACCTCGTAGAAGCTCGTGACGTGAGCCGACGTGCGACGTGACGCAACCATGTGATCCGCCGTCAGCTTGCGGATCTTGGTCATAGGCTCGACCCGGTCGCCGGGCCATGCCTCCACGGTGGGATGGCTGACGCCGCTCGGTGCTACCGCCGCCGCCGCCCCCGGCGCTGCCGCGGGAGACGGTACTGCAGCACCGGATTGGATGAAGGTCAGGATGTCCTTCTTGGTCACCCGGCCCCCGACTCCCGTACCCGGAATGCTCCCGATGTCTACTTGGTGCTCAGCAGCGATCTTGCGAACGAGTGGAGTCGATCGCTTGCGCAATCGCTCCTCTGCGGTTTGATCCGGCACCGCACCGTCACCGACAGCTCGGGCAGGCGGGGGTGCGGGAGGAATTGACGCAGCGGCGGGAGCGGGTGACGCGGTAACGGCGCTCGCAGAGGGTGCGGCCGCTGCCGGCTCTGACGCGGCAACATCAACGCTCTGCGGTGGAGACACGGCGGCGGCGTCCTTGTCGGTCTCGAGAACCGCCACAACGGTCTGCACCTCTACAGTTTCACCCTCCTGCACCTTGATCTCCGCGAGTACACCGCTGGCAGGAGCTGGGATTTCGGCGTCGACCTTGTCGGTGGAGATCTCCAGGATGGGGTCATCGCGTTTGATTTCGTCACCGACCTTCACCAACCACCGCGAGACGGTGCCCTCCGCAATCGACTCACCCATCTGGGGCATTATGACGTCAACACGGGCCATTGGAGATCTCCTGAGGCACGTCCCCCCGTCGTCGGATGGAATCGTGCGGGTTACACAAAGTCTTCAGTCGCGAAGGGGAGCCCGGTGGCGCTCGACGGTGACCGTGCCCGCCGACTGCCGAGGAGGGAGCCGCGCCGACCGCTCACACGTCGACTGAACGGCTGCAAGATAGCCGATCCCGCGTTGTTCTGCGACCGTGTTCATCCAAGGTCAATATGAGAGGAGTCGCCGAGCGGCAACGACGATGTCCTCTTCCTGCGGCAGGACAAAGTCCTCGAGCGTTGGTGCGTACGGAAGGGGCGTGTCGTGTGCGGTGACACGGAGGACTGGTCCATCAAGCCATTCGAATGCGCGTTCGTTGATCCGAGCCGCGATCTCGCCCGCGATGCCACCCGTCCGAGTGTCCTCGTGTACGATCAGGACTTTGTTGGTTTTGCGTAAGCTGGAGAGGATCGCCTCTTCATCCATCGGCAACAGGGTACGTAGATCCAGGACCTCAACCGATGCGCCGTCCTCCTGCGCGATCCGTTCCGCCGCAGCCAGCGACTTCCAGACCATCGCCGACCAGGTGACGATTGTGAGATCCTGCCCCTCGCGCCGCACCATTGCCTTGCCAATCGGCGTGATGATCTCCTCATCGTCCGGCAGATCTTCCTTGACCCGGCGATACAGAAATTTGTGCTCGAAGTAGATGACCGGATCTTCATCGCGAATCGCGGCTTTAATCAATCCCTTGGCGTCCCGGGCCGTGGCCGGGCAAACAAGCTTGAGTCCGGGAGTGTGAAAGAACGCCGCCTCGGGTATCTGGGAATGGAAGGGACCACCACGCACATACCCACCCGAGGGCCCGCGCACCACCATAGGCGTCGAAAGGCCCGCACGATAGCGAGCAGTTGCCACGTAGTTCGTGAGAATGTCGTAGGCACACGAGATGAAGTCCATGAACTGCATCTCGGCTACCGGCCGCAACCCCATGTGCGCCGCACCAGCTGCGGCCCCGATAATGGCTACTTCACTGATCGGCGTGTCGATGATGCGTGCAGCACCGAAGTGGTCCCGGAATCCCTCAGTGACCTTGAAAGCCCCGCCGTACACCCCGATGTCCTCGCCCAGGATGAACACGCGATCATCCCGCTCGAGCTCCTCCCACATTCCGCGACGAAGCGCCTCCAGATATGTCACTTCAGGCACGAGAACTCCTGAACCACAACGACTCACTGCGCGGCGGCATGGCCAAGACATCGGTCAG
>JBDHFY010000548.1:0-2047 GCA_039590195.1 Gemmatimonadota bacterium | reverse complement strand
ATGCGCAGTGTTTCCTCACTGTACAGCGGGTTCTGGTGTCCCGAGCCGGCGTGGTCCAGAAAGTCGGCACCTCCCTTGATCGCAATCTGGATCTCCTCGTCGGTGTATACGTGGGCGCCAACGATCTTCCCCAAGCGATGGGCCTCGTCGGTAATCGCTTGCATCTGTTCGAGCGTCAGGCCTGTGTACGCCTTGATGACATCGGCACCGCCCTCGATGAGCCGGCGGGTGGCGTCCCGCGCTTCGTCTGCCGTGTGTACGGTTACGTTGAAGCGTCGGTGATGGCTGCGGGCAAGCTCTTCCGGCCAGTTCTGGATCCATCCACCGCCAATGAGAAGCCGCGGGCCGGGAATTTCACCGCGTTCGATGCGCTCGCGCGTTTGCACGAGGGCTTCGAGCTCCCCGCCGGCGTCTCTCGCGGTGGTCACGCCATGGGCCAGAAGTTGAGCCACCGACAGTTCCATGACCTCCGCGTAGTTATCGCGGACCATACCATGCCACGTGGGATAATCCCCGTGACCGAGGATATCGAGATGGACGTGCGCATCGATCAGCCCGGGCATCACAGTGTAGCCGTTGGCATCGATGACCTCGGCACCTTGGGGTACGGCGAGATCGCCCTCATTCCCGACGGCGATGATCTCTTCTCCCCGGACGAGCACTACGGCGTCGGGACGCGGCGGGCCGCCGAAGCCGTCGATCAGGAAGCCTCCGACGATGGCGAGCGTTGGTTCTTGCGCAAGGGCCAGCGACGCCGTGCCACTGATGGTCGGCAACACGAAAGCGAGCAATGTCAGACACGTGAGACGCATGGGTCTACCCTCCTGGAGGACGC
Source organism: Gemmatimonadota bacterium (assembly GCA_039590195.1). GTDB lineage: Bacteria > Gemmatimonadota > Gemmatimonadetes > Gemmatimonadales > GWC2-71-9 > JBDHDY01. The sequence goes on along the minus strand of JBDHFY010000548.1, from coordinate 1,212 downwards.
GGGACGTACGACCTCCAATATGCGCTTGGGAGCCGGGAGAGATAGTGCGGCTGGACTCGAACCAAGGACCTCCCCGCAATCCCGAAGCGTACAATACAGCGTTGTCCATGCGAGTATCCGTCTGGCTGTCCCCCGCGTCAACCCGTATCATTAGCATCCGTTCCCACGTTTCTTGCAGACGTGGGATTTGGCCCGAAGACATACATGAGCGTTACACGGGAGGAATGATGAAGCTATTTGTGTGGCCAGCAGCGATGGCTCTCGCCACGGGCCTGGCGGTGAGCGTCACCTCGGTCGCCGCGCAGACTCAGCCCCCGGATCGCTACCGGGAGCTCTCCCGCTCCATCTTCAAGGAGATACTCGAGATCAACACGACGCAGCGCGGCAACACCACCGAGGCCGCCCAGGCCCTGGCGGACAGGCTGCTGGCTGCAGGCTTCTCCGAGGAAGACGTGCACGTCTTGGTGCCGGCGGATGCCCCCACCAAGGGCAACATGGTGGCGCGCTACCGGGGCCGCACCTCGAGCGAGAAGCCGATCCTCCTCCTGGCGCACATCGATGTAGTGGAGGCGCTCCCGGAAGACTGGAACATGGATCCGTTCACTTTCAACGAGGTGGACGGCTATTACTACGGACGCGGCGTCACGGACGACAAAGACGAGGCGGCAATCTACGTGACGAACTTCATCCGCATGAAGGAGGAGGGCTTCGTTCCGGACCGGGACATCATCGTGGCCCTCACCGCCGACGAGGAGGGCGGTCCCGCTAACGGTGTCGACTTTCTGCTCAAGGAACACCGAGAGCTCATTGACGCGGCGTTCGCATTGAACGAGGGGGGCGGCGGATTTGAGCGGAATGGCCGCAAGGTGTCCAACAACGTTCAGGCGAGCGAAAAGAAGTACCTCTCTTTCTCCTTCGAGGCCACTAACCCGGGTGGGCACTCCTCGCTCCCAAAGAAGAAGAACGCCATCTACGACCTCTCGCAGGCGCTGCTGGCTGTGCAGGCGTACGACTTCCCGGTCATGCTCAACGAGGTGACGCAGGCCTTCTTTTCCGGGATGGCTGACATTGTGGGCGGTGCAACGGGTGACGCCATGAGACGGGTCCTCTCCGACCCAGGGGACGCGGATGCGGTGGCGGCGATGGCTGGGGAACCGGCGTACAACGCCCGCCTGCGGACCACGTGCGTGGCCACGCTTCTCCAGGGCGGAC
>JBDHFY010000547.1:0-2054 GCA_039590195.1 Gemmatimonadota bacterium | reverse complement strand
AATTACTCTCAGCGGCCCCGCCATGCAAGGGACGCGAGAGACGGCGACGGACGGCAACGGTCGCTTCCGCGTCCCGGGCCTGCCGGTGGGACGATACACGGTTCGCATCGGCAGCATCGGACATCGCGGCGCCATCTACGAAAACGTCCAGATCCGGCTCGGCAGCACGACCACGCTCGGCGATGTCCGGTTGGAAACCGAGACCTTCCAGCTTTCCGAAATCGTGGTGCGGGACGACCGGCCTGCCATCGATCCGACCAGCACCACGTTCGGCGCCAATCTCACCACGGAGGAGTTCGAAGCATTACCCATCGACCGCGACTACCGGTCGATCGTTGCGCTGCTGCCACAGGCCAATACCAGCTATCTGGGGGACGGGGTGAACATCGCGGGTGCGACCGGCCTCGGAAACGTGTATTTCATCGATGGAGTAAACGTCACCGACCCCTCCCTGGCCGCCACCAGCACGCGGCTTCCCTACAACTTCGTGAAGGAGGTTCAAGTCAAGGAGGGAGGGTACGAGGCGGAGTTCGGGAAAGCCCTGGGCGGCATCGTGAACGTGGTAACGCATTCCGGCGGGAATGAGCTTCGGGCAAGTGCGTTCGCTTACCTCACAAACGGCGCCCTGGCCGCAGAGGGCCGACCAGGTTTGTTGGACCTCACGCTCAGGGATTTTGCGACGTACGACGTCGGGTTGAGCGTGAGCGGACCGCTGCTGCATGATCGGCTGTGGTTCTTTGCCGCGTACAACCCGAGCTTCGAGACGCGAGACCTCGATATCCCAGGGTTTGGATTCCACGAAGACCGGTTCGTTTCGCATCGGTTCGCAAGCAAGCTCACGTGGCAGCCGAGCGACAACACGAGCGTCATGTTCACCGCATTCGGCGACCCGACCAGGCATCACCGGGTCGGCCTCGGCGGCTTCGGTCCGCAGAGTCCAGCTCAGCTCCTGAATCCGGACCCGCTGCTCTCGTTCTCGCGACGGGGCGCCGTGAACCTGTCAGCGCAGAGCAGGACCGTCCTGGGGAGCCGGGCGGTCATCGAAGGATCCATCGCCCGCACCGAGCAATCAGGGGAAGACCGCGGTGACACGGAGCGAGCGAGGTCCGAGCCCCGGTTCGAGGACTTGCGGACCAACACGTGGTCAGGCGGCGTTGCGGCACAGGGGAATAGCGATATCACACGGACGTCCGCCAGAATCGCCGCGACGATGTTCCTCGGAAGTCACGCCGTGAAGACGGGGGTCGAGTACGAAGAAAACGCGTCGAATGAAATGACAACGACGAACGGCCCGGGAATCATACGGCAAGTGGGCGACGCAGCGTTTAACGTTAACCGCATCATCACAGAAGTTGAGGTGCGTAGCCGCGTCCCTACGGTCTACTTGCAGGATTCTTGGCGAGCCACGAGGCGCTTGACCCTCAACGGTGGTATCCGGTGGGACGGGCTGTATCTGATCGGTGTCGGGGACTCCGTCGCACAGTCGGTCACCGATCAGTTCCAACCCCGCCTGGGACTCACCTTCCAGCCAGGCGAGCTGGGATCGCAAAAGATCTTCGCTTCGTACGGACGCTTCTACGAGCAACTCCCGTTGTTTCTCTCCAGCCTCGAACACGGTGGGGCGGAGCAGTGCTTTTACCTCTACGCTACGGATCCACGAACCGCCGATCCTGCAGACGGCAACCTGCTGTACTGCGTGAACCAAGCCGGCGTCGCGCGATCCGCCAAGGTGGAAGGCTTGGATGGGCAACACTTCGACGAGTTCACGCTCGGGTACGAGAGGGCGCTTGGCAGATCACTCAAGGTTTCCCTAAGAGGCGTCTATCGGACGCTGAGAGCTGTGATCGGTGTCGGGATCACACCGCCACCGACGGTCCGGGTAGTTGCTGGCAACACCGGTCGGGGGTCCCTGGATTTCCTGCCGGAGCCCGAGCGCGACTACGCAGCGTTGGAGCTTACCGCGGCCAAGTTCGGCGACAGCCGGCTGAACTTCCAGGTTTCGTATACCCTTTCACGCACGTACGGCAACTACACCGGTTTGTTTGCCTCCGATG
>JBDHFY010000546.1:0-2342 GCA_039590195.1 Gemmatimonadota bacterium | reverse complement strand
GCTGACGCGCTCTTTGTCCTACCCCAGGCCGCGCATCGGGAATGACCTCCGTCAGCGCTGCAAGAAAAGCGGGGTTTTCAATTTGCATTCCCAAGTGCCGCGCGGAACTACCAGTGCCGATTCGGGCTCCGTGATGCCATTCTAGACAAGGCTGATGTCGACCGTTCAGCACGGCGTGGGCCAAGGCATGCATGAGCGGCGAGCGGCTCAACGATGAGCCTTTCGCCCCACACGGTTATCATCGACACTGGCGTCCCGTCGTCTCCAAGGCTCAGGATTCGTCGCTACGGCGGTCGCGGCCGGACCGCCGCTCGCTGCGGGTGAGCCAACGCCGGTGATGGCGGGAATCGACCCCGAAACGACGCTGGCGTATCCGTCGCTCCGAGCCGGCGCGGCGGCCAGGCGTGGCGAACGGTGTGGATCCGCGAAATCGGTGAGCCGGGGTGGGGGCACGGGCGCCCGAGAGTGTGGCCACAGGGGCTCCCACGTCCGCCACGAACTCCGGCACGGTCTCCGCCAGGAGTTGGCGTACCTCGCCGTTCGGGCGGCACCAACGCGCGGCTGATATCAGACGCTCCATTTGCAGGAGGAGCGTTTGCGGCGGACAGATGTTTCGGGCTCGAAGGATCTTGGGATGGGTGGTGCGCTGGACGTCCTCGCCCTGGAAGAACACCTCCTCGTTCAGCCGCTCTCCCGGTCGGATCCCCGTGTAACGGATCTTGATGTCCCTGCCCACCTCTAGGCCCGACAAACGGATGAGATCGGCCGCCAGGTCTACGATACGCACGGGGCTTCCCATATCGAGGGCGAACACCTCGCCGCCGGTCCCCAGGGCGGCAGCCTGAAGCACGAGCTGCACCGCTTCCGGGATGGTCATGAAGAAGCGACGCATTTCCGGGTGTGTGATCGTCACGGGGCCGCCGGACTCGATCTGGCGCAGGAAAATCGGGATCACGCTCCCGCGGCTGCCCAGCACGTTGCCGAAGCGGACGGCGACGAAATTGCGCGAGTGCTCCGCCGCGGCGCGCTGGACGATCATCTCGGCCGCACGCTTGCTCGCGCCCATGACGTTCGTCGGGCGCACGGCCTTGTCGGTCGAAATGAACACCAGATGGGTTGTCGGGGATTGCAGCGTGCACTCGACGAGGTTCCGGGTTCCCAAGACGTTGTTCGTGATGGCCTCGTGGGCGTTCGCCTCCATCAGCGGAACGTGTTTGTGGGCGGCGGCATGATACACGGCGTCGGGCCGAGACTCCCGGAACACGAACTGCAGACGATCGCGGTCCCGCACGTCGCAAATCACCGGCGACACTGCAAGCGATGGGTGACGCGCGAGGATCTCGTTGAGAATATCGAATATTTCGTTCTCGACGTTGCCCAGGAGCACGAGGTGAGCCGGCTCCAGGGACGCGATCTGGCGTGAGAGCTCGCTTCCGATGGACCCGCCAGCGCCGGTGATCAACACGGTCCTCCGCGTCGTGATCGCGCGAACGGCATCCAGGTCGGTCTCGATGGGCTCGCGGCGCAAGAGATCCTGGATCTCCACCCGCCGCAGGTTGGACACGCGCACGCGCCCTGAGACCAGCTCGAACAGGCCCGGAACGGTGCGTGTCGGCACGTTGGCCTGTGCCGCGAGGCTCACGACATTACGGATCACGTGACCGGGTGCCCGCGGCATCGCGACGACGATCTCCTGGATATTCTCCCGAGCAACGATGTCGGGAATCTGGCTGAGGGAACCGAAGACGGGGAGGTTGCCCAGCCTCAAGCGATGTTTGCCGCGATCGTCGTCCACGAAGCCGATGGGCTTGAGCCCGAGCTCCGGATTGGCTCGCAGTTCCTTGAGGATCAGATTGCCCGCCGCGCCGGCCCCGACGATCAACGCGCGCTTTCTTTTCTGCAACTCGACAACTGCATGGCGGGCGCCCAGTACCCTGACGATCAGCCGTGGCGAGGCCACGATCGCCAGCGTCAGGAAGCCATCGAGGAACGCTACCGAAATCGGTACCCGAATCGCGGTGATACCGAGGGTTGGCAGCAGGATGATGCCGCTGACAGCGCACAACGTGGCGCACACCGTACCGGCCTCCGCAATGCTTCGCAGTTCGGGAAGGCTCGCGTGACGCCACAGTCGGCCGTACAGGCCCAGGGTATACAGTACGGCCAGCTTGAGGGGTAGCGCGAGCGCGGAGTAGATCAGCGCGGTCCGCCAGTTCTCCGGGCTCAGGTGTAGGCCTTCAAAGCGCAGCGCGTACGCCACCCATGGCGATACTGCGAGCAGAATCGCGTCCGACAGCAGCAGATGTCGGTTCCGGAGACTAGTGAATGTCAAGTGCGAATCC
>JBDHFY010000545.1:0-2071 GCA_039590195.1 Gemmatimonadota bacterium | reverse complement strand
TGGGCGATGCCGGCCGAGCCCGAGGTGTTGCTAATCGCTACTCCAACCGGTCTGTTCAGCAATGCATCCGTGTCAAAGATGTTGTAGATCTCCTCGTCCTTCAGCAGACCGTCCGCATGGATGCCGGCCCTGGTCACATTGAAGTCCCTGCCCACGAACGGCTGGGTGTGGGGGATGTCGTGTCCGATTTCGTTTTCGAAGTAATCTGCGATCTCAGTGATGACCTGGGTCTGCATTCCGTTGTCAGTGCCCCGAAGTTGCATGTATTCGAACACCAGCGCTTCGAGTGGCGTATTCCCGGTCCGCTCTCCAATCCCAAGCAGTGTTCCGTTCGCCCCCGCGCACCCGTACATCCACGCGATGCCCGCGTTGCTGACCGCGCGGTAGAAATCATTGTGGCCGTGCCATTCCAGCCACTCGCTCGGCACGCCCGCGTGGTGGACCAGACCGTAGATAATGCCTTTCACGCTGCGCGGCATGGAGGTGCCGGGGTAGGCGGTCCCGTATCCGAGCGTGTCGCAAGCGCGAACTTTGATAGGCATCTTCGCTTCTTTCGACAGCCGCATCAACTCCTGCACGAACGGCACCACGAACCCGTAGAAATCCGCCCTCGTGATGTCTTCGAGATGGCACCGGGGCACCACCCCCGCCTCCAGCGCCGAACGCACGATATCCACATATCCGTCCATCGCCTCGCGGCGGGTCTTCTTGAGCTTCCGGAAGATGTGATAGTCTGATACCGAGGTCAGAATCCCCGTCTCCCGCAGTCCCATCTGCTTGACGAGCTTGAAGTCCTCCTTCCGCGCCCGAATCCAACCAGTGATCTCTGGATAGCGGTATCCCAGTTCCAGGCAGGCGGTCACCGCCTTCTTCTGCGCCTCCGTGTAGACGAAGAACTCGCTCATTTTGATCATCCCGTTCGGGCCGCCCAGCCGGTGCATCATCGTGAACAGGTCCACAATCTGCTTGACCGTAAATGGTGGACGGGCCTGCTGGCCGTCTCGGAACGTCGTGTCGGTCATCCAGATCTCCTCCGGCGGGTCCATCGGGACGAGTCGATGGTTGAACGCAATCATGGGTGGTAGCTGGTATGGGAACAGATCCCGGTACAGGTTCGGCTCCGGGACATCCTGAAGCTCGTAGTGATAGGTCTCCTGCTCCAGTGTGTTCCGACGCTTGTTGAATGAGATCATCGTATGCGCCTCCAATGTGGGGACCGTAGAACGTCTCCAGGGTACCTGAAAGGATAGAGAGTTGTCCAGCGGGGCCGGCACTGCTGCGGGTGGAACTGGCGCCCCGGCCGGAGCACGCGAGCGATGGGCGCGGAACGGGCCAGAGGCCGCTAGCGCTTCTCTCGATCCCTCGGGATAGCGAACCGCACCGATGCCTCACTGTCGTCTGCCTTCACCACGAACGCGAGGCTACTCACGGTAGGCCCAATCGGCGGCACGCCGGGCCCGCCCAAGACCGGGAAGTGCACCGTATAGCAGTAGAGGGCCGCCGGAGGAGCCGTGCGATCGAAGATCGGGTTCACATCCCGGATGTAGGTGGGGGTCTCCACGACGATGGGCGGATACTCGGTGCCCTGACTGGTGCGCAGCGCGAACTCGATGCTCGCGGTATCGCGTGTCTTCGGGATTTGCACTATCGCCACGAACCGCATCTCGCGCGCAATGATCTTGAGGCCCACGTTCGTCGCTTGTTTGACCCCGGCGTCGCTCCTGTCTCCGCTACATGCAATCTGATAGGCGATCTCATCGGCCGGCCAGCAGGGCCCTGCTTTGCGCAGGATCACGTCTGACGAGATCTGCGTGTTGACGTCCACGATGCGCATGCGGAACGCCTCGTCCGGATCCCCCGTGGCCGCCACCCGCTTGCCGCGCGAAATGGCCCGGGTGAGCTCATCGTCGTCGAGCCTGAATGCGGGATGGAGCCGGTCGCGGCCCGAGCACCCTGTCAACAGCACTCCGACGAGCGCGGCGGAGATCAACACCCGCGCGACCGCAACACAGCCCTGCCTCGCCAGGGGGCCTCTGTGCATGCTTGCCATGGTCGCTCAATTCCCTCGGAC
>JBDHFY010000544.1:0-2084 GCA_039590195.1 Gemmatimonadota bacterium | reverse complement strand
ATCGTTGACACGTGCTGACGCTCGGCTCGCGTAAGCCTTGGCAGGGGTGAGTTTCTTGGTGACGGAGCAGGAGATTGCAGGCGCGGCGGCAGAAGGCGTGCTCGAGCAGGAGGGCGTCGATGGTGGGTAGGAGTGAGAAGGTATCGTCGGAGCGGAGGAGGCCTTCGGTGGCGAGTGCATGAAGATGAGGATTGAACGTCAAGTCCTGATTGAAGGTCTAAAGGGCCAAGATGATGCCCGGAACACCGTACCAGTTCTCGACTCCTAGCCCCGGGGAGACGCGGGTCGGGAAATCTCAGGATCTGCCTTCATCGGAGTCGAAGATGAACCGCGGCCGGAGTAGCAGCACGAGCGAGGGAAGAAGGGTGAGTGCCGTGAGGCAGCTGACGATCATGGTTGCTGGCACGAACATGCCCATCAGCTGAAGCCCATGGAAATCTGAGGGGATCGTGACTGCGAACCCGGCACCGACCGCCAGGGCGACGAACAGGATGGCTCGCCCGGAGGTCTCCATCGTTGTGGCCAGCGCGGTTTCAATCTCCGCGGTGCTGCGGTACTCCTCACGAAGCCGGTAGAGAAAGTAGATTGCGTAGTCTGCGCCGATGCCGACGTTGATCGCGGCTATGGTGGCACCGACGATGTCGAATGCCACACCGAGCCAGGAGAACAGGCCGAGGTTTACGACCAGGGCCATGACGAGGGGTGCGACCACGTATGCTCCGCCGAGGAGCGTACGCAGAAGCGCGCTTGCGATAGCAAGGATCACGACGAGCACGACGGCTATGTTGAGGGTCTTTCCTCGCACGGTATGTTCGTTGAGGGCGAGTAGCCTGGGACCGACCCCGCCGGCAACAGACACCTGGATCGTGTTTGGCGGGTTTTGCTCCAGGTAGCTCTCGATTCGGTTCATCACGCGACGGGTAACGCTGGAGTCCTCACGGCTCAGGAACCCGCGAACCACTGCGCGGCTGTATGCCCGGTCGAGGTATCGCTCGAAGGCAGGCGAATGCCCTAGAAAGAACAGCTGGGCGATTAGCCTCGTGTCGTCCGGTAAACCACCTGCCGCCTCCTCCGGCACAAACACCTCGTAGGTTCGCTGAATGATGTCAGCGATCGAGGAAGTGCGACCGACATCAGGATCCTCCGCCATGGTATCTGTGAGTCCGCGCATCAATCGAATCGCCGCCGGGCTCTTCATTGAGCCGGGCTCACCCTCCAGCAGAATCGTCAGCGTCGTTGTGCTCGGGAAATGTCGCTCGACAACGATCGTATCCCGCCCAAACTGGGTCGACTCCGCCAGGTACTGTCGCTGGATGAACTCTGTGGTGAGCCTCGGATATCCTGCCGCTGCAGCGAGCGCGACGACGCCGAAGATCGCAACTACAACCCGCGGGTGTCGTGCTACGATAGCGTGGAGCGGCCGGATGACGTGTCCCAGGCCTTCCGAAAGCGGCCCCTCGCCGTCCGTGTCACGACGGACTGGCCAGAGTGCCCGGAGGGCAATCATGAAAGTCATCTCGAACACAACCGCCCCGAAAATCCCGGAGGCCACGGCCGAGCCGAAATGCGTGAACGTAGGGATACCCAGGGTCGCGAGCGCGGCAAAGCCGGAGCCCGCCGTCGCGCCAGCCGCCATCATGACAATACCGATCCGGCTGGTCGATTCGATCACAGCCGCCTCTCGACGGCCGAGGCGCCGGAAGTCCTCGTAATAACGCTTGAGCATTTGCGCCGAGTGGCCCGCCGCGACCGTGACAACAATCAGGGGTACCGCCGCTGTCCACGTGCTCAGCGGAATCCCGGTGTGCCCCATGAAGCCCATGGCCCACGCGGTGCTGAGCAGCGCCGTCGCGCTCGGGATGACGACCCCCTGCAGCTGACCAAAGGCGAGGTACAGAACAAAGAGAATCGCGACAACTGTCCCCAGAAAGTACAACCCCTGCCGTCGCATCATCAAGTCCTCGGTGCCTTCGAAGATCGGCTGGCCGGTGACAGCAATGCGGAGATCCGGCGAGCGGTACTCCGCAACCATCGTCTCGATCGCAACGGCGATCGCGGCTTCGCCCGTGTCGTCGTAGAAATCC
>JBDHFY010000543.1:0-3499 GCA_039590195.1 Gemmatimonadota bacterium | reverse complement strand
GTGTTGAGGAGCAACCGCAGCGGCGCAAGGGGCGAGGGAAGCTCCTTACAGCCAGACTGTGGTCGCTGCTCTCTTGGCATGTCGGTGGCGTCGGCTCTGGGCCCGCGGACGAGCGGCAATCAGTTGTGATCAAAGGAGATTGGCAGACAGTGACCACCTTGACAGGGGCCGCCGTGCTGCCCATAATCCGCCTCCGTGCATCATTCACTGCCCGAAAATTGCTCCTCGGTAGCTCAATTGGCAGAGCGGGTGGCTGTTAACCACTAGGTTGCTGGTTCGAGTCCAGCCCGAGGAGCCAAATGATCTGGGGTGGGAAATCAAAGCCCCAGCGGTTAACGAGTCCCCGCTCTCACGTGAGGGCGGGGCCTTTGTATATGACCAAGAAACAAAAGGGTTGCGAGCACCCGGGATTTGGTCCTGTTCTCGGTTTCGAAGAGGGTGACGAACGGGGCCCGTTTTTCGGCAGCGAACCGTCTCAGAGTCTCGGATTCTGAGCATCGGCCCTCGATTTGGTTAACTCATAGCGGGTTACGAGCGTCGCGAAGCGCATGCTCGTAACTTGCCCGTTGAACGAAACCCGCGGCGACGGCCTCGGCCTATGGGGATTTGATGGGGTGCGCGATGGTGAGACGGGAGCTCCTGGATCGGTCGTTTCTGTGGAAGGGGTCGACGAAGTTGGCGTCGGCGCGAAGAAGCGGCTGATTTTGTTCGCTGACGAGGGCCGTTTGAGCTTTTGATCGGCGGTTTGGGCGCAGCGGTTGCCGAGGAGTCGTGGCTCCGGTTGGTGGAAGATGGCGAATCGTCGAGCCGCGGCGTGTCATGAGGAATCCACCTTCTTCGCGTCACTTTGCTCGGCGAACTCGGTAGTTGGCCCGAAGAGCGATCGGAGGCGCGTCATTCGACCGTCCGTGCAGGCGGGGCACGCCATCAGATCGATGCCGGTGATCTCACAGAAGCGCTCCCACCAAGGCGGTGAAATCGCCGGCTGTGGTTCAGTCGTGGGCTGTGGAGCTAAGTCGGTGCCGTGCTCGAGCATTCGGCGCGCGGTGACGAGCTTGCCGTTGACGTTCGCACTGGCACACAAGCCATAGTGCCGGATGCGAACGAAGCCTTTGGGGAGCACGTGCAGGAGGAAGCGTCGAAGAAACTCGACTGCGTCGAGCGTCAAGAGTTTCTTCTTGCAGCCATCGGCGTAGTCCTTGACGCGAAATGTGACTTTGCCATCGGCAAGGTTCACAATGCGGTGGTTGGAAATGGCAATGCGGTGGGTGTAGTGTCCGAGGTACTGGAAGACGTGCTCTGGACCTCCGAAGGGTGGCTTGGCATAGACGACCCAGTCTTTCTCGTAGAGACCCGCCTTAAAGCGGCGCCAAGCCCCGGGATTGGATAGTTCAGCGGTGCTTCCCGTCAGGTCCCTTGACGGGCAGCAGGTAGTTCTCGCGTGCGGATACCCAGCGCGGGCCATCGGACGAGAGGCCACCACCGGTGACCACGCAGTGCAGGTGGGGATGGAAGAACAGGTTTTGCCCCCAGGTGTGAAGGACCGTGGTGAATCCGACTTGTGCGCCAAGATGTTTCTCGTCTCGTGCAATGGCCAGTAGGGTCTGCGACGCGGCGGTGAAGAGGATGTTGAATACGGCGTTCTTGTTCCGGAGCGCGAGCGGGTTGAGCTGGTCAGGGATGGTGAAGACGACGTGGAAGTATGGAGTCGGGAGCAGCCGTTCGAGCCGCTCGGTGATCCACTCGGCGCGCGCGGTGTTCTGACACTTGGGACAGTGCCGGTCCCGGCAGGAATTGTACGAGATGCGCTGGTGTCCACAGGAGTCACACTGCTCCAAATGACCGCCGAGGGCGGCCGTGCGACATTCAGCGATGTGCTTCAACACCGCTTCTTGAGCCGCCGACGGGTGGTGGGCACGACGGTAGTCGTCGCCGTGCGCACACACGACGTCGGCGACCTCGAAGCGAGGCCGGTCTTCGGGGGCCACGGTGTCGCCTGGGATCAGCCGAGTGGCTCGGCGGCCCGAGTCCCCAGAAGGTCGAGAGGGCTTTTGATGCGACCGATGTGCTCGACGCTGATGTGCGCGTAGACCTCGGTGGCGCGCAGCGACCCGTGTCCAAGCAGAGCCTGGACGACCGCGATGTCGACGCCGCTCTCCAGGAGATGCGTGGCGAAGCAGTGCCTCAGCGAATGGGGCGTGATCTTCTTCGAGATGTTCGCCACGGCTACCGCGGTGTGGAACACCTTGCGGACGGTCTCCGGGCATGCATGGCCGACGGCCGTCTTGCCCGGAAAGAGCCATTCGGTCGGCCGGTGCTCTCGCCAATAGTCGCGCAAGTCGGTGAGGAAGCGCTCGGACAGGACGGTGTAGCGATCTCTGCCTCCCTTGCCCGCCCGGACGTGGATGACCATGCGCTTGGAGTCGATGTCCTCAGCCCGAAGCCGGCAGGCCTCGGAGATGCGTAACCCCCCGGCGTACTGAGCCATCACGATCGCGCGGTAATTGGGGCGTCGGATCGCCCGCAAGAGGGCTGCGACCTCGGTCCCACTGAGCACGACCGGCAGTTTCACCTTCTTGCGTCGCACCGGCAGGTGTTCGACCTCCGTCTGACGCTTGAGTGTCACGCTGTAGAGGAAGATCACAGCGGCACGGATCTGTCGATACGTCTCCCGCGAGATCTTCTTGTTCTCCACCATATGGAGCAGGTACTGACGGATTTCCTCCTCACCCATCTCGGCGGGCGAGCGCATGTGGTGCTTGGCGAAGAGCCGGGCGTACAGCAGATAGATCTTTCGGGTCGAGGGGCTGTATCCTGCCAACTTGAGGTCGGCTTCCATTCGATCGCGAAGCTGTCCCATGGCGTGCTCCTTTGGTTCTTGGTTTGGTCGTTGCCTGGCAGCTCGACCATCCGAGGAGCACGCCGTACTTTCAAGGCCGGCGCGTAAGCTGATGGCCTAGGGCGAGTGGGTCAAGAAACTCTGACTGAGGCGCATCTTCAGGAGCTACCGCGCGAAGCGCGGTTTCGTTCAACTCATTTTGGACGGACGGGGTGCATTCGTAACCCTCTTCGGAATACGGGGGCCGAGTGAGAGTGCAAGATGAGCAAGGAATCGATTAGAGGACATGGGCAACGTTATCGATTTCATCAGCGACAACAAAGAGTGGCTATTCAGCGGCGTTGGGATCTTCGTGATCGCAGCTGTTCTTCGACGGATCGTGGCGGCGGGTCGCCGCTCTGGATCGGCCACAACGAGTCAATCCCAGGTGACGAGTGATCGATCCGTTGCCGTGCAGGCTGGACGAGACGTTATTCTCAACCGACCGGATGGCAGCACCTCACCGGACTTAACCGTCCGCGCGCATCGAGCTTTCTTCGAAAACAGCGGGGTCGAACACTACTTCGTCAATGTCGTAAACTCGCCCGACGGGGCCGACGTTGAAATCACTCACGTGTGGTACCAAAACTCACGACGTGTTGAAATCGTTGAGTCCCAACG
>JBDHFY010000542.1:0-2113 GCA_039590195.1 Gemmatimonadota bacterium | reverse complement strand
GGACGCTGGGTTGATCTATGTGAGTGACGACCAGGGGTCGGTTCAGGGGGCGAACCCGCAGATCCGGGAGTGGACGTTCACGGATCTGGATCCGGGCGAGTGTGTGACGATCAACCTGGACGCCCAGCTGGCAGATCCGTGTGTGGCGCCGCAGCTGGTGGACAGCGTGTACGTGGCGGCCACCCACTCGAGCTCTTGCCACCCAGATGTCGCTGTCGAAGACAGCGACTCGGCGGTGGTGTTCTGTCTGGACAAGCCATGCGTGAAGCTGGAGTGTGATGCCGAGCCGGACTCGGCCTGCGCTGGGGATGAGGTGACGATCACGGCTACGGCGACCAATTGCTCGGCGGCTGCCGAGGACATCAACGTGATCATCAAGCGGCCGGACGGGTCCGTGCTGAAGGATACGACCGTCGCGGATGTGCCGAAGGATGGCGTGGTGGAGGTTCTGGCACTGGACACCATGCCGGTGTGTGATCCACCTGAGCTGGTGAGCTGGAATGTTGAGGCTGTGGCCAAGAACGAGTGTGATCCAGATGGTGTCAAGGAGACCTGCGTTGCCCAGATCAAGTGCATTCCCTGCGGCGAGAACTGTCCGCGCACGCCGGGCTTCTGGACGCAGCAGTGTGCTCAGAAGGGTAATGGCAGCACGAAGTTCACCGAGTCAGAGGTGACCAAGATCGCCGAGTGCGTGGATGAGGTCTCTGTCTTCTTCAACTGGGCGGATGGGACGGACTTCAGCCGTTTCTGCGCGATGATCGATCCCGAGCGCCCGATGAACCCGGAGAAGCAGCTCAAGCGCCACTTTGCAGCCCTGCTGGCGAATTACTGCACCGGTGAGCTGGGCCTGATCGCCAACAACGGCGATAAGATCAACCTCGTGCTGAGCACGGTGATGAATCCCGAATGCCCGGGCGTCGATGCCAAGACGATCGCCGAGCTGATCAAGGAGATCGACGATGCCTTGATCAACGGCAAGACGGACAAGTATGGCGCACTGCTCTACTGTGCAGACGCCATCAACAATGGCGACAACATCCCTCTGGACCCCGAGTGCAGCGAGAAAGCGGATGATCCGGACCGGGAGGCTCAGCTGGATGCGGATTCGTTCCGACTGGGCAAGGCCGTACCCAACCCGTTCCGTCGCCAGGTGACCGTGCCCTACGCTCTGTCTTCCGAGAAGGCAGGGCAGAAGGTGACGATTAATGTCTACAATGTCGCCGGCCGCCTGGTCCGCAACCTTGTTAGCGAAGTTCATGCCGCCGGGCAGTTTGAGATAAGCTGGGACGGCAGGAACAACGCGGGTGCTGGTGTCCATCGTGGAGTTTATTTCGTCCGCGCGCAGATACCGGGTGAGGGTGCTCAGGTAACGCGTGTCCTTTACCTGAGGTAAACGCGATCTAGGAAGCTTCTAGACGCCTTGAAGAGAGGTTCAACCCCCGAGGCGGCTTTCCCCAGATGAGGCGAGAGCCGCCTCTTTCATCTGTGGCGGGCCGGTGGTGAGCTTTTGGGGCGAGGTTAGATTTGACGTCGCTGTGGATGTCGAGTAGCATTAGTTGCTGCAGCGCGGTGAGGGTACCGCGGGGTTCGCACACCGATTTGATTTCTCGCTGAAGCGGCACAAGGTGGTGGCGCCGTGCAACCGGGCCAGGGATGGCCGAGGTGGATGGCAGCCGAGGGGTCTGATTGCCATCGGAGAGATTATCAACCACCTGGATTTCTAGGGGTTGGAGCAGCGTTTCCTGGAAAGCCTGAGTACGAAAATGAGGAGGAAGGTCATGAGGGTACGATGTATGAAGGCCCTGATTGGCGGGCTATCGCTGGCCCTCTTGTTGCCGCTAGCGCTGGCGCCCGCGGCCGAGGCGGGGCACGAGACGATCGTGGTGGACGGAGATCTGGCGGATCTGGTGACCGCGATCAACAACAATCTGGGGACAGACAAAGGGGGATTCATCCTCCAGGACTCCTGGAAGCTGTCACCGGATCCCACTGATGTTGGTCTGTGTGCGGGAGCCTACTTCGTCAACGGATTTGACATCCAGACGGGGTACGTGTTCCTGGACTTCAAGAATGCCGACGGGTCGTTCGATCTGAACCCGACGCTGTATGCCGG
>JBDHFY010000541.1:0-2114 GCA_039590195.1 Gemmatimonadota bacterium | reverse complement strand
CGGCGCCTGCGACAACGGCCTGTTCTGTGACGGTGCGGAGACCTGCGACGCGGTCAACGACTGCCAGGCGGGCACGCCCGTGGACTGCGGGGACGGCGTAGGCTGCACGGTGGATGCCTGCGACGAGGCCAGCGACCAGTGCGTCAACACACCCAATGACAACCTCTGCGCGGACGATGGGCTCTACTGCACGGGCCAGGAGGTCTGCGATGTCGTCCAGGGTTGCGTCAGCAGCGGAGACCCGTGTCCGTCCGGGACCACGTGCAATGAGGAAGGAGACGTCTGCGAAGGAATCCTGGATCTCGACATCGCGGGCTTCCGGGTCACGAAGCGCTGGAGCGTCTCGAAGACCAAGAAACCGATCTCCATCAAGCTGGTGGTGAAGAACAACAGCGGCATCAACAGTCAGTCGAGGGATGCCACGCTGATCGGGATGCAGGGCGGGATCCAGGTCTACGGCGAGACGATCCCTGTCTCGGACCCCGTCGGCGACGGCCGCTCAAGCTTCTCCTTCTCAGGGTTCACGCCGACGTCGGCAGGAGACATCCTCTGGACCGTGGAGATTCTGGATGACGATCCAGACATCGATCTGGCGTCTGCCGTCACGACCGTCGTTCCGTAGGAGACAGGGGGGCGGCGGTTGTTCGACCCGGCGCTCTGCCTGTCCCTCCCGAAAATCTCAGCCGCGGCCCTGTCTGTTATCAATATTCGTCCGCTGCTTCCATTTGCTCGCTCGTGTGGAGACGACGGCTCGCTACGCCGCCTCTTCCCAAGCGTACCGATGATGGAGGCCGCCCACGCGGGGTAACCCCACGACTTTCGCGTGCGGTGAAGGCCGGGTCTCAGTCGGCCGACCCATCGGGGCGTCGCGTAGGCGAGTATGAACCCGCTCTGCGTTGTAGTAGGCGACGTAGTCACCGAGGAGACGCCGGAGGTGACCTTCCCCGAGAACGATGACGTGGTCGAGAAGCTCCCGGCGACACGTCCCGCCCCACCGTTCCGCAAACGCGTTCTGCCAGGGACTTCGGTACGCCGCGCGCACCGGCTCGATCTCGAACCTGCGAATGGCCGCCGTGACTTCGGCAGAGAAGATCGAGTCACCGTCATACAGAAGGAAGCGGGGAACCCGAGCTTCCGGAAAGGCCTCCCGGAGTTGCTGAATCACCCAGGAGGCGGCGGGATGGGTCGTGATGTTGAAGTGAAGGACCCGTCGTCGGCCATGGCCGATGACGAACCAGACGTAGAAAAGCTGAAAGCGTACGGTCGGGACGACGAAGAAGTCCATCGCCGCGAGGCCGTCCTTGTGATTCCGTAGGAACGTCGTCCAGCGCTGCTGATGACCCGGGTCGGGCGCAGGCTTCGGCAAATAGCGGGAGACCGTCGCGAGGCCGACCGGAATCCCGAGCTTCTCGAGCTCGGCCTGGATCTTCCGCGCGCCCCAGCCGTTGTCCCTCGCCATGCGCCGGATCAGACCCCGCACCTCTTGGGGGATGCGTGGCCGTCCCGGCCCTCGTCGAGAGAGGGCCCGCCAATAGAAGCGGAAGCCCTTGCGATGCCAGCGGACGACTGTCTCCGGCTGGACGACGACCAGCACCTCCCTCCAGCGGGGCCAGAGCCGACGAAGCGCGAGCCAGAACGCTCGATCCGTCGCCGTGAATCGCGGCCGAGGTCGTCTCTGTGCGTAGACGGCCAGCTGCTGGCGAAGAGCGAGCTCGACGACAGCCTGCTCGCTTCGGCCCCGGAAGAGAGCCAGAACCGAATGGAGAAGCGCGGACGCGAAGCGGAGCCAGACCTGCATAGCGGCGGGGATCCTGCTGAATCGCAGGATGAGTCACAAGCCTGCCGAAGCCGACCGACCGTGCGGTACCTTGACCGATCGAACCGGCAGCGACTCTTTACCCGCGCTGCTCCACGCTCCAAAACCGCAGCTATTCCGGGATGGACCAATATTGAGAACGCACAGGGCACGACCAGATTCTGGTCAGTGTCTGGTCAGTGTGGGAGGGCGAAAAGCAGGGTATCAGTGGTGGATGAGGTGTGCCAGAGCGTTTCGAGGGATCGGGCCGAAGACGGCGAGTTTTTCTTGGAAAATCGAGGGAAGTATCTGATCCCAT
>JBDHFY010000540.1:0-2118 GCA_039590195.1 Gemmatimonadota bacterium | reverse complement strand
GACGATCCCGCGCGAGGAAGAGTCGCTGTCGGGCTGCGTCCCAAACGGCGATCCCAAACATGCCGTTGAACCGCTCCACGCACTCAGGTCCCCAGTGGGCGAATCCGTGTACGATTACTTCCGTGTCACTTCGAGTGTGGAATCTGTAGCCGTATGTCTCTAGCTCACGGCGTAATTCCTCGTGGTTGTAGATCTCTCCGTTGAATACGACGTGGATTGTTCCGTCGCCATTGGACATCGGTTGATGGCCACCTACAAGGTCTACGACCTGTAGCCGCCGCATTCCGATAGCAAGATCCCGATCTGTGTGGAAGCCTTCCTCGTCGGGTCCCCGGTGTGTCAGCGCACGAACCATCGAGTGAATAACGGGAACAGAGGCGGGACGCCCCGACCGGAGGTTCCAATACCCTGAGATTCCACACATCAGGCTGCAGTCGCCTCTCGTTCGGCCTCTACGATCCTCGAAACTTGGTGGGTGACGCTGTCCGAGCCAATGCCCAGTGCGCCGAGTTCGGTCCTTCGCGCAATTATGTCCTCGGCACTGTGAGCCATTTCTTTGCGGAGTGCGTGTATCACCTGGGCCTTGATGACCGGTGACCCCTGAGCGAGCCGCCGGTTCCACTCGGGGTCGGACGTGCGGTGAGCCAAAACTGTCTCATACAGCCGACCGTACGTGCGCACCAAGTGCTCTATCACGTCGGGCTCGAGAGTGCCAGACCACTGCTGGGCCGCACGACGGCTGTACGCATCCACTGGATCTGACGGTGCTCCCGGAAGAGGAGTGGTCGACGTCCTGCAGTCCAACCCAGGCCGGCCGAGTTTGGCGCATGCGAGGTTCGTCAGTTGCTCGGCCAGCAGGCGTGCCGTCGTGAATTTGACCGTTAGGGCACTGATCAGGTTCGGTTCTCCGTGTGCTGCATGGTCAACGACTATCGGATGTTTGGCCAGACGTACCGGTTCTCCCGCTCCCTGGGCAGGCAGAAGGCCTCGGTGAACGAGGCGGATGTCTTCGGCGGCCAGTTCGCGCGCTGGAAGCGCACCGTTTACTTCTTCCAGAAAACGCTCAACATCGCTCCCGTCAAGTTCGAAGTGCTCCGGATCGCCTGTGTACTCGTAATGTGCTGTGCCCACCAACGTTCGTCCCCTCCAGGGCGTAACGAACAGCTGGCGGCCGCCACTGTGAACGACGACGTTCGGATCGTGGCTGGAGCCGGTCACCGCAAAAGCAACCCGGTGGTTGGATCCCGCGATCACGAAGTTCATGGCGGTCGAAAGCGTCGTCTTTATTGGCTGAGGTTGATTGGTGAATCGAGCTGCCAACGAGACTGCCGCTGGTCCGGCCACATTCACGATTACCCTGGCTTGTATGTCGAGTCCTTGATTGCTGCTGCTATCGTGAGCTTGGGCGCCGATCGTTTTCCCGCCGCTTCGCAACGGTGCTTTCACCTCGACGTAGTTGGCGGCCACGGCCCCTGCGTCACACGCCCCCTGCAGCACCTCGAGTACCAACCGTTCCGAGCTGTACATCTGTGCGTCATAGAATAGCACGCCGCCACTCATCGGTCTTCCTTCCAACTCTGGTACCAGGTCGATGCATTCCTGGCGCGAAACTGCTCGACCCGGGGGAAGTGACCGACCTGGTAGCAGGTGCCTGTTGCGATCGTAGCCGACCGCATCGTTGACCATCAGTGCGGTGCGGAGAATGGTCCTTCCTCGTGTACCGAATCCGTGAGTAGGTATCAGGACCGGGAGTGGCTCTATGAGGTGCGGTGCCAAACGGAGCCACGTCGAGCGTTCCCGGATCGATTGACGCATGCGGCGGAAGTCGAGATGCTGCAGGTATCGCAGGCCGCCATGGACGATCTTGAGGCTGTTCGCAGATGTGCCGGCAGCGAAGTCTCCTTTTTCCACCAGGGCCACTCGCAGTCCGCGCAATGCAGCGTCACGGGCCACGCACGCCCCGACAATGCCTCCGCCAACGACGAGGACATCGAAAGTCTCTGATCCCAACACGTCCAGATTCCGCTGCATCGATCAACCGTGAGTGAGTTGTAACCAGTGTATAGTAGGGTCGGAAGGGGCACAAACCGTGCCTTAGGGGCCACCTGTGTCGTCCCC
>JBDHFY010000539.1:0-2130 GCA_039590195.1 Gemmatimonadota bacterium | reverse complement strand
AACGCCTCTACGCGGGCTACCATTACACCGGGAGTTTAGCCTGGCTTCGTCAGCTTCACGCAGCGGACCCACAGCTCGCGACGCAGGCATACATGCGACTTGCGCCGGAGTTGCTCCAGGAGGAGCCGCGAGTCGGTGCGTGGAACCATGCCGCAGCCATCAGCTTGGCGGATTGGATGCGCCGCTCTGGCGATGCTGTGACCGCAAATTCGCTGTTGGAGAAATCTCTATCAGTGATCTCCCAGACAACCGACCGATACTATCCTCCCGCCCGCACCACAGCCTATCTGCTCCAAGGGGACACGCACCGCGCCCTTGCAGCGCTGCGGGAAGCGGTCGAAGGGGGTTGGCGCTTTGGATGGTGGCTGCTGGAACGCAAGCCGATCTACGAGCCGCTCTGGGAGCTGCCGGAGTTTCAGTCGCTGATGGCTGAAGTAAAAGCCGACATGGCCGCCCAGCTTGAGCGCGTGAGGGAGATGGAGCGGAACGGGGAGCTGGCGCTCCCCACCGAGCTGCCAGCGCCAAGCGATCACGCATCGGGATCGCCTCCGAGGGATTTGCAGTAGCGGGCTCCTTGGACCTGAAGAGGCCTTGAAACGCCTATCCGCTGCGAAGCGCGGGTCACTCCGGTGGGGCGGATGCGACAGGGGCCTGAAAGATGCTCGCCCAGCCAGATTCGGCTAGCCGTCCTTCCGTATGAGCCAGAAACTCTCGCCGCGCGTCTTCGTCGCGATCCCACGCATGTAGGCTGCCCTTGAAGTGTGGCCCCCTCAGAAGGAAGTTCCTGTCTTCGGCCCCCGGAGCCACCTGCCGGTAGTAATACATCTGGGCCTCGTCGGCATCGTTCATCGACAGCGCACGATCGAGGACGAACTCGCCCATGAACGCCACGCTAGACGGCTCGACCGTCACCAGTGTCTTCTCTATGGCGTCGGACGAGAAATAGGTCATGATTCCCGCGGAGTACGAGACCGAGGTGCTAACACTGAATCCCCCGCCGAGATTGGCGGTGGAACCCATCGGAGCTGATTGCGCCGTGTAGGACGCCACCACTGCCGAGTACCTTCCCGGTGGTGCGTTGAGCAGGTACAGATAGCCGCCGCTCGCGTAGTTCGATGGAATCAGCGTATCCTGGACGAGCAGGTCCTCCGTATCCTGGACGAGTGGGTCCTCCGTATCCTGGACGAGCGGGTCCTCCCTATCGGTACGCACGAAATAGACAATCTCGGCGGGTGTTCCAAAGACCTTCATCAAGGGCGCGCGAATCTTGACCTTGATTCCGATGATCGAGGCGTTTACATCGGTGCGCTCAGGCGGCGGCACGCTGGCGCAGCCGAGAAACACAAAGAGACCAATTGAAGTAAGAAACGTGTTCGTACACTTCATGGTGCACCTCTGTCCCACTTTCGTGGCAAGGGGAGCACCGCGTAAGCATCTCTACACCACGGAACGTGGGGTTTTGAGCCCCATCAATACGCCTCGCTCGGAGGACATGTCAATCGATTTGTCAACATAAATTTGCGAGATAGATATGTTCCAGTCGCCGGCTCAGATGGGACAGAAGGAGTCGAATGCCGACCTTGGCCAGCGCCTCGCGACGCGCCGAAGTCAGCGCGGGTGCTCACGAAATGCTGTGGCCGAGCGTTTGCTGGCGAGAGACTCACCCGCCTTTTGCCCTACTCGATGAGCGAGGCCGATTGTCCACGTCGGCAAGGGGGGGGAGGGGGACCTCCCGCCCCCCGCGTCGGCCTGCACGAACGAGCTGGGCTAGAGCAGCCCGTCGCCAGCGTGGTCGGAGAAGGCATCGGAGCGGAGCCCCTCTGTTTTGCGGTGCATGCGGGGTAGGAGTCCCGACCGCGGCCCCCGGTGGGGGGTGTGCCCATTGGCAGATTCAGGGGCCGCATAGGGCCGTCTGAAGCGATTGGGGCCGTCCTGCGTGCCGCCCTGTGCCGCTCTGTGCCGCCATGTGCCGCGTCGAGAGCGTAAGCCCGCGTCACTTCTTGCGCTTCTGACATTCTTCGAACCTGAGGGTCGGGGGTTCGAATCCCTCCCGGCGCGCCATTTTCCCCTTTGGTCTTCGCGGAGTTGTACGAATCACGCGCCTCGGCGGGACGGCTGCTTCGCGAATGG
>JBDHFY010000538.1:0-3705 GCA_039590195.1 Gemmatimonadota bacterium | reverse complement strand
CTTCCACTATTGTGAAGGACTCAGGCAGCACCCACCTAGCGCGACGTAAGGCCCCTTCGTCAAGGGGCACATTGTGCCGACAAACCTCTGAGAGTGAACTCGATTTTTGAGGGAGAGATGTTTGGGTTTTTTGCGGGATCTGTTGCCGTGTGAATGGAAGGGGGTCACCTGACGAAGGACGAACCACACCCACACCCCACATCTCCCTCCGTCCCCGGAGCGCGTGGGATACGCCCCGGGGGAGGGTTCTGTGGTGGTCAGAAGGGATCGGGCTGTGGGGATGAGGATGACCCGTGGTGGTCCCAGTCCAAGATCAAGGCATAGCGGTAGTCGGGCAGGAGTTGGGCGAGCGATTTGAGCTGACGGAGGAGGAGGAAGGCGAAGGTGGTCGAGGGGGGGACGGCGAAAGTGACAGGAGATTCCGAGTCGGAAAGTTCGGGGTGAACGGCGAGAAGCGAACGGGTGGTGAGTTCGACGGTGAACTCGAGCAGGGCCAAGGGTACGAGTTCGGGGGAGCTTGTGGTCTCAGCTGGGCTCGGCAAGGGGACGGGGGAAGCGTTCATCGGGATCCTCCGCGGGAGTGAGGGGCCCCGGGCGCGGTGGCAGGGGCCGAGTTCAGGTCGGGTGGGGTTACGGGTGCGTTGCCCGTGTGCGGGGGGCGGGCGTTTCGGGGGCGGTGGACGGGCGGGGTAAAGAGCTCGAAGTAGAGGCTTTCATCGAGACGGGGGAGGTTGCGCTGGGCGGCAACGGCGAGCAACTCGGCAGCCATGTGGGTGAGCACGCGCAAGTTGCCGGCGGCGTGAGAGGTGAGCGTTTGGACGAGTTCGGGGGTCATCAGTTGGGCGGCCCCGGCCTGCTGGAGCGCGAACTCGAGGTAGGCGGTGAGCTGTTCGGGCGCCAAGGGGCCCAGGCAGAGCCGGGCCCGGATGCGACTGCCCAAGGGTAAGAGCTCGGGGGTGCGGAATCGTTCGGGGAGTCGGGCGTCGCCCGAGAGCACGGTAAAGAGCAGGCTTTCCGAGTCGAAGTGGGCACTTTGCAGCAGTCTGAGTTCGGTCAGACATTCGGCGTTGACCTCCTGGGCCTCGTCGATCAGTAGGACCGGTCGCAGCAGGGTGGTTTGGCAGTGGTTGCGCCAGCGCGCGCGCAAGGCTTGGAAGCCGCCGTAGCGGTTGGCGGGGTGGAGGGGGACGCCAAACCGATCGCCGAGTTCTCGGTAGAAGTCGGCGAGCCGGCTCTGGGGGCGCTCCATGACGCGGACGGTGAGATCGGGAAGCCGTGCCAAGCGGGCGGCGATCCACTGGAGCGTTTTGGATTTGCCGTGGCCGGGATCTCCGGTCACGAGGGCAAAGCCGCCGTGGTGGACGAGCGACTCGAGCCGCTGGGCAAAGGGCTCGGCGCCGGGAAGGGGCCACAGCGCTTCCGCCGGCAGGGCGGGCAAAAAGGGGTTGTGTGTGAGCCCATAGAGGGCCAAGAGCGCCTTATCGGTCATCGCAGACCTCCTGGAGGGCCTCGTCCTTGGGCAGGTACGCCGGGGGCAGTCCGGTGGCGGCGTAGTCGCGAAGCCACTGTCGCAGCAGCGCCGGGAGCGCTGGGTCGGCACCGACGGGGGGTGGGGGCAGCGGTGGGGTGAGGGGCGCGAGCGCGCGTCGCGCACCCGAGGCGTTGCGGTGCTTATCCTGGGGCAGCAGGTGCGCCAAGGGGTGGCCCCGCTGAGGATCGACGACCACCAGCCGGCTCGGGTCCCAGCGCGGATAGCGCAGGGTCAGTCGGGGCAGATGTCGCAAGCGGCTGGGGACTTCGTAGCGCACACCGGCGACGGTCACCGTGGCGTCGGAACGACGCTGGGTGCGCGTCACTTGGCAGGTGAAGGCCAGGCGCAAGCGCTCCATCTCGGGCACCGGACGGGAGACGTCTGGGCCGGTCAGAAGGCGCGTGAGCGGGGGGGTGCCCAACTCGCTGTGGGGGCGACGGTGATAGTCCTGCTCTCCTGTTTACCGTTCTGGTAGGCCGAGTAGGGCAGCGTGGTGTGGTGCATAACGCTCAGCCGCGCGAGCCCCTGACGGGTCTCCTCGGCCAGCATGGGCGTGCCGTTGTCGGTCATCAGCGCCCGGGGAAGGCCCCGTTTGAGGAACGCCTGGGTGAGCGCATGGACCAGGTTGTGTGCCGTCTCCGCGAGATACCACTGCAGGTGGCAGCACACGCGGGAGTAATCGTCCAGTACGGCCAAGACCACCGGCGTCTGCCAGGTGCCGGTTTCGTCCAGGACCTTGAGGCTGCCCTGGTGGAAGTCCAGATGCCATAGCGCGTGAACGTGGGTGGCCTCGAAGCTGCGGACCTCGCGCGCCTCGCGACGCTGGGCGGCACGGCGCTGGCCCTCGGTGGCCTTTCTCGGCTCGCGCCGGCGCACCCAGCCCTTCTCCCGCATGCGCCGGCGCACGGTCTGGTAGCTCGGCAGTCGGCCCAGGGCCGGGTGCTCGGCCACCACGGCGGCGAGGTTGTCGTAGTGCAGTTGCACCGTCCAGCGCGGATGTTCGCGGTATTGGGCCTCGAGCGCGGCCAACAGCTCGGGCGACAACGCCCAGTTCTGGCCGGCATCCGAGCGCACCTTGCGTCCCAGGGCGGCGATCGGGTCGGCGGCGTCCTTGGCTTGGTAGTACCAGCGCTCGATCGTCGAAAAGCCCAAGCGCATCGACTCGCCCGAGCGCAACGGGTGTTGGTAGACCCGATCGGCAAGCTCCCGCAGCGCCTGCTGCAGCGCACCGCCCTCGGGCGGGCTCGCGAGCAGCCCGCCGATCACCTGCAACCGAAACCGGGCCCAGCGCTCCCAACGGGGGAGTTCGTCTTGGCTCATGGCGCACCTCCTCGGGTCGCTTCACCCGCCTCCCCAACGGAAGCATCGGCGTCGACCTCAGGAGAGCGCTTGTACTGCAATGGCCTGCTGAGCACAGCCGACCATCTTCTGCGTGAACTCCGAGCCCGGACTCCCCCCCTCGGGAATCCGGGTCAGCGCGGCTCGACCCGCAGCGCAACGAGGCAAGCCACGAGCCCCCGCTCGGGATCGTCGCGAGCCTTCATGAACCGTTCCAGCACGTCGCCGACGAGCGCATCGGAGCGCACCGGTGGCATCAGTCGTCCGCACAGCCGTCGCCAGGGTTTCGTCTGTGGGAACTGCTCCCGGAAGTAGCGCAGCCAGCGGATCAACGTGAGCCGGGTCACTCCGAAGAGCTTCTGGATCCGCTCCACCGTGAAGCCCTCCAGCCGGCCCTGGCGGAGCGCGGTGACGACGAGTAGCACCACGCCCCAGTAGACCCGCCGGCCCCAGAAGAGCACCGACGGCGGCAGCGTCCGGCGCCGGCAGCCCTCGCGGCCACAGCACAGACTCAGACGCAGGGCATAGATCTCCGGAAGATCGCGGGGACCGCCACGAGGCTTGCGTTCATAGCAGCCACGATGCAGCGGCCCCCTACAGTAGGGCAGCGCTGGTCTCGGGTGTGTTCAGCGAGTTCTACGTCGAGGGTGTGGAGCAGGGAAAAGAGCGACTTCCGTTGCAGCACTTCCGGTTGTACCATGACTCCCGCCCTTTCGTTGTGGGCAGGAGCCCCCGTCTAGCTTCCACCAAGAAACGTGAGGGGGCTCCTTCTTTTCTCCCTCGCGTTTCTCGTTCAAATCAGATCAGATTTCCACTGCTTTCTGTGGTCAAGGTCA
>JBDHFY010000537.1:0-2139 GCA_039590195.1 Gemmatimonadota bacterium | reverse complement strand
CGACTTCCTCGTCCTCAGCACCCGGTGTGAACCGCAAGGATCGAATGCCGTCTTTGAACAGAGGCCAGGATATGCTGTCGTTACGATCGGGCTCGGGGATGAGCTGCTCCTCCCATTCGAACCCACTGTCTGTGATTTTGAGGGTGAACCGGTCGAGTCCCTGCCAGATTTGCTGGAACCCTTGCTGCATGTTCTCTGCAGCCTTGGCATGCATTGGGTTGTTGGGCAAATAGAGCCTGATTGCTCGGAGACACTTCACTAGCAACTGGAGCAGGTCCTCCACCACCGCAGGGTCCACCTGAACCTCCGGACCGGTCATATCTTGCTCACTCCAGCTCCCGTAGGCCGCGTGTCGTGTGCGGCTACGATAGGCCAGACAGGGTTGATCGCTCTAACATGTTCCGTCACATCGACTTTCCCACCCAACTATACCTGGCGCGCTCATGGCAAGTCAGAGAGCTACCTCACACTTTCACCCCGGGGTGAGGAAGGGTCCCGCGAGCCGCCAGGGGCGTCACTTTGTGTGCTGCAACACAATCCTCCGGTGTGGGGCGCGCTCCGCCTTCCGGGACGCCGTGATGTAGGTTTCTCCGTCGAGCGCGAATGGTGCCACTCTCGTGCCAGTACTCCACAATCGGTGCCGCCCGTGAACCGAGAACGCTAAGTCATTGATAGCAAGGGAATTAGGGACATCTGTTTTCTCATCACCGTGCTCGGGCTCGGTCGACGGCCCAGCGCCTGCGTGGGTGCCGCCATTGCACAAGGAGAGCGATTGGCTGAATTGCGGCACTCCAAACTCCAACGTGCTGGATTACGGCGGGAAACGTGAAACCGCCGTCGCGATTCCCGATCATCACGCTGCACTGTTCATACACGTGAGAAACGACGGTCGAGGGGCAACACTCCTCAGCGATGGGACGGCGAGTCAACGTGCGTCCGATCGGGTTCACACGCGCTCCCGGGGGTAGTGGATGACAAGTGGACTGTACCGGGGGACCCTGCTCTCCGCGTATCTCATCGTGGTGTTCGGGTTGACTCTGACGCCCGTTCCGCAGACGCCTGCCGCTCCGGGTATGTTCGACAAGGTGGTGCACTTCGTGCTGTTCGGTGGGCTCGCCTGGCTCGTGCATTGGAACCTGTTGCTCACACACTCGTCCCGGACGTTGGCCGCCATGATGGGGGCCGGCGCGGTAGCCGGCCTCGTCGAACTGGTCCAGGGTCCGATCCCCTACCGCAGCGCCGACGTGTGGGATTTCGTCGCCGGCACGCTGGGTGCGGGCGTTGTGGGTGGTATCCTTTGGCTTTGCCGGAGGGCAAGCGAGCATACGGAACCGACTGCCCGCCGCCGCGCAGTGAGATGATATGCTGTGTTGAGCGAGCTAGACCGTGAGTTCGGCGCCGCACTTCTCGCAGTACCACGCCGTGGCCGGATTGGGAGCGTCACACGAACCGCACTTGAATGTCTGCGCGTCGTTCTTGTTTTCGGAGATGGCGGTGGCGCTCTCCTGTTTCGTCGGCGTCCTTGCTGAGGGGGCAACCGGCTTCTTGGGGGCCGGTGCGGATGGAGCGGTGGGCGCAGCCGCCTGCTGCATGTGACTGCCGCTGGCTCGCTTGGGTGACGGGCCTTGCACCTCATCATCGGTCACCGATTTGAGAAACGCCAGCTCGTCGACTGCTCCAGACGGTCCCGAGGGTTGGCGAGTGCCTTTTTTGCCGGTCGCTTCTGTCTTCCCGTTCGCCGGCGCGCCGACCTTGCCAATGCGCGAGGAAGTTGGTGTCGACCCGCTCTTGCCGTTCTTTGACCGAGGGGGCTGCTTGGTGGTCAACTCAGCCTTGGCCTGTGCCGGGGAGGAAGGTCGGCCAGACGCAGAGAACATACCTGACTGTCGCTGTTCGGCGCGCTTGAGATACGCACCGACGGGCTGAGATCCGGTCTTGGACGGATCCTGCTGCGCGGCGGTTTTTTCCGGGCCCGCCTCGGCTCCCGCTTTCGGGCTCTTCGCGGACCCCTGCTGGGAGCCGAGAAGCTCCTTGAGGCCGGAGATGTCGCTCTCGACGGCCTTCAGCTCGTCACGGAGCTCGTCCAGCTCCCCCTGAACCTCGGAGCGCAGTTCGCTCCACTGCTCATCGTCTAACTCG
>JBDHFY010000536.1:0-2140 GCA_039590195.1 Gemmatimonadota bacterium | reverse complement strand
CATTTCAGGGGGTGGCTCTGGCGGTGGGCAAGGACGGTCCTCCGCCTCGGTCACGTTGCGGTCGGCACAGAGTCGTTCGGGCAGCGTCAGCTTGAGGGCGTTCAGCAACTCTGCTTGCTCAGAATTGGGCCGGGCCACCCGGCGGAGACGCAGCTTTCGGCCCTCGGGGGTCTCCAACAGAATGTCCCCGATCTGGACGTCGTGCATGATGCGCAGGGCGGCCTCGGGGCTCATCGGGCGGTCCTGCGGCGACGCCTGGCCCCACTCCGCGTCCCGCTTGCGGATGCGAGTCATCATTCCGGTCTGGCGGAGCAGGTGGTCCAGTGCCTTCCACAACGCGTAGGCCAGCACACAGACGAAGATGTGAGCCTGGATGCGGGGAGCGACATGATGCCACATCGGCCGCAGCAGCAGGTGGGTCTTCATCGCCCGGAACGCCTCTTCCGCCCGGGTAAGTTGGATATAGGTTGCCCACAGTTGCTCGGCCGTCCAGTCGGTCTGATCGCTCAGCAGCAGGTACGCCCCGTCGCGGGCCAACGCCGAACGAAATCGATCCTTCCGGTAGGTCCAACTCACACGGGTTGCCTGGCCGCTGGTGTTTTGTTCGACGTGAACCCGGACGAACCGCCAGGCCTTCGGCCAACGTTCCCCCAGACGGCCGATCCGCTGGTGCACCTTGTCATAATCCTTGAGCCGGTTCGCCGACACGCTCGCGGCGAGCTTCTTCAGGTCGCGGTACAACCCGAGCAGCTGTCGCCGACGCATGGCACGTTCTTTGAGGCGACGCTGTTTGCTCCGGGCCAGCACGTAAGTCTGACCGTCACGATGAACGCACTTGACCTCCACATGCTCGCGAATCGCCTGCCAATCACGCGTGCACAACTCGGCCTCGAATGCATTCAACTGCGATCGCGGCGTGCCCACCAGATACGACTGGTCCCGCTCACGCAGAAAGTCCAGGTTCGCCTTCGTCGCGATCCCCCGATCGAGAACCCATACCCGCCGGGCCGTCCCGAAACGGGCCCCCATGATTTCGACAATCTCCGGGAAGGCGACGTCGTCCCGCGTGTTGCCCGTGAACACCTCGTGATAAAGCGGGAATCCGTCCTGAGTCACCACCATCGCCAGGACCACCTGTTTGCAATCTGAACGGTGATCCCGCGAATAGCCCCGGGCGGCCAGATCGTTGTCTTCGGCCAACCCCTCGAAGAAGCTGCTCGTCAGATCGCAGAGCAGCAGATCATAGTTGAGGCTGAACAACTCCCCGAGATGCTCCTTGAGATCTCGTTCGATGGAGCCTTTGGCCGCGAGCAAGGCATCGAGCGTCCGGTACAGACGGTCCTTGGTGACCGCCTCATCCGGTACGCCCAGCAAATCCTCCAGCGCGGTTCGGCGATAGCCATGCTCCGCCAACGCCAGCTCCGACGTGTCGCCCCCTTGCCCGATACACAACCGGGAAACGACTTCGATCGCCACCATCGTGGCCGGCGGGACCGTCTCCCGCCCCGGCCGGATGTGACGAGACACCATCTCATCCAGGCCCACCATCCGCCACAGTTGAAGCCCCAGCCACACGTCCCCGAACGCCCGTCCATTCGTCCAGCCCACCTTGTCCAACCGGATCCGAACCACGTCCGGATCATCCGGCAACGGGACATGCTCATCATCCACAAACAACGGCAACTGCTTGTCGTCGCGGTGACGGGTATGAAAGATCGCCGTCCGCTCCCAGCGACGCCGATCATCCACACTCAACTCCCCCAGTTGAGCCACGATCCGCTGCCGGGGACCGCGTTCCGTGCGATGTGATTCAACCAGAGCAAAGTAGGTGTGTGACTTGCCATCCTTGGCTCGGCGGTAGGCTCGAAGGAACATCCCTGTCTCCTCACCTTCAAATATGCCACCCAATCGGCCGAAGGCAAGAAGCAAGGTCTTCACTACACGCCGTCCCCGGCATCGGACTACGCCTGACGATACCGCAAACGCAGATCAACCCCCGATATGAACCCCAAAATCGTCAAGATTCCGCCTAAACTGCGCAACCCGGGCTGACAGCTTCCCGACAGCTTCCGCTTCGGCGGACAACCTCGGCACAGGGCAACAAGGCGCCATCGCCCGTTCTCGGCGGTGGTGCCGCTTT
>JBDHFY010000535.1:0-2157 GCA_039590195.1 Gemmatimonadota bacterium | reverse complement strand
GCAGAATCGTCTGCCGCGGCCATCCTCACTACTGCACCGGCCGCGGCTCCGCGTACTTCTCTAGTAGCGCCTGGAACCTCGGATGGTCGCGCAGGGGATTCCAGGTGGGTTCGATTCTGAGCATTGGAACGGCGGTGGGTGAGGGAACAGCCAACAGAATTTCGAGTTGGTCAATCGCGGCGTCGTACTCGCCGACCATCGTATAGACACGCGCCAACTCTTCTACCCTATGAGCACCTCGCCAGGCTTCTTTGCTCATAGGAAGCAGCTCAACAGCCAACTCTCCTTCGCGGATCGCGTCTTCCTTGCGACCGAGACCGGCATAGGCGATGCCCAACGCACTCCGAAGGCGCTCATCATCGGGACGCTGCTGAATCCCGGCCTCCAGCATGCTGCGTGCCGAGTCATAATAGACCTGCTCGAGCCGTCGGTTCCCCATGAGACCATGAATCTGGGCATACAGTTGGGCCTTGGGCACATAGCCGTACTGATTCTCGGCAAGAACTTCTGACGAGACCAGGGCAAGTCGGTCCAGCGCCTGCCGATAGTCTCCATCCCACGTCTCGAGCAAGACCCACGTGTATGCGATCCAGGGATCTGCTGCGAGGCCAACCCTGCCAGCCTCCTCCAGCACTGCCCGGGCCTCTTCCCTGCTGCCTTCCAAGCGGAGGTGTAGCCACTCCGCCTTATCAGCATAGAGATCGGCCCAATCGGGACTCAGGGAGATGGCGCGGTCATAGTACCGCGCCGCCTCCACCGGGTTGCGCACGAGGGCGTAGGTCTCCGCGAGCTCGAGGGCGTTGGGTGCATAGCGCGGATCAAGCTCTACAGCCCGCTTGAGATTGGCCAACGCCTCCACAAACTTCCCCTGCCGCCGTTGCACCCAGCCAGTAGCCGAAAAGAGGTCGGTGCTGTTGGGCTGGCTTTTCTGTGCGATGGCAAACTCAGCCAGGGCACGGTCATAAGCCAAGTGACCCTGGTAGTGGTACATTCCCAAAGCCTCATGTGCTTCGGGCAGGTCGGGATCGAGCCTCAGCGCCTCATCCACCGCCTCCCTTGCCATTGCCAGGCGCTCTTGGGTGCGGTCATGGAAGAAGAACCACATCTCCCCATGAACCCTCGAGAGTCGAGCGTAAGCCAACGCGAACTCCGGGTCCAGATCGACCGCCTTCTGGTACATCTGGATGGCAATCTGGTAGTCCTGTTCTGCAAAGTTTCGATAATAGTAGTAGTCATTGCCGCGCAGGTAGTAGTCGTACGCTTCCTGGTTGTCGGTGGGCTGTGCTGCCAGGCGTCGGCGTTCAGGTTCAAGCAGCGTGACGTCCAACGCCCCGGCGACCTGTCCGGCGATCTCCGCCTGAACGCGGAAGATTTCTCCGGGAACCAGATCGGCCGTGTAACCCTCCGTCCACAAGTGGGCGTCGTCAGAAACCCGGATGAGCTGCGGTGTCACGCGTACCTGACCAGAACCATCCGGTGCCCGGTCGGTGCGTATCGTGCCCTCCACCACGTAATCAACGCTTAGTTCTTCACCGATCTGTCGCAGCGTTTTCTCGTGGTTCTTGTACTGCATTGCGCTGGTACGCGACGTGACGTGGAGCCCGCTGATCTGTGCAATGCGGCTGGTGATCTCCTCGGTGATCCCGTCCGCAAAGTAGTCGTCCTCCGGGCTGCCGAGATTGTTGAACGGCAAGACAGCGAGCCTCGGCAGCGCGGCCGCCTCGGCTGATTCAGGCGGGCCGACCATGCGGGAGATTACCGTGTAGGCTCCAGTGATTGCGAGGATAGCAAAGGCGGCGTAGGCAATCAGGTTTCGTCGTGGCTTCTCCCTTGGCGGCACTTCAACAGGACGTGGCACCGTGTGGGCCGGGGTCAATGCCTCAGCAAACTGCGCCGCGGGGCTGAACCGATCCGCCGGAGCTTTCGACAGCACTCGCGACAATGCTGCCACCACCTCCGCAGGCACCGCCGGTCGGAGCTCCGTCACCGGTCGGGGCTCCACCGCGATGTGCTGGTGCACGATGCTCTCGACGGTGGCTCCCGTAAACGGCGGCTCGCTCCCCAACATCTCGTACAACACGCACCCGAGGCTGTAGAGATCACTCCGGCCGTCGAGTTCCTGACTGCCCATCGCCTGTTCCGGACTCATATAGGCCG
>JBDHFY010000534.1:0-2168 GCA_039590195.1 Gemmatimonadota bacterium | reverse complement strand
CTCCGCGTTGGGGTCCGGCGCCTCAGGAGCCGGCAACGGCGCCGCCGGTGCTGACGGCTCATCCGATTGCAGTAGCGCGACGGCGCCCACCACGATGGCGACGATCACGAACCCGGCGGCGAGAGCCGGGATCCAGCGTCTTGAACGCGGCGGACCGGGTTCGAGCTTGCGGACGTGTTCCTCTGTCTGCTCAGTCGGTGTCTCTTGCGTTTGCATGTCTCGTCTCCTCTCGGCGGGTTGCGCGAGAAGATCGGTGGACATTGGGGGATTGCCGGCTCGCTGCATCGCATTCGCGTAGAGAACAAGCACGTCTTGCTCGTCACTCAGCAGCTGATCAGCGTCAACCACAGGGTTGGAGGCTCTTACGAGATCACGAAGCCGCGGCTGTGTCATCGGCGCCTCCTTTCACGGTGTAGGGGTAAAGGTGTTTAAGGCGTCGCGCGAGTTGCTTGTAGGCGCGGTGCAGTCGCTGGTCGATGGCGGCCCGGGACAAGCTGAGCATGTCGGCCACCACAGCTCGCGGAAGCTCTTCCCACTCCACCAGCTTTATGACCTCGCGGTACGCGGGTTTGAGGGAGTCGATGGCCCGGTTTACTTCGTCGTATTCGACCCGCCGCACTATCTGCATCTCGGGTCCAGGATTGACCCGCTGAGGTTGCGCCCGGAGCTTGCCGGCGAGATTCCGAGCCCTTCGAGTGGAGCGGGCCTGATTGCGGAGTGTGTTGGCTGCGACTCCGTAGAGCCACGGCAGCGTCTCTTCTCCGGCCGGCATCTCGTGCCGTCTACGCCAGGCAACGGCGAACACTTCGGCGGTGGCGTCGTGCGCCTCAGCTTGGCTCGTGCGTCTCAGGCAGTAGGCAAGCACGGGTCGCACGCACGCGACGTACATGCTTTCGAAACTTCCTGCCGCGTCCGTGGTCACCTAGCTTGCTCCGTTTCGGGGGCTGGGCTCACTCCTAAATGTATGTCCGGCTCGGTGCTGCATCTGACATTTAATGCATTCGTCAGATCGAGGACATCGCCGGACATAAGCATGTGAACCGAAGGTCGGTTCGGGCAATGGGGATTGTCGAACTGAGGGGCCCGGAACCTCCGGGCCCCTCAGCGTTGTCGGTTGGTGTGAGCGTGGCGTCCAGGGCCAACGTGTCCCGAACCTCCGATTCGTTCACCACCACATCGAGACCCGCCCATAACGGCACATATGCGCTACCTGGAGACGGGCCTCTGGAGGGTCGCATATTGCCGGTTTATGCGCCGTAACGCTCACGTTGTGTAGGTGAGAGAGATCGGCATCCCTGCCTTCGTTTCCACGGCCGAGTTGAGGAGGTCGGCCTGTGGTGGATTCGGGCTGTGCCGTTGCGTGGCCTCCGCTAGGTGCTCGACATTGCCCGGGCCGCGGCGCGCAGCTCATCGACGCCAACAACAGCATGTGTCTCCGTGTCGGCTTCCCCGTAGGGGACGGCCTCGCTGAGGTACATCGCGAGCGCCGCCGGGCTGTCTGCCTCTGCAATGAGGTATTCGACGTGATCGGGCAGGGCGTTGTACAGACCGTTAACCGTGACTCCGAACTGCGCTGCGGTGGCCTCGATGTTCTCCAGGGCGTCGATCGCCTTGGGCATCAGTTCCGGGTGGAACCCCGGGCAGTGCGCGGCATCGTGGCGGATCGTTACGTGAAACAACATCGGCAGCCTCCCTTGCCAGTTTCGCTCTCTCAGCAGGGTTCTGGCGTCCCGTGGCCGCGGCCAGAGGCGAATGACCCGGTTGCTGCCGTCGATAGAGGCTTCGCGGTGACCACGCGTTCTCTGTTCTGCCCGCCGCTTGTGAGCAACGAGACTCCGGCCTGGGAACCGCCCATATTGGCACTTATGCGCTAGCAAGAGACGGGCGGAGGTGGTGCATTTTGCCCGTCATGGGCGCTGTATGGATACGAAGATCTGAGGCTCGGGGGCCATTGTTGTTGCCGGGCCTGGGAGAGCAGAATGGGGAGGTCGACGGAAAGGCCGCGATTGCTCGCTACGTGGAACTGCGGCGCCATACCGACAACGACGGCGACATGTTGACCGAAGAAGGTGTCCAGGCCGCAGTCGCGCTCGGCAAGGTGCTGAGCGGGGGCTACCGCGTGATCGCGTCGTCGGGAGCGCAGCGAGCGACCCAAACTGCTGCATGTG
>JBDHFY010000533.1:501-5551 GCA_039590195.1 Gemmatimonadota bacterium | reverse complement strand
ACCTACGAGAACCCCAGGCCGTGGCTCATGGACATGGACTACCGGGCCGTGCGCACGGATCGGTTCAAGCTCATTCACTGGATGCAGCATCCCAACGAGCGCGAGTTGTACGACCTGACCCGAGATCCCTACGAGATGCGTAACCTCGTTGACGAACCCTCCATGCAGAGCGTCGTCCGCGAACTGGAGGACGAGCTTTCGGCCTTGGTGTTGGAAGCCATGGGATTGACGCCGCGCCGAGTTCCGCGGTTGCCGACTAGATAAGTCATTTCCCCGCGCTGAAGCGCGGGCTCGGCGCCGCGTGTGAACGCGCCGCGGCGCGTCTTGAAAGACGCTCCTCGGGGAAAAACCTTCAGGATTCGTCGCGAAGCGCCGAGCCCGGGTTTTAACCCAGGGATAACGTTGCGATGACGGCCACTCTCGGCCGCAGATCACGCGGATGGAGCAGATACACGCAGATGATATTGGATGACTGATCCACTCAAGCGACTCGCGTCGGCACTCTCGGATCGGTACACGATTAAGCGAGAGTTGGGCCAAGGTGGGATGGCGATAACCGGGGGACCGGCGGACCGGCGGACCGGCGGACTGTTGGGTACGTCACCATGACGGCCGACTTCGAGCGCTTGCGCAACGCCCTCGCCGGTCACTACGACATCCAAAGCGAGCTGGGCAGTGGCGGGATGGCGACGGTGTATTTGGCCCACGACGTCAAACACGACCGCAAGGTCGCGGTGAAGGTCCTGCGGCCCGAATTGGCCGCCGTTCTCGGCGCCGAGCGGTTCCTGCAAGAAATCAAGACCACCGCGAGTCTCCAGCACCCCCACATCCTGTCATTGTTCGACTCCGGTCAGACGGCAGACGGGCAGACGGGCGGCGAGTTCCTGTATTACGTGATGCCCTATGTGGAAGGTGAGACGCTGCGCGAGAAGCTGGACCGCGAAACGCAGCTGGGCATCGAGGAGGCGGTAAAGATCACAACGGAGGTTGCGGACGCGCTGGACTACGCGCATCGCCACAACGTGATCCACCGCGACATCAAGCCCGAGAACATCCTGCTGCACGACGGCCGGCCCATGGTAGCGGACTTCGGCATCGCCTTGGCGGTGAGTGCTGCGGCCGGCGGCAGGATGACGGAGACGGGGCTCTCCCTCGGCACGCCACACTACATGAGTCCCGAGCAGGCCACGGCGGAGAAGGATCTCACCAGTCGTTCGGACATCTACTCGCTGGGAGCCGCGCTGTACGAGATGTTGACCGGGGATCCGCCGCACACAGGATCCTCCGCGCAGCAGATCATCATGAAGATCGTGACCGACCCGGCACGGCCGGTGACGGAGTTGCGGAAAGCGGTACCACCCAACGTGGCGGCCTCCGTGGCCAAGTCCTTGGAGAAGCTGCCGGCGGATCGCTTCGAGAGTGCCGCGCGGTTCGCCGAGGCTCTCGCCAATCCGACCTTCGCTGGGCCGACCGCAGCGGGTCTCACGCCCACCGTTGGCAGGGATGCCGGGCGCTGGAGGCGGATCGCGTTGGGGTTGGGGGCTACTGCGGCGGTGGCGATCGCGATGATGGTGTGGTCGCTCTTGCGTCCTGTGCCTGCGACACCCGTGGTGCGGCTGAGCATACGTTTACCCGACGCCGAACAACTCGTCGACCGTCCGGAGCGGCGCTTCGACCTCGCACCCGACGGCAGCCGGTTCGTATACGTGGGCTCGGGTGAGAGTGGTGGTACCCGTCTGTGGGTTCGCGACCTTGCCGACCTGAGCGCTCGGCCAATCCCCGGCACCGACGGTGCCTGCTGCCCAGCTTTCTCACCCGACGGACGAGCAATCGCCTTCATCCAAGGCCCTGACGAGCATCTCAAGGTGATCGATGTCGAAGGTGGTGCGCCGACCACAATAGTAGCGGGCGTGACGCCGTACGAGGACATGGACTGGGGCGAGGACGGGTACATCTACCTGGGGTATCTGGGTTCATCGAGCGGTCGCGGTCTCATTGGCTTCAGGACGTTGGTGCGAGTGCGCGCTGACGGCTCCGAGGACGGGTGGGAGCAACTGACCACGCTCGACAGCGCCCGCGCCGAGGACCAGCACGTGTCACCCGCACTTCTACCCAACGGCAACGGCCTGCTGTTCACCATCCTCTATGGCAGTGATGCTCCCCCCTCGATTGGCAGCCTGGATCTCGAGACGCGAAGCCACCGATCGCTCATTCCTGGAAGCGCCCCCCAATACCTTCGCTCGGGACACCTTGTCTACGCGGATTTCGACGGATCACTCATGGCGGCACCGTTCGATCAGGGCCGTATGGAGATCACCGGCCCCTCAGTGGCCCTCGGTGGACGCGTCACCAACGTGGGGCAACTGGCGTCGCGCGACTTGAGTGTGGCCGACGTTGGAACGGTCCTTTATGCGGCCGGCGAGCCAGGAACGGAAAGCGTGGTGTGGGTGGATCGCAGGGGAGGTGTTGAAGAGATCGCGTCTGGCTGGGTGGCCAACTTCGAGACGGTTGCCCTGTCCCCGAACGGCCGCAGACTGGCTGTGAGCATTGAGGAGGGTAGCGACCACCAGCTGTGGATTCGGAATCTTGTAAGCGGTTCTCTGTCGAAATTCACGATCGAGGGCAGCCGGAATTTTCGGCCATACTGGACACGCGACGGCAGGCGTCTGCTGTTCGTATCGAACCGGGGCCCAAGGCACGAACTCTACGCACGCCCCGTGGCAGGCGGGATCGGGCAGCGACTCCTCGCTCTCGAACGGGAAATCTGGGAGGGTGAATGGTCGCCCGACGGCCAGTGGCTGATCTACCGAACGGGCGTCCCTCCCACGCGTGACCTCTTCGTCAAGCACGTCCATCCCGACAGTGCGGGACGAACCATTTCGGCCAGTGACAAATTCCAGGAAGTGATGCCTACCCTCTCCCGATGGACGCTGGCTCGCCTACCAGTCGGACGAGACAGGCCGCTACGAGGTGTACGTGCGCCCGTTCCCCAACATCGACGACGACAAACGGCAGGTCTCCACGGAGGGCGGCAGTGAGCCCAAATGGAGTCGCGATGGTGAAGAGCTCTTTTACAAGAACTTGGACCGCAACCTCGTCGCCGCAAGAGTCGATTCGCGAGCCGGCTTCTCGGTCACAGGGCGCGAGGTCCTCTTCCCGGTCCGGGATTACCAGGCCGGCGATGAGTTT
This sequence comes from Gemmatimonadota bacterium, assembly GCA_039590195.1. Taxonomy (GTDB): domain Bacteria; phylum Gemmatimonadota; class Gemmatimonadetes; order Gemmatimonadales; family GWC2-71-9; genus JBDHDY01. The sequence continues at coordinate 2,362 of JBDHFY010000533.1, read as the reverse complement.
TGTTGTCACCCCACATATGACGTCAGCCCCGACGGCCAACGGTTTCTGATGATCAGGCGAAGCGGCAGCCAGAGCGAGCTCATATTCGTTCAGAGCCTGTTTGAGGAGTTGAAGACGAAGGCGGAGAACCGATGATTGCAGAATGCAGATTTGCGATTGGAGCCACAGATCACGTAAGCCACCTCCATCGTCGCCCATCACGCAGCCCCCGCCCATCGGAAGACTGCCGATCAATAGGGAAAGGCCGTAACGGTCGTGTATTGGAACGTGCCTCGGGTTCGGTCGGTACGAAACTCGTGCCCCGTTCGAACAGCCGATCGTGACCGCCAGACTGTCTTTCCGCGCCGCAGCGCCAGCCATCGCATTCGCTTTCCTCCTGGCCACGGGAGCGGATGCAGCGTGCCGGTGCCACTGTCCCGAGCACGGATCTCCAGCGGACTCCGAGAACCACCAAAGTCACGGGCAATCGAATGGCGAAGACCCCGGTGCGCTGTGCACCTGCATGGGGACGTGTTTGGCAGGTGCCGCTTCAAAGCCGCCTTTGGCGTCCGAGCGCTGCGACTTCGTCGCCGAGCTTCCTAATCACACCGTCGCTTGTACCGCGGAGAAGTCGACCCCGCTCAACCGGCTCCATCCTTTCCTTCCATTTGCCATCGGTCCTCCCACGCCCTGACGGCCAAAGCCAAACCGATCAGTAATCCCGGTTCACTGACCGGGCCGAACCAGAGCGAATGGCGCCTGGTTGGTACAGACTATCCGCGCAGGCGCTGAATGCGTCCGTGCACAGCTTTGTGGGAGGGAAGCATGAACACACGCGTAGGATACCTTGCTTGGCTGAGTGCTGTCGTGTTGTCGATCGCAGCACCGACGGACGGTGCGCAGGCCCAGTGGACGTCGAGTCGTGCCGACGGGCACGCTCCCATCGGTGTGATGGGAGACCACCGGCACGAGGCCGGGGAGGTCATGCTCTCGTACCGCTTCATGTTCATGAACATGAACGGCAGCCGTGACGGTACATCCGGCATCACGGACCAGGCGGTGATCGATCCGACGAGCTACAACTTCACTGTCACGCCCACCAAGATGCCGATGATGATGCACATGGTGGGCGTCATGTACGCCCCCACGGATGCCATCACGCTCATGGTCATGGCACCGTTCCTCAGTATCGAGATGGACCACATCACACGGATGGGTGGGACGCGGGACAGCCCGGCGTTCACCACCGAGGCGTCGGGCGTCGGGGACATTTCGGTGGGCGGGTTGGTGAAGCTGGCAGCCTGGGGGAATCAGGCCCTTCACCTGAATGCCGGCGCCCGCCTTCCGACCGGCTCCATCGAGGAGTTGGACGCGTTACCCACCAGCGGGGGGAACGATGTGCAGCTTCCCTATCCCATGCAGACCGGATCGGGAACGTTCGACGTCGAGCCGGGGATCACCTATCTCGGGCAGGCCGGCGATTGGTCGTGGGGCGGTCAGGGCCGCGCCACCATTCGAATCGGCGATAACGATCACGGGTACACGCTGGGGAACAAATTCATGGGGACCTTCTGGGGCGGCCGCAATTTGAGCCGCAACGCGGCGATGTCGCTTCGCGTCGAAGCACAGGGGATCGGCGACATTGACGGAGCCGAGCCGGCAGCTTCGGTGAACCCCGCCGTGGTGCCCACAGCTCGAACGGATCTGCGGAGCGGGACCCGGGTGGATGGCGGCATCGGTCTCAACCTCCATATACCGCCCGCCAAAGGGATGCGGTTCGCAGCGGAGTTGCTGTTCCCGCTCTATCAGGATCTCGACGGCCCGCAACTCGAGACGGACTGGACCCTAGTGCTGGGTTTCCAGATCGTGCCGGTCGCGCGAT
>JBDHFY010000533.1:0-491 GCA_039590195.1 Gemmatimonadota bacterium | reverse complement strand
AGGGATCGAGGGGATCAGGTGATCTGCCCGATCCCCAAGTCGCGGGCTTACCCTGGCGAACATCAGCGGTCGATCACAAACGCCCGCTGATGAGCCGATGCCCGCCTGGACACCACCAAAACCCGGGGCCATACTTGCGGCTTGGGGCTGAAATCCCTATCCGGCCACACCGACCGCCCCGAGCGTTGGGCGCCGCGTGCCCGGTCCCCCACCGTGGGCGGGATTGAGAATCATCGATCGAAGTAAGGAGAGTCACCATGTGGCCATCGTATCGGATATACACCGCGTCCCTTCTCCTGACCGCGGCCGCCTTCCCGGCGACTCTGAAGGCCCAGCGAGAATACGCCCGCGGCTTCCACGGCGCCAACGCCGGGGTAGTCCAGCGTGGGAGGCAGGCCCTTACCCTCTGCAACGGGATCTTCGTCTCCCAGCGCACCGTCGAACAGATCAACGCCGCGGAGCTCCGGGCTTGGCCGGTGCCCCCTTCCCTG
>JBDHFY010000532.1:0-2530 GCA_039590195.1 Gemmatimonadota bacterium | reverse complement strand
GCCCAGGGGGCCGCGGGTAGCGAGACAACAACTGGTTCGGGTGCGGGCCCCACAATGCGAGTGGTCTCGGGATCAAGAGCCACTGCCGTACGCGTCAGTCTGGGCATATGGGAAAGGCACATGCGCGCCTGCCATTAGAGGCGTGGCAGGCGCCAGCGGCGGGGCCACGTCACCCCACAGGCCCGCCCACGATGTCATCACGAATCGCCGCAGAAACAGCAGCCACCGGCACCGGAACGGCCGGCCCGGGTAACCACCGTTCTCCCCCAGCGTCGATGAAATGGGGCAACATACCGTCAAACCTGCATCTTCGTATGGCTGCGAGCAAGGCGCTGCCCCGCCAGCGCCCCCTCTGCCTCTCCTGCCCCAGCATCACGCTGTCTTGCGCGCCCCAACCGCCCTTCGCACTGTTTGGCGACCTGCCTTCAGGACGAGTCGGATGCGCGTTCCGTATCTCCACACCAACGAGAGCCCGAAGCCATGACTGAGCTAGCGCCACGAGAACCCTGGTACCGCCTGCGGGAACTCCTGGAGTCGAGCCAGGTCGAATCGCTACGAGCGCTGCTGGAATCCCTTCCACCGGGCGAGATCGCGAGAACCCTCTCGCGCCTGGCTGAAGAAGATCAGGCGCGACTCCTGGCCCTCCTCGGACCAGAGCGCGGCGCCGACATGCTTGAGATCCTCTCGGAAGCGCAAGTGGTTGAGATCATCGAGGATCTGCCGGCTGCCCAGGCGGCGTTGATCGTCGACGAGCTGCCAAGCGCCGAGCGCGCCGACCTCCTGGCCGAGCTGCCCAGTGATGAGGCGGAGGCCATCCTCCAAGAGATGACGCCGAGTGATGCGGCCGAGACGAGACAACTCCTGCGATACCCGTCGGACACCGCCGGCGGCATCATGACCACGGAGTGCCTGGCATTCTCCGAACGTCTAACGGTCGCCGACGTCGTACAGGACCTTCGGACATACGGCGATCAATACTCCGACTACGAGATCCAATACACGTACATCACGGATGCGAACGATACCCTCGTAGGCGTCCTGCGGCTGCGGGATCTGCTGCTCTCTCGCGGCGATGCGTCCCTGCGCCAGATCATGATCCGTGAGCCGCTGAGCGTGACGGTCGACACCTCCCTGGACGAGCTCAAGCGCATATTCGACCGTCACGCCTTCCTAGGCATTCCGGTCATTGATGAGCGTGGGCGACTCGTCGGAATCGTGCAACGCACCGCGGTCGAAGCGGCCTTACAGGAGCGAGCGACGCGGACGTTCCTGAAGATCAGCGGCCTCGTTGGGGAGGACGAGCTCCGGACGATGCCCATGTTCCGGCGATCCTTCCGCCGCCTGTCGTGGCTTTCGATCAACATCGTGCTGAACGTGGTTGCCGCGAGCGTGATTGCGCTCTACCAGGATACGCTCGCCGCCGTCATCGCCCTCGCCGTTTTCCTCCCCATCATCTCCGACATGAGCGGCTGCTCGGGGAATCAGGCTGTCGCGGTGAGCATTCGCGAACTCGCCTTGGGGCTCATCAAGCCGTATGAGTTCTTCAGAGTGTTCGTGAAGGAAGGGGGGGTTGGGGTGATCAATGGCGCCATCCTGGGCGTGCTTCTTGGCGCCTTGGCGTTCTTGTGGAAGGGCAACGTCCACCTCAGCGCGGTTGTGGCGGGAGCGCTCATGCTGAACACCATGCTCTCCGTGTTGATCGGGGGCCTAGTCCCCCTTGGGCTCAAACGGCTCGACCTCGACCCGGCACTGGCATCGGGGCCAATTCTCACCACGATCACCGACGTGTGCGGCTTCTTCTTCGTGCTCAGCTTTGCTTCGGCGATGCTGCCGTGGCTCGCATCATGAGCCCTGATGGCTGAAGTGGATTCGCAGCATCTCGGTATGGGTCGAGGGAGCCCCAGGTCCAGAGGGCAACAACGCCATTGGTACAAGTAATTCCTTGGCGCCATCGAGGCGCCTCCGCTCAAGCGGAGCCACTTCCGGCTCTTGGCCGATCTTCAAGCGCTTGGTAGGTCGGGGCGACGCGCTGAGTGGCTCGTCCCGCTCGGGGCACCTCGGGAGTTCGAAGCAACGGCCGTTGCACGGCTGCTCGCTGCTTGCCGCTCGAAGCGGCGCCGCGTTCCCTGTAGTTGAGAGCCGTCAGAACAGTGAGCAGGCCCATCGCGAGCCTGTCCAGGATCCCGAGTGGCCCGACCATGGCGGCGAATTCGCCGGAGTGCGAATATGCCGGGTTCCATCATGGCGCCGATCCCAATCATCACCGCCATGAAGAGGCCGATGTTGCGCTCGAACGGTAGTCGGTCGACTATGCCGAGAGGCTCTGATCGGGTGGGGCGTTCGAATAAACCACGAGCGGGGACAGACGCAGCGCACCGACCCCCACTTGCGTGAGTTCTAGTGGTCAGGCAAGTGTATGGTGGTTTAGCCGTGGCTGTGAGACCCACCCAGAGACACTAACGCGCGTGCGAGGACACTGGCTGCCGAAAGTATTGCCATTCTTCGCAGTACGCCCGGGTACCCGGGCGGG
>JBDHFY010000531.1:0-2189 GCA_039590195.1 Gemmatimonadota bacterium | reverse complement strand
CGATCGACGACCCATCATCGCGAACCGACTCCTTCCATCCAACGACTCTCGCCAACCATCGATTCGCGATCCGTCAACCATCTCCTGTTCTGATCCGCCTTTTCGGCCGGGCCTCTAGTCTATAGTTCAGCACTTTTCAGGGAGGGATGAGGGGTCGGAGAGGTTCTGTGTTGCCGGGCAAGAATGATTGGTCATCACAGCCATCATCGCAGCCCAGGTGACAGCCCATGCCCCGACTCATCCCTCCGTGGGAGCTGTATTCGGTGCTCTTGTGGTTCGCGCCTTGCTTCACTCAGCCCAGTTTCGCGCACTTCGTGAGCTTCGTGGTCTGCCTGATGACCAACCTGGCCCGGAGCACCAGCACCAGCGTCTATCGCACCAGCGCGAGGGAGAGCCACTGGACCAACTACTCGCGCTTTTTGGGTCACTACCGCTGGTCGGTGCAGGCGTTGTCGGCGCGCCTGCTGGAGCTGCTCATGGATCGGTGCGGTCTATGGGTCGACGATCAAGGCCGGCGCCGCCTGTGCGTCGTGCTGGATGAAACCATCGTCGAGAAGAGCAGCAAGCGCATGTTCGGCGTGGCCTGGCAACGCAACACCCACGGCGGATGGTGTCGCGGCACCCACATCCTGGGCCATTACTGGCTGATGGTCGGTCTGTTGGTGCGCGTCGGCGGGCGCACGCTGTGTTGCCCGCTGGCGTTTCGGCTCTATCGCCAGAAGAAGCGCTGCCCTGCGGCGGAGTATCACACGCCCTGCCAGTTGGCGTTGGAACTGCTCGCGAGCCTGCCGTGGCCCAATGCCCCCGATCTGGTGCGCACCGTCATCGCGGACGCCGGCTTCGCGGACAAAGCGCTGTTGCGCTGGTGCGCTGACAACGATTTCGTCGCCATCGTGCGCGGGCGGATCGATGCAAAAGTGCATGACCTGTATGTCCGCCAGGTGCGTCCGTTGCGCGGTCGGCCCCGCAAGTACGGCGAGCGGATCTCACTGGCCGAGCATGCCGCGGACGACGCGCACTTCGAGCGGACGATCGCGCTGTATCAGAACCGCACGCCGCTGCGGATCGCATCGCGGGTGGGCTTGCACCGGACGTCGGGGCTGCCGATGCGGTTTGTGATCCTGCGCTGCGCCGGCAAGTCCGACGCCGTCATCATGAGCACTGACTTGTCGCTGACACCTCGGGAGATCGCACGGCTCTACGCCGACCGGTTCCAGATCGAGATGACTTTCCGCGAACTCAAACAACACTTCGGCCTGGGCCACTACCAGGCGCGCTTGCCTAAAGCCATGCTGCGGCACGTGCATCTCAGCGCCGTGGCGTGCGCGCTCACGCAACTGCTGACGCTGCGACCGCCCGCGGCTCTCAGCGATGCCGCGTGTTCCTCGGCTAGAAGGACTTCGACCGGGCCTCGCCAGCTCGCCGCTTCGCGCGACCCGAAAGCTGTCATCAAGGCAACGCCATGGCGGCGCTACAACACCCGATCAGTCGCCGAGACCCAGCTCTGGGTACGCATCGCATCTCAAGCCGCCGGCACTTTTGGCCATGTCCCACCCAAAGACCACAACCGCCAAAAACAACCGCAAGGCTCACACCACCCCAACGCGCCAAAACACGCCCTGAAAAGTGCTGAACTATAGTCTAGTACTACAACGAGATTTTGTGCTATAGTGGTCGTGGCAGTCCACATCGGAGCCTTTCATCGCAGCAGGAGTCATAGCCATGGTCACGCATTCGGATGCGGAAGTCAGCCCGCCGTTGGGTCTTTCGGAGCAGGATGTGGTTGAGTTGGCGGATGAGCTTCAGGCGTATCATGCTGAGTTTGCAGGACTGTTCTTTCGGCGTGAGCAGAGCCATTGGGCTCTGAAGTACCTCGAGGGTCTTTTGCTGCCCGAAGCAGGCAAGTCGACGGAACGTCTGGCGTTGCGTCTGCGGGGCGGGAATGTCCGTAACATGCAGCAGTTCCTGGGCGAGGGGGCCTGGGACGACGAGGCGATCCTGGAGCGGCACGCCGAGTTGGTCGGCGAGAGTCTGGGCGAGGCGGATGGCGTGCTGATCGTGGATGGCACCGATTTCGCGAAGAAAGGGAAGTACTCGGTCGGTGTGGCTCGACAGTACTGCGGAGCGACCGGGAAGATCGACAACTGCCAGGCTTCGGTGTTCATCGCCTACGCTTCTCATCGCGGCCA
>JBDHFY010000530.1:0-2201 GCA_039590195.1 Gemmatimonadota bacterium | reverse complement strand
GTTTTTCGAGAAGGTGTTCGTGCGTCAAATGGGGAACTCGGTCCGGACCGAGGACGTGAGAAAAAATTAGGAAAAAATAGTTCTGGACTAGCGTAATAGCTATGTTATAAGATTGTGCTCATGGGATACGTGACGAAGATACAGGTGATCAAACGCGCTAACGACAACCGGCAGTTCTATCTCATATGTCCGGCGCCCTTAGCACAGGCGCTAGAGATGGAGCAGGGAGAGGAGATCGAGTGGGTGGTGGAGGATCGCAACACACTCGTTGTCCGCCGGACGCCTGCGCCGAAGCGCAGGAGGAAGCGGGGCAAGCATGGGCGATAACCAAGCGTTGCTGCCGGGCATGCCAAGGCGGCCAGGGCGGGGCGATCGTCGCGACGGCCATGAGGTCGAGGGCGCGGCAGAGGCGCGGTTGAAGGAGGTCGATCGCAAGCAGCTGTTCGTGCGGGTGGTCGACGTGGAGCAGTTGATCGAAGAGGAACACCCTGCGCGTGCGATCTGGGACTTCGTGGGCCAGATGAATCTAGGCCAGTACACCAAGCAGGTCCGATCCGTCGCCGGTGCCGCGGGCCGGCCTGCGTTTGATCCGCAGCTGCTGGTGAGCCTGTGGGTCTACAGCTACAGCCGTGGGGTGAGTTCGGCCCGCGCCATTGAGCGGCTCTGCGAATATGATCCGGCGTATCAATGGCTCACCGGTATGCAGAGCATCAGTGCGCACACGCTGTCGGACTTTCGGGTCGCCCATGCGGACGCCCTGCACGAGTTGTTTGTGAAGACGTTGGCGCTGCTGAGTATGGAGGGTCTGATCACGCTCGAGCGGGTGATGCAGGATGGGACGCGCGTGCGCGCGTGCGCTTCGTCGAGTGGATTTCGGCGCAAGCGCCGGGTCGAGGCGTATCTGAAGCAGGCGCGCGAGGCGGTGGAGGAGCTCGACGCCCAGCCGGAGGAGCAATGCAGCCGGCAGATGCAGAGAGCACGGGAACGCGCCAGGCGTGAGAGGCGGGAGCGGTTCGAGTCAGCGATGAAAGAATTCGACAAGCTGAAAGCGACGAAAAGCCGCGTCGACCGCGTGAGCACGAGCGATCCCGAGGCGCGCGTGATGAAGCAAGCCGAGGGCGGCTCCGCACCCAGCTACAACGTCCAGATCTCAACGGATGCCGCACACAGCCTGGTTGTCGGCATCGATGTCACTCAGGCCGGCAGCGATTATCAGCAGCTGACGCCGGCCATGGAACGCCTTGAGCAGACCTTCCAGCGCGCCCCCGACCAAGTGGTCGTGGATGGGGGCTACATCAGTAGCGACAACATCGTAGAGATGGCGAACCGCGAAATCGATCTCCTTGGCCCCGAGCGCCGGAGCAATGCGGCAAAGGCCAATCGGCGCAAGTCGTACAAGCACCGCGGCGTGAGTCCGGAATACGAGGCATCGAAGTTTGTTTACGATGAGGCGACCAAGACGTATGTGTGCCCGCAGGGCAAGCGCTTACGCTACGACGCCAAGTACGAAAGCAATGGCACGACGCGCTATCGATACAAGGCGTCGGAGCAAGACTGCCAGACGTGCCCGGCCAAAGCTTTTTGCTGTCCTCGCACGCGGCGCGGGCGCTCGATCGAGCGGCTCGAACCCTTGCCCGAGATAGCCGCGTTCCGGCAGAAGATGCAAACCGACGAAGCCAAAGCCATCTATCGGACACGGTCGCAGGTGGCCGAGTTCCCGAATCTCTGGATCAAAGCCAAGCTCGGCCTGCGGCAGTTTTGTGTGCGCGGAGTTGCCAAAGTGCGCACCGAATCTCTGTGGGCCGCCCTCACCTACAATATCCAGCAGTGGATTCGCCTCCGCTGGAGGCCGAGGATGGTATCGAAACTCCTGCCGGCGTGAGCGCGAACTGACCGGCGATTGATCACACGCAGTCGGGTCAGTTTCATCGCTCTTCAGCAGGCATCATCGAAACTCCGCACCCATATCAGGTGAATCTACGCCACGCGGGCCCGATCGCCGCAACTGTCAGAAGTGTTGACCAACCATTCCCATCTCCTGTGCGGCGCCGCGATTTTTTCTCGCGTCCCGAGTAACCGCCTCGATGTCTACTCCTGCCCAGGAAAAACCTCCCGCAGTAGAGCCGATCGCCCCGGCGCGCTACAAGATCCAGTTTACAGCCAGTGCCGAGCTCCACGACAAGCTAGAGCGACTCCGTGCG
>JBDHFY010000529.1:0-2212 GCA_039590195.1 Gemmatimonadota bacterium | reverse complement strand
CTCTGGCATAACGGAGAATCGAAAGGAAGTCCGAGCCGAACCGCGGAACACAACGAAAGTGAACCCAAGGGCAGGCTGGCTGGATGACCGTGCTAGGAAACGGGATGTCCGGTATCTGGGCAAGCCAGGCTGTGGTACGGGGTGGCTTCGCGGGAACGCCACATGGCTTACCGAGGGAGGCCCGGCATCGTCCCTCCGCCGTACGGGACCGCGTGTCCGACTGGCGGTGTCGAAAGCGGTGTTCATGACGGCAGCGGGCGCTTCGGTGTCCTGAACCCGTCCGAAGAGCCGTGAGGGGAGGAACCGCACAAGCGTAATGTGAGGCGGATCCGACGCGATGCAGGGAGTCAGATGGTCTCATAGTACTGATGAAACGCCGGCCGATGAAGCGTAGGTAACCGCGTGGAGGACAAAACCGGCGTGACGCATCCCGACGCTTCGTTGAGGGTGCGGCTGCAGCCGCCTGGCAACGGGCGAGTGCAGGCGGGAAGGGGACCACGAAGTTGGACGGTCGGACGCGGTCCGACACCAGCGACGACCCGCCGAACCGGCGTCTAGACCGGAGGGTCAACGGGTGAGTCGAACCGATGGACGACGAGGAGGTTGTCGTATGGGTCAGCATCAGGCCTGGCTGCCGTTCGAGGAACCGGGGACGGACCGGCTGCTGGAACCGATTGCCGCCTGGAGCAATTTGCTCCGGGCGTGGGAAGCGGTTCGGCGGAATCGGGGCGCTCCGGGGATCGACGGCGTGACGGTGGACCGCTTCGAGGCGGACCGGGATGCGCATCTCCGAGCATTGCAGGCGGACCTGTTGGCCGGTCGCTACCGCCATCAGGCTTTGCGACGCGTATGGATTCCGAAACCCGGGAGTGACGCGAAGCGTCCGCTCGGGATTCCGACCGTTCGCGACCGCGTGGCCCAGCAGGCGGTGTTGCACGTGATCGAGCCGCTGTATGAAGGCCGCTTCTCGGAGAGCAGCTTCGGGTTTCGTCCGGGGCGGAACCAACACCAGGCGGTGCAGCACGCGTTGAAGCACATCGCCGATGGGCACATGTGGGTGGTGGACGTGGATTTGAAATCGTTTTTCGACACGATTCCACACTGGAAGATGGTGGCTCGCTGCCGCGATCAGATCGCGGACAATCGAGTCATTACCCTTCTGGCCCGGATGCTCAAGTGCGGTGTGATTCAGGAAGGACGATGGACGCCGACGGAACAGGGGACCTGCCAAGGCGGTCCGCTGTCGCCGTTGCTCAGCAACATCGTGCTTCATCAGCTCGACTGCGAATTGGAAGCCCGCGGCCACCGGTTTGTGCGGTACGCGGACGACTTCCAGGTGTTCAAGAGCACCTCGCGGGCGGCCTACCGCGTGATGGATCGTCTGGCGACGTTCTTGGAGAAGCGAATGCACCTGCGGGTCAACCGGGACAAGAGTGCGGTTCGACCTTGCGAGGAGGCGACCTTCCTGGGTTTTCGCTATGCCTGCCCGCCCCCGTCGGACGACGCGAGTCGCCCCTCGACGGTGTACGTGGTGCTCAGCGAGAAAGCGAAGTCCCGTTTTAAGCAGCGGGTTCGCGAGCTGACACCGCGAAACGCAGGACGCTCGATCTGCGAGATCATCGCGGACCTGAATGTGTACCTGCGGGGTTGGGTGGGGTATTACGGCGTGGCCCGGGACTGGTTCTTCAAGAACAGGATGAGTTGGATCCGACGACGGTTGCGTGCGATCAAGTTGAAACAGTGGGGCTGCCGCAAGGCGGTCCGCAAGGCGTTGATCCGGGCCGGAGTCACTCCCGTCCGGGCGTCGCACATCGCCTTGAGCCGCTTCACTTGGCGTGCTACCAAATCGCCCGCCGCTCATCTGGCCCTGCCGAACCGCTGGTTCACGAAGCAGGGCTTGCTTGACTTGATGCACCATGCAACGATTCCTGGCGAAAGCTGAACAACTTCGAAGAGCCGTATACGTGATCCGTACGTACGGTTCTGTGGGCGGACGGGGGCGTTAAGCCCCCTCCGACCCGGTCGTCTCTTTGCCTGATCCGCTGCGCCGCGTAGGATCAATCGTCGATGGCGCCGGGCGGTGTGTCGGTTGCGCTGCGCGGCAAGCCGTATTGAAGGAAAGCCATCAGGTCGAGGATCTGTTCCTTGTTCAATGGGCTGAGCAGGCCGATCGGCATCAGGGAAAGCGGTTGTTGACGGTGTTCGACGATCT
>JBDHFY010000528.1:0-2220 GCA_039590195.1 Gemmatimonadota bacterium | reverse complement strand
CCGTAGGCAGAGCCTACGACGCAGGAACGAGCAAGGAGGTGGATTATGAGAAAGTTCTTTCGCACGTTGGGCGTCATCGGAGTAGGGGTGGGTGTCTGGGCTTGTATGTCTATAGGCTCAGATGATGTGGAGGCTAAGTCGCCGTCGTTCATTGAGGTGGGGAAGACCTACCGCATATACTTCACACAGCAGTGGTTCAGCGTTAAGATTAAGGAAGTTGAAAATTGCTGGATTAGCACCAGCATTTTAGAATCCCAGGGACACATGGATCAGGTGGAAACGGATAAGATGTTTAAGGGATACCTCCTAAGGCTCAACATCTGCTCCGCATGGGGAATGTCGGGACCGTTTGAAGCTGAAGAAAAAAAGGAAGAATAGCTCAACCCACAGGCCCCGCCCACAGCCAACGGGCACGCTAGAGCGCGAAATTCTGGCCGTCTACTACAACGCCGGTGACCTGTGATAGTAGATGCCCTATGTCTATCCTAACCGCCGTCCAGATCGTGCTCGTCGTCTTGGCTGGGCCGGCGATATTGGCGCTGCTACTCAGCCGAAAGCCACCGTGGGAGCGGCCACGCCATCGCCGCGGCGGTGCGGCGTGCGTTGGATGATCCGGCTGCGCTCGAGCGATAGCGGCTCGTAAAACCACGGGCAGACCGAAGCTAAGTTGGTGAAATTAAAAGAGCAGTGGAAATTCAAGAACCTGGTTGTGCCAGGTGGCGCCATCATCCTAGCCCTTCTGTTATTCGGTGAGGAGATGCCCCAATGGGCGTTCGCGGTTTTTAAGTATGGCCTTTGCGGCTTCATTCTACTCGCCATCTTTCTTTTGCTCATGGGCCACGCTTTCCGCAGGTGAGCCCTACAAGCTACTACAAGGCGAGCAACCCGTGAGGAACGTGCCATGAAGCACCGCACCGCGATCATATTGCTCGGTGGGTGGGTGCTGATGATAGCGCCCGAGGGCAATACCAACGCACCGATAACCGAATGGATCCAAGCCGGCGCCTTTGACACGGCAGCTGACTGTGAACGCGAAAGGATGCCGTTCATCAACAACCAGACAGACTCGAGCAACATGGCGTCGCTCATCATGACATTGCGCTGCGTCCCAGCCGAGGACATCTACCCGCCGAAGACGATGGGGCGCTGCTCTCGAGATTATGGAGCGGGCAAGCCCGCAGAACTGAAGGGAGGCTCCTCATGGGGCGCCAGGGCATTTCTTGTCCGGTCTGTCGTGCCGTAATCATCGGGCGCGGGATTGAGGATACGAAACGTCGATTCAGTAAGCTGTCCCTACTGCCCATGAAGACGGGCTGTCAATTGCTGTTGACCGCTAGGCGGGGGGCTGGCTCTTTGCCGGTTCGCCTCCACGCACAGAAGAAAAGGCGGTGCGCGCCGGGAGAAGTTCCTCTCAGTGATCTTTGATTTCACCCGTGACAGGAACGGTGTGGTGTGCGGCTGAATCCTCAAGTGACCGTAACTGCCCAGCCGTCCATTCGGGGTCGCATGCGCCCCAGGTATCACTCCAGCGAGCACGGCCCCATACGAAAACGCGAGCTCCCAGTGGCCCAAGCAGGGACCCGGGGTCACGTGCTCACGCGTGGGTGCGGTCAACATGGGATCGACACCTCGACCATCCCCCCTGTGGGCGTCGCTCAGCGGGACGCGGTGGTCCTGAACCGGTAGCGGTGAATGACGCGGTGCTCGAAGAGGCCCTCCTCGAGGCCGACTTTGCTCAGGTCAAAGGTGGTACCATCGCGGCGCATGGCAAACAGGATGCGACAGAGCCGATGGGCAAGTGCGACGACAGCCATTTTGTACCCGCGGCGCGCACAGAGCTTTGTGAAGTAAGGGGACAGCGGCCTGCCGCGGCGTCCCGCATGGTGGGCGGCCTCACACAGCATGGCACGCAGCTCAGTCGATCCCCGTTTAGTAATGCGACCGTGACGGTTACAGTCCCCCGACTGGTAGGTCGCGGGAACCAGGCCGGCGTAACTGGCTGCGTGCTTGGCACTCGGAAAGCGCCGGACGTCAGAGAAGGCCGCAACCACAGTGAGCGCCACGACGGGCCCGACGCCCACTACGGTCTGCAATCGTTCCACGTCCGGGGCGAACGGGGCCCCCACCTCGCTGAGGATCTGATCCAGGGTGCGGATCTGGTCCCGGGTGCACTGCCAGACCGCCCGGTGCTGCGCCACATGCTGTGCAACGTCGTGGTCC
>JBDHFY010000527.1:0-2986 GCA_039590195.1 Gemmatimonadota bacterium | reverse complement strand
GATCTCTCCTGGCTACTTCGAGACCATGGGAAATCCCCTGTTGGCCGGCCAATCCATTTCGTGGGCCGACGTCCACGCCAAAGCGCGGGTCGTAGTCGTGACCGAAAACTTCGCCACGCGATATTGGGAAAGTCCCGGCGAGGCAATAGGCAAGCGGATTCGGGAAGGACGAGCACAGCCCTGGCGGGAGATCATCGGCGTAGTCGGGAACGTGTACGACGACGGCGCGAACCGGGGAGCCACGGCGACCGTGTACTGGCCCCCGGTGGTGGAGGATTTCTGGGGTCTCGATATCTTTGCGCGCCGGACGATGGTCTACGCCATTCGGAGCGGCATGGCTGCGGGAACCGGTCTGTGGAACCAAGTACGTCAGGCTGTTTGGTCGGTACACCCGACACTGCCCCTCGCCAACGTCCAGACCCTCGAAGACATCTATGATCGCTCCATGATACAGACGTCATTTACGATGGTCATGCTCGCCATCGCAGCCGCAGTTGCGCTCTTCATCGGTGCAGCGGGCATTTACGGTGTCATGTCGTACGCGGTGTCGCAACGGACTCTCGAGATCGGTGTGCGGATGGCGCTCGGGGCTAGACAGCACGACGTGAGCCGGATGGTGCTGAAGCACGGCCTCTCCCTTGCGGGCATCGGCGTGGTGGTTGGGTTGATTGCGGCTGTGGGAGTCACGCGTCTGATGTCCGCACTGCTGTTCGGAGTCGACCCCGTGGATCCGGTGACCTACGGTGTCGTGTCCATCGGGCTCACTGCCATCGCGGTGTTGGCCAGTTACGTGCCCTCGCGGCGGGCGGCGCGTGTGGACCCGGTGGGGTCACTGCGGGCCGAGTGAAGAACATGTCCAAATCCCCGAGTTCCATGAACCGACTGCTGCATTGGGTGCTTCATCTCTTTCCCTCCGCCTTCCGCGATCGCTACGGGGAGGAGGTCGTCGAGCTGTTGACGACGCGGACCCAGCACGTTCGCGAGCGGCGCGGGCGGTTGGGCGTGCTTCGCATGTGGGCGTTCCAGGTGGTGGACTTGCTACGATCGGCCCTATCTGAACGCCGGGCGGAGCGACAACGTTCCACGAGGTGCCGCCCGCGATCGCGAGACTCAATCATGACTGCGCTCTGGCAACACCTTCGCATCACATTCCGATCGTTCAGCCGCAACCGCATGTTCACGGCCGTGACCGTCCTCACGGTTGCTCTGGGCATCGGCGCCACCACGGCAGTGTTCACCGTGATTCACGGTGTGCTGTTGAAGCCGCTTCCTTATGAGGATCCTGAAAACCTCGTGGGCATTTGGCACTCCGCCCCCGGCATTGGCTGGGACGTCAACCTCCCTCAAGCACCGGCGACGTATTTCACCTATCGAGACGAAACCCAGGCCTTCGAGGACATCGGGATGTGGGACAACACGTACGGCTCGGTGACCGGACTGGAAGAGCCCGAGCGGGTGGTGGTCGTACGCGTTACGGACGGCACGCTCCCGCTCTTGGGCGTAACGCCGCTTTTGGGCCGGACGTTCAGTGCCGAAGACGATACCCGGGGAACGCCCCTCACGGCGATGCTCAGTTACAGCTACTGGCAACGCCGCTTCGCGGGTGACGCCGGTGTCATTGGCCGCACGTTGACACTCGACGGACTGGTGCGGGAGATCATCGGCGTGATGCCGCCCAACTTCTGGATGCTGCGGGTCGAACCCGCGGTGTTCGCGCCGTTCCGCTTCGATCGCTCGCAGATCTGGGTCGGGGACTTCAGCTATCAGGCCATCGCGCGGCTCAAGCCAGGTGTGACGCTCGAGCAGGCTAACGCCGACGTGAGGCGGATGATCCCCATGGTCAACGAGAAGTTTCCGGGCGGGGAATTCACCGTACCCTGGCGGCTCGGCTCGGATGTGCATCCGCTGACGGACGACGTGGTGGGTGACGTGCGCACAGTGCTCTGGGTGATCATGGGGACGGTGGGTATCTTCTTGCTCATCGCCTGCGCCAACGTGGCGAACCTCTTTCTCGTGCGTGCAGAGGGGCGGCAGCGCGAAATGGCCATCCGAACGGCCATCGGCGCAAGCAGGAGTCCTGGGCCTGGCGCACGTGGGAGTCAATGCGTTCGTCACGTTGGGCCCGGCAGAGATGCCGCGCCTCGCCGACATCGCCATCGACCCAACGGTCCTCGGCTTCACCGTTGCCGTCTCGGTCCTGTCGGGGCTCTTTTTCGGTGCCTTTCCCGTGTTGCGCTACAGCAGTCCCAACCTCGGCACGGCCTTGAAAGAGGGCGGTCGTGGCGCCGACGAGGGAGGGGAACGGCACCGCGCGCGCAACGCGCTGGTGGTCTCCCAGGTGGCCCTGGCGCTCGTGTTGGTCGTCGGATCCGGCCTGATGATTCGCAGTTTCGTGGCCATGCAACAGGTCCATCCCGGATTCGAGCAACCGGAAGAGGTGCTCACACTCCGGATCGCCATCCCAAGCGCGGAGGTGGCCGACCGCGTGGCAGCCGCTGCGACTCACGAGCGGATCCTGCGGCGCATCCAGCAGCTTCCGGGCGTCACGTCGGCGGCGCTCACCTCGTCCGTCACGATGGATGGGTGGGACAGTAACACGGGCATGTACATCGAGGACTTCCCGCTCTCAGACGGTGAGGCTCCGCCGCCCCGCCGCTTGAAGTGGATCTCGCCGGGCTACTTCGGGACCATGGGCAATCCGGTGCTGGCCGGCCGCGACATCTCGTGGAACGACATCCACACGATGGCTGACATCGTCGTCGTGACCGAGAACTTTGCTACAGAGTATTGGAGCGATCCGCGGGAGGCCATTGGCAAGCGGATTCGTGAGAACCCCAACCGCCAGTGGTATGAGATCGTGGGCGTGGTGGGGAACGTCTACGACAACGGCGTCGAGCGTGGGCCCACGACAGTGGTGTACTTGCCAACGGTCGTAGAGGGTTTCTGGGGGTCCGAGGTCTTCATCCGCCGGATGATGGTCTACGTC
>JBDHFY010000526.1:0-2556 GCA_039590195.1 Gemmatimonadota bacterium | reverse complement strand
GCCGACGATGTCCTTGAGCTTCTCAACGAACCGCGGATCGTTCGAAAGCTTGAACGTATCGATGCGGTGCGGCTTGAGGCCGTACTCACGCCAGATCCGTCCGATCGTCGAATCGCTCAACCCTGTCGCCGCCGCCATCGTCGCGCGGCTCCAATGCGTCTGCCCATCGGGCGTTTCGTACAACGTCGTGCGCACCACCGCCGCACGTTGCTTCTCGTCGACCCTCCGGCGACGACCCGGTCGCGGTGCGTCCTTCTCAATGCCCTCCAATCCGCGCTCCGCATAACGCTGCCGCCAGCGTCCCGCTTTCTGACGTGAGATACCCATCAGCGCGCCGATCTGCTGGTTCTCAAATCCATCTGTTGCGTACAACACAATCGCTGCGCGCTCGGCAAGGCGTACTGAAACACGGCGGCCACGCTTGAGGCGCTCAAGCAGTTTGCGTTCGGACTCGTCCAACGTGATCTGGATTGCTCGTCGCATGACACGCTGTACGCGCCATTGCCTGACATGTTCCTTCAAGTCCGGCGGGAACCAATAGTACCCGACAAACACGTTCGGCCTGGCCTAGGTGCAATGAGGGGCAGATGCCAAAGCGACGCTCAAGCAATCTCGCCGAACTCGTGACGTCCTTGCTCGCCCAGCGTACAGTCACCACATGGCAGGTTACGAGCAGCGTCTGGAGGCCGTCCTTGGTGGTGCGACGAGCGAACTCGCTCGGGCGGCGGCCATCCGAGCTATTGCCCGCGTCGAGCATGCCGCGGCCGTTGTCCTCGTGGAGGGTGTGAGCGACCAGATCGCCGTCGAGACGCTCGGCGCCGTTCGCGGTGACGACATGGCGGACATCGCGGTATTCCCTACCGGTGGTGTCCACGCGTTCGGACCGTTCATCAAGCACTTCGGGCTGCGCGGTCGAGCGTTGCGGCTGTCAGGGCTCTGTGACGCCGCTGAGGCCGGTGTCGTGCACGAGGCCCTCGTCGCCGGTGGAATGCTCGATCCACCTCACGCGATAGCCGAATCGGAGTTCCACATCTGCAATCGGGATCTCGAAGATGAGTTGATCCGAGCGATGGGCGCGGACGCAGCCGTCGCTGTGATCGATGAGGAGGGCGATCTCCATCGCCTGCGCACGATGCAACGCCAGCCGGAGTGGAGGAATCGACCGACGGCGGATCAGATCCGCCGATTCCTTGGCAGCGGGGCGCGTCGGAAGATCCGCTACGCCGCGGCCTTCGTGAGGGCGCTGCCTCCAGAGCGAGCCCCCACTGCCCTGCGAGCGGCTCTTGATGCGGTTGTGGGGGCTTGACTTGAAGCGTGGTTGATCAAGGAAGCCGCGGCGCGGGTGTTGACGACGGCTTGCTCTGCCACGAGGGTCGTCAGCTACGATGGTGAACTGCGGACCGGGGTCAACACCCGCACCCGGGCCTACTTGTGAAACACCGGACCAGTTGGGAAGTTTAGCAGCCAGTCACCCAATGACTTCTCCTCTCCCTCCTTGATCAGCGTTCCGTCAGCGTCGTGGATTCGCCATGATTTACCCTCGATGTACAGGGTCTGGCCTAGGTCGGGATAGTGGATGATGTCGCGTGGAGCCCGCGTGCCGCAGATCAAATACGTGCACGGAGAGTCAGAATGGTTCACTACCGTATGAGCGTTCGCCTTGCCCGCCGGCCAGCAGGCCGCGTCGCCCGGCAGAAGCAGATGCTCACCGTCGTCCTCAACAACGGTTGCCTCGCCCGAAAGCACGTATAGGAACTCGTCTTCATATTCGTGCCAGTGTCGGTCGGAGGATTGCGATCCGGGTAGCAGAGTGTGCACGTATGCACCAAATTGGACCAACCCGCCTAACTCTGAAATGCGCTCTGAGTGATCGGGGCTGTCTCTGTCCTCGGATTTTGAGATTGACTGTGGCTGGGCTTTTAGGATGATCATCTTTGTCTCCTCCCATGAGGCTCCATCGCCCGACCGATTTCGCCGGCATAACGCCCGTCTCGTCACATCCTAGACCAACCTACTCGCTTGCGGACGAGGTAATCTCGCACCGTTGTGCTCTTCGCATACCGCGTCAACGCGCGACTCCACGGCATGTTGCACGAAATGCGGCGGGGACCACTAGGACGCTGAACGTCGTCGAACCGATCGCGTCCGGCACGACGTGGTGACGTTTCGTTTCCAGCGCGTGCCGTGTGGAGGACGCTCAACCGGCCGGCACCGCCGGCCCTACGGGAGGATCTTCTCCGGGGTGATGGGCAGGTCCGTGATCCAGACGCCGGTGGCGTGGGCGATCGCGTGGGCAACCGCGCCGAGGACCGGCAGCGTGCTGCCCTCGCCGATCTCCTTCGCCCCGAACGGGCCGCGCGGCTCGTACGAGTCGACGAGACCGCTGAAGATCTCCGGGGCATCCTTGATCGTCATGATCAGGTAGCCGTGCAGGTTCGGGTTGACGAGCCGGCCCTCGCCGTCGTACTGCACGTCCTCCATGATCGCCTCACCGGAGGCCATCACGATGGCGCCTTCGACCTGGCCGTGCACCCCCTGCGGGTTGATCGGCGTGCC
>JBDHFY010000525.1:0-3838 GCA_039590195.1 Gemmatimonadota bacterium | reverse complement strand
CACCGTCCGAAAGTGAGAACTTGGCAACGGCTTTGAGCCGGTTCGTGTCGGGATCGAGCGCCGTCAGGAGATCCGCCGCCAGCGCGGCCAGTGACTTGCCGCCCGACACGGCCGAGATCGCTTCATTCTCCTCGCGTTCCACCTGACGCTCCAAGCGCGCCAACCGCGACGCCACGGTCGAGACGAGATCGGCGTGGACCATGCCTTGCGCGACCATCTGCAAGAGCTTGGGAAGCGGCACCGACGGCCTTCGGTCGAGCGGCTTGGAGGCCGTCTTGTCCTTCTCGCACACACCGACCGCATCCACAATGACGAACCGGCTCTTGTGCCGGGTGTCCGGCGTCACACTCTGTAGGTCGTCAGAGCCGATGATGCGGCAGCCCCGACCCTTCATCTGCTCGAAGTAGGACGCCGAGTTGATGTTCCGCATGAAGAGGAGACACTCGAGGGCTCTCACATCGGTCCCGGTCGCGATCATGTCCACCGTCACCGCGATCCGGGGGTTGTACGAGTTCCTGAACTCGTTCAGCAGGTCTTCCGGCTTCTTCCCCGTGGTCTTCGAAGTGATCTTCTGGCAGAAGTCGTTGCCCTTGCCGAACTCCTCACGGAACGCCTTCACCACGTCGTCGGCATGGAGGTCGGTCTTGGCGAACACCAGTGTCTTGGGGACCTCGGTCCGGCCGGGAAAGATCTCGGTGAAGAGACGATCCCGGAACGTGCGGATGACAAGACGCATCTGATCTTCGGCCACGACGTCACGGTCCAACTGGCTTGCCGTGTACGTGAGATCGTCATCCAGCTCGGCGAGCCGTCGCTCCCGTGTCCGCTTGTCGCGCCGGGGGACGAACATGCCCGGTTCCTTCGCCAGCGTCGCCCCGCCTCCCGTGATCTTCGTCTCGATCCGGTACACGTCGTATCCCACGTTCACCCCATCCGCCACCGCCTTCTCGTGGGAGTAGTCCTGGACCACGTTCCCGTTGAAGAACCCGATGGTCTGCGTCGTAGGCGTGGCGGTGAGTCCGATGAGGAGGGCATCGAAGTAGTCCAGCACCTGCCGCCACACGTTGTAGATGGAGCGGTGGCACTCATCGATCACGATCACGTCGAAGGTCTCGATGGGGACCCGTGCGTTGTACACGACCGGCATCGGCTCCTTCACGAGCGTCTGTTCCGCCTCGAACATCGACTGTTCCTCGTTCTCCTCCTCGAACTCTTCCTCACCCTTCAGCATCGAGTACAGCCGCTGGATCGTCGTGATACAGACTTTGCTCGCCGGGTCTATCGTGTTCTTCCTCAGCCGCTGGACGTTGAACTCCTCGGTGAACGTGTAGTTGCTGTACGGCGACACATATTGCTGGAACTCCTTCAACGTCTGCTTCCCAAGGTTGTTGCGATCCACCAGGAACAGGATGCGCTTGGCCTTGGCGAACTTGATCAAGCGGTAGCAGAACGTGCACGCCGTGTAGGTCTTCCCGCTGCCCGTCGCCATCTGGATGAGGGACCTGGGCCGGCCGGCGGCCAGCGACTGCTCCAAGTTCCGTATCGCCTCGATCTGGACGGGCCAGAGACGCTCGGTCTTCAGATCCGGGAGTCCCTGGAGCGCACCTCGGAGCTGGGCGTCCAGCTCCACCAACCGCAGCAGCTCCTCCGGCCGGTGGAAGGTGAAGACCTCGCGGCTCCGGGGGTCTGGGTCGAGCCCGTTCGTGAACTGGGTGACGACCCCCGTGGACTCGTAGGCGAACGGGATGGGGAGCCGGTGGTGGGGGATGCCATCCGGGAGGCCCTCGGTGTACATCGCCGACTGTAGCTCGACCCCCGTCAGCGTGTGGCCGGCCGGCTTCGCTTCGATGACCCCGATGACCTTGCCCTCGACGTACAGCAGGTAGTCGGCCCGGCCGTGACCGCTCTTCAGCTTGAACTCCCGCACCGCTACCCCAGGCTCGGCCATGATGTTCATGGAGGCCGGATCCTGGACGATCCAGCCGCACTCGGCTAGCTGGCGGTCGATCTCCTCACGGGCTTCGTCTTCGGGCTTCATCGCCCAGAAAGATGCCGCTCACACGGGGCGTTGGCGACCGACCGGCCCCCGCAGGCACCAGAATATCACGGTCGGACAGGCCTTTTGCCCGGCGGCGCCCAACCCACTTACGTGCGGCCTCGAAGGTACACCCCCGCTCCCGCATGACGATCCGGTAGAAAGTACGTGGCTTCGCGACAGATAGCTCTCGGGCACGCTCGAGCTCCTGCTGCGCGATTCGCAGCGGTTCCTTCTTCTTGGCGGGTGAGAGGACCCCGCGCTTGATCCAATCGTAGACGGTCCTGCGAGAAACACGGAGTTTGTGGGCAGTCTCCGATACCGAAAACAGCTTCTCTCCACGGTA
The DNA here is from genome assembly GCA_039590195.1 of Gemmatimonadota bacterium. GTDB lineage: Bacteria > Gemmatimonadota > Gemmatimonadetes > Gemmatimonadales > GWC2-71-9 > JBDHDY01. The sequence goes on along the minus strand of JBDHFY010000525.1, from coordinate 1,457 downwards.
CAGGTTGACATGCTCAGAGGACCTTCTCCGGCGCAAGGGGGATTCGTCCGGCACGTCCCCCTCCTGCGCTTCGTGCGAGTCCTTGGGACGGTTCCGGCGTTCCGCGTCCGCGTCCGCCTCCTCTGCAAGCACGACTCTCTTCATGTTACGGATGTAAGCCGGAAGCCCCCCAGGCGGGCCAGATACGAAGTTGCATACCACACGGCTCAGCACATCGTCCAAGATGTGAGCGGGCACTCGCAACATCCCTGCGTAGCCCCGTAGCACCTCGAGAGCCGCCTCTGCGTGATACTCCTGTTGCATGCAGCGCAGCGCCACAAGCGCCCGCAGTTGATCATCGTCCGACACGAGAGGGACAGTAGAAAACGGCTCCTCCAGTCGCCGATGTAGCCGCCGCAGTCCTTTGCGATGCTTTCGGTACTGATCGATGCTCCCGCGCCCGGTCCTACGACGCTTCCGGTGCTTTGCGTCGTTCGGGATTGTGCGGAGTCTCAGCGTCAGCCCGCCGACAGTCAGCTTGAGTTCGATGACGATGTGTCGGGGCGGTCGGGGCGGCCGGGGCAGCAGCGGTACGCATAAAGCGTAGGACCGCACCACTTTGCTGCCGACCTTTCGGGTCTCAAGCTCGCGCCAGAACGGTCTCCCAGCGGGCCGGTCGGATTCCGCGTCTACGTGCTCGCCCCAGATGGCTTTGTCATCGCGGGCGTGAACAGCCAGATGAAAGATGCCGGCAAGCGCGTCCAATTTCTGCACATGGTAAGGGTAGGTGCACAAGGTACACGACGCCACACCCCGCTCCACAGGAGCTACGACATGACGCAGGCAATTCTACTCGACGAGCGAGCCGCGGCCGCCGCGCTCGGCGTGACTCCCCGCGCCCTCCAGGAGTGGCGGAGACGCGGAGAGGGGCCCCAGTACGTCCGAATAAGCCGCCGGTGCATTCGGTACAGACCGGAGGACCTGAAGGACTGGGCAGCCGACCGGCTGCGCACCACGCCCGAAAACGCGCACGTGGCCTGAAGGAAAAACACGGCCCCTCGACCCCCGGCAGGGTGACAGAGAGAACCGTGTTAAATGGAGAATCGTTATGAACATACGCGAAGTCCCGCTGCGAGGCAACACACGGCGAACCGGCGTTGTGGATGGAATCCGGAGCCAGCGGTCCGAACCCGCTCAGAGCATCATCGACGCGCTTTTGGACGACGAATTCACCGACCTGCTCGGCCCGCACCCCGACGAGCCCGACGTGACAGTGCGCCTCGTCCGACCGCCCGAGGGTCTCTCATACTGGGTCGCGCTGCACGGAGCGGTGTGCGCGTGGGTCCTCCGCCGGCCCCACCTCGTGCCGGAGGACCTCGAGTGACCAGCCGGTTTTTCGAGACAGGTCCGAAAATACGCCGGGGCCGTGGGAAGTCCCGCGCCTCCCTGGACCTGATCGAGGCCGCCTACGACTTCCT
>JBDHFY010000524.1:0-2267 GCA_039590195.1 Gemmatimonadota bacterium | reverse complement strand
GTCTGAGGCGTCCGTGTTGACACTGATGCCATCTTGATCGTTGCCCAGATCAAGAGCGCCCGTCGCATCAGTTCCGATGTAGTTGCCCTCAACCACGTTCCCCGTGGCACCCGCGTCACTGATCCGGATGCCCGCCTCGGCGTTGCCGGAGATCACATTTCCCGCGCCCGTCGTGGTCCCGCCGACCGTGTTGTCAGGTGCGCTGATGAACACACCCTGCCCGTCATTGCCGAGCGCGACAGTACCGGTGGCGTCGGTGCCGATGTAATTGCCCCGGAGGACGTTTCCGGTTGCATCGGCTCCACTGATGAAGATGCCGTCCCCGTTGCCAGACAGAATATTCCGTTCCTCGACGAGGGTCCCGCCGATTTCGTTGTCAGGTGCGCCGTTGATGTGCACTCCCGCCACACTCGTGTTGGGCACGAGTGCACTCCCGGTAACGTCAGTACCGATGTAATTGCCCACCACCCTGTTACCCGTCGCCACGACGCCCATGACCACCACACCGTCCAAGTTGCCGGAGATGACATTGCCCGCGCCGCTCACGGTCCAGCCGATCGTGTTGTTGGGAGCCCCGTCGATCAAGACCCCGGAGGCGCCATTGGGAAGCGCCGTCGTGCCGTTCAGATCGGTCCCGATGAGGTTGCCCTGCACGAGATTTCCGGTGGCTCCCGTGCCTGTGATCTTCACACCGTTGGTGTTACCGGAAATGACGTTGCCCGCCGCCATGGCACCACCAACAGTGTTGCCGGGCGAATCTTCGATCGACACCCCATCGTCGTCGTTCGCAATGATCGCCGTGCCGTTGACATCAGTGCCAATGTAATTCCCCTGAATCGAGTTGTTCGTGGGAACCTGCACGTCAACGGGGAAGATATACAGGCCGTTCAACCCATTCCCGGAAATGACATTGCGCGCCGCCGCCGTCGTGCCCCCGAAGATATTGCCCGATGCATCACGGGCGATGCGCACCCCATGGTCACGGTTGCCAAGATCGCTCAATCCATCAGCAGTGGTACCGATGTAGTTCCCCTGAATCACATTGTCCGCCGCTGCTTGCGTCAGGGTGATGCCGCTCTGGTTGCCCGAGATGACGTTGCCCGCCCCTGCCGCAGTCCCCCCGATTGTGTTGTTCTGCGCATCACTCAGGAACACTCCATCGCCACGGCCGAAGAATATGCTAGAGGTACCGGCAGCATCTGTGCCGATGTAGTTACCCTGCACCAGGTTGTCCGTTATGCAACTGCCGACCAGATACACGCCCACGTTGGTGTTGCCCGAAATGATGTTGCGCGCAGAGATTGTTGTCCCGCCAACCGTGTTATCGGTCACAGTGCCAGACCCGCAGAACATGAATATCCCAAACTTGTTGGCAACATCGGTTGTGCCCGTAGCATCGGTACCGATGTAATTTCCGAGGATGCCGTTCTGCGAGGTCGTGCCACCGCCCCCGGCGTTGGTCAGGTAGATGCCGGAAATGTCGTTTCCCGAGATCACGTTAGCCGCCGCAGCGGTCGTCCCGCCGATCGTGTTGCCTGACGATCTGATCAGCATCACCCCACGCTCGACGTTCCCCATATCAGCACTCCCGGCGACATCGGTGCCGATGTAGTTCCCCTCGATCACATTGTCCCCACCCGTGTCGAGCACGATACCGCTTGCGTTGAAACGATTGATCGCAAGCCCCCGCACGGTGGTGTTTCCCGCCGTGATGTACAATCCGTCCACCCCAGCTCCTGCACTGCTCCCGTCGAGTTCGACAACCGGCGTGCCCGCAAAATCCGGCTCCGAAGTTCCGTCGATTGTCACGGGATCGGTGATCGTGGGTAACGCGGACGTAGGCTGGATGGTGTGAGGGCCGGCGCCAGGGATACTGAACTCGATCACGTCGGGCACGCCGGTACTCGCGTTGGAGACGTTGATAGCATCCCGCAAGCTGCAGTGGGCCGCACATACCCCGTCGTCAACGTCGTCCGTGACGTTGACCGTGAGGGTCGCAAAAAAAGCAACCTCGATTGCTGAGGTTGCTTTGCTCGATGGATCGGGGTTGAGGCTTTGAAACGGTCGGATGGAACTAAAATGCAGGAGAGAAAACGGCCCGAAAGTCAGGATGCCGACGAAACCCATCAACGCTCTCATGGCTCCTCCCAAGCGTGCACGAAATACAGACGCTCGTCAGATGTCGGGCGCAGGAACCCCAGCGTTTGATGTACGTACGGGGCGGAAGCCGCCAGGGGCCACCTGCTCTTCATGTCGAGGCATGTCGA
>JBDHFY010000523.1:0-2278 GCA_039590195.1 Gemmatimonadota bacterium | reverse complement strand
AAGCTCGCGAGATACAGTGTAGAGGCTCACAGGTGCGCCGTGGTCCAACGTTTGGAGCCGGGCGGCGGTGTAGTGTGTCGGAACAACTTCGTGCGGACCGGCGGCATCTCGACCCGCTCTGCCACAGCGTCCAACGCCTTCCGGCAATCGGTTAGCATTGCCTCATGGCCCGTCCTGAACGACGGGAATAGCAACCGGCTAGGCGGCCGTGTTGCCATGTACTGCTCTAGGATCGCACGTAGCTGCGGCCACAGCGGCACCACACGCTCCGAGCCACGGGTCTTGAGTCGTCGCCAGTCGTTTCGCCGGAAGGTCACGGTCTTGCGGTCGAACGAGATGTCCTTCACCTCAAAGCCGTACACCTCGGATGCCCGTCCACCAGTGAGCAAGAAGGTTGCGATCAACTCGTAGGTGAACGGTATGGAAACGTCGGGGCGTTTGCGCGCCAACAACCGGGCAGCTTCGAGGTACAGGGCGTCGTCGTGAATCTCAAGCCACTCGGCTTCCTTCGTTGGCATTGGTGGCTTCTCAAGGATGGCTGCGGCGGGAATGAAACCGGGGGGCACGAATCTGTCAGACGCTGCTCACCGGTACAGGTTGGAGAGTCCGCCGAGGTGTTGTCTAGCGGTCCAACCGCTCAACGTTCCACCACCTAGCGGCTTTCTTCGGGTCTGGATGTGGGCCAACCAATCCCGAACCTCAGTGACGGTGATGGTCGACAACTCCCGGTCGCCGCCGAAGAACTCCACAGCTTCTCGTTCTCTAGTGCGTTCCTGGGGTCCGTGGTGGCTCAGGGGTTCGGTCTGGCTGCGCTCGGCGCCCTCATCGGCATCACCGGCGCGCTCGTGTTGGGACGCTTTTTGTCGGGCATGCTGTTCGGTGTTGCATTGTACGATCTGGCCACGTTCGTGACCATTCCGGCGCTGGTGACGGACCTGGCTGTGCTAGCCTGTGTGGTGCCCGCGCGCCGCGCCACACGTGTCGATACTATAGAGGTGTTACGCGCAGAGTGACATCGTCAGACCGTGTGCTATGATCTGTCGCCGCGAGACCCTGACCAACCACGCGAATCGCCTACGCCATTTTGCCGCGTTTTGGGCCAGGCACTCCGTCCTCCCCACCAATCCACTGGCATCCGAAAGGCTAACAGCCCCGGCTGTTACCATTATTGTGACCACGAGAAGGGACCGAGGTAGCCGCGACTCGCGAGGCGCGGTGAGGTGGGACCGCGGCGCATAGGGCCGGGCAATGGCATGGTCCCGCTCGCCCCTCCTGCGAGTACCCCTGCGAAGAACAGGGTGCCCTACACGCCGCAGCCCATAAACCAAGACGTCCAGCCAACGGAAGGAGTTGCACGGTGTTTCACCTTGCACCAGACGACGCCAAGCCCATCTCGTCAGGACCATTGTGACGAGGGGTACGGCCGTACAACTTTCGCTACCGGAGTAGGTGGTGAGCCCACGATGCACGAGCATTCACATACCCCCGTCACGTTCTCTCGCGAGGAGATCGCCCAGATCCGCTTGATGCTCACCACGCCCGACAAGCTGCCGACTTGTCCCAGGTGCGAGGGTAACTTGAGTGTTGAAGAACCAGACGTGCAGGAGCTGAAGGGACACGTCTACTTGAGGTGCCAGGCGTGCAACCGGACAGCATTCGTTTCACGAGAACCACGCCACCGTCCGTTCGATCTCTACGGCTAGTCCTCGCATGAGCAAGGGCCGTTGCCGGCCCTCTTCGATTTGCGCAATTGTTCACAGTCGCTCACGCTGACGGCTGCGGCCGACCCCCAGGTGACCGCACCGGAATGGCTGGGGTATACAGTCATGAAGATTGGCGCACGCGAGGGACGCGGCACCCCGTGATCCTCCTCCGCCCCAGCGCGTGGTCTGAGCTGGCTACTGATGCCCGGGTTTGCCCGGAACGGAGGCACATATGCGAGTCACCCGAACGGCAAGTTGGACCCTCACCGCCCTGGCCGCGTCGGCGCTGGCGGGGGCGTGTGACTCAGGACTCGAGGGCCCGGAGTTCACGGGCACCCGCGTACTGCTCACGGATGCGCCGTTTCCGTTTGACGAGGCCTCCCGCGTGGACGTTTACATCGTGAGAGTGGACGCGTCCGAGACTGCGGACACGATGGACCCGGGGCGGGAGTGGACCAACATCGTGACCCCGCGCCAGCGGTTCAACTTGCTGGACCTGCAACGGGGCACGACGGCCATCGTGGGCGAAGGAGAGCTCCCGGCCGGGCAATACCAGGCGGTCCGCGTGGTGATCG
>JBDHFY010000522.1:0-2286 GCA_039590195.1 Gemmatimonadota bacterium | reverse complement strand
GTTCAAGATTCCCAACGATCCACGGATTACGCGTGTCGGCGCGTTCTTGCGGAGGTGGAGCCTCGACGAGCTTCCGCAGCTCTGGAATGTCCTGGTCGGCGAGATGTCGCTCGTCGGGCCGCGACCGTTCTTCGAGGCGGATTTGGCTACCTACCGCGACCATCATTTCGGCCGGCTTGGGGCCAAGCCCGGGATCACCGGGTTGTGGCAGGTGAACGGGCGGAGTTCACTTGTGGACTTCGAGGAGGTCGTACGGTTGGATCGGGAGTATATCGATCGCTGGTCGTTGTGGTTGGACATCAGGATTCTCATCGAAACAGCTCCCGCCGTTGTGCGGCGAACTGGTGCATTCTGAGCGTCACGCGTCCGGCACATGGCTTCTCCCCCACAGACGTAGGATGTTGCCCAGCCCGTCACTCGCATGGAGCGACTCGGCAGCTGGGGCATGTGGTCATCCCTCATGTCCATGCTGCGCAGTGTAATTGGACTCCGCGGAATCGCATGGTGACGGCCGCAAGACGTGGGACGCACCGTGCTCCGTATGTCGCGCCGCTGGGGAGAGGGGTGTGTTCACCATTCGCGTCGGCCTTTCGGGTTGCGTATGAGAATCCGGCTAGCCCCGCGATTCTCTAGATAATATCGCGCGAGTGATCCCTTCCTGGCCTTTCAACGTCCTGGATCTGGCCTCGGCAGCGCGAGTGGCGAACGCTGCCGCGCAAGTGGAATGTCCGGTTATTGCCCAGCTCCGACCAGAACCATGCAATTCTACGCGGCGGCTCTGCTTCGGAGTACGATCCGCGACGTCGTTCGTGCTTAGCCCGGGATGATGGAACTGTGGCAGGTCAGCGGGCGCAACTCCGTGGTGGATTAGGAGGACGTGCGGTTGGACTGCGAGCACGCGGAGTGGTGGTCACTGTGCCTGGATCCAGAGATTCTCACCGTCACCATCCCAGATGTCGGGCGACGGACGGGGGGTCTACTGATTCGCAGGTGAGGTCTGCAGCGTGAAGCACATCGTACTCACCGATCGTCTGAGCGCTCCGACCATTCGACCACCAGAGAGGCTTGCATGGCTTCGCGCAAGCATGGTGGGCGACGCGCGCCGTTTGCTCCTTATTGGAGAAATAGTGGCCGTACCGTGCCCTGCTTGTGAGTCCACAGACTCCGACCAGGCGTTTCCCAGCAATGGGTTTAGCTACCGCCCCTGCTGCGGCCGTGGCAGCGTGCACGTGTCCCTCAGGCCGACACCCGATACGATAGCTACGTTCTACCGCGAATCTCCGGCTGGCCGCCTTCGGGGGGCGACGGCCGCAGCGCTGGTGCACCTCGACGAGCTACCCGCAGCTGTGGAATGTGTTTCCGTGGCGACATGTCGCTGGTGGGGCCGCGGCCGTTGGTTGAGACCGATCTGGCCGAGTACGCGGATCATAATTTCAGCCGGCTTGGGGCGAAGCCGGGGATCATGGGTCTTTGGCAGGTGAAGGGCGGGAGTTCGGTCATTGATTTTGAGGTTCATCCGGGAATTCCGGGATTGGAGGCGTGACCGGGCCGCGCCGCGCCTGTACGCTATCGCCAACCGGAGGCGTGCGATGGCATACGAGGAGATCACGGCCTTGCTTGGAGGGTGGCCCGGGTTCGAGTTGGTGGGCGTACGGCGCGAAGGTCCGACCACACAACGGCCCGTCGTGCGGATCGTCCTGACCCTGCAGGCGGTGGCGGGGCAGCCACGCCGGTGTGGTCGCTGTGGCGAGGTCGTCGGCGATGTGCACGACGTGACCCCGCGGGAGATCCGCGATCTCCCGATTCTCGATGCGGAGACCTGGCTCATCGTGCCGCGGGCGCGGCTCAAGTGTCCCCGCTGCGGGCCCACCGTGGAAGCGGTGCCGTGGCTCGATCGCTACCAGCGGATGACGCGCCGCTTGGCCGAGAGCATTGCCCAGCTGTGTGTCGTGCTGCCCATCAAGCACGTGGCGGCATGGTTTCGGGTCGGCTGGGATACGGTGAAACAGATCGATCAGCGGGCCTTGGCCGCCCGGCTGGGCCCCCTCGACCTCCGGGGCCTGCGGGTCGTGGCCATCGATGAGTTCGCCCTCCAACGCGGCCATCGGTACGCGACGATCGTCGTGGATCCCACCACGAAGCGGGTGCTCTGGGTCGGCCGGGGCCGTGGGCGCGAGGATCTGCGTGCGGTCTTCCGGCTCTTGGGCCCACAGGGGTGCGCCACCCTCGAGGCCGTCGTGATGGACATGAGTCCGGCCTACCTCGAGGAAGTCCGCACCCACTGTC
>JBDHFY010000521.1:0-2290 GCA_039590195.1 Gemmatimonadota bacterium | reverse complement strand
CACCTGGCCTGGCGGCATGCGGCTGCCGGAGTGGTTTGCCGGTTCCACGAGCAACAGCGTCGATGCCTCGAGAGAGATGTGGGCGTTCTTTCGTGAGCATCCGCTTCGACAGCGGTAGCAGGGGTGGGGATGAGAAAGCGGTGGTGAGGCGGTCGATGTGAGACATGATTTGAGATTGGAGATCGGCGATTTGCTATTGGCGATTTGGTGCCTGGCACCCATCTCAATCGCCGTTCTGCAATCTGCATTCTGCAATCGCCGATCGTCAGTTCCCTAGCTTCTCCCTTGACGCCGTCCTGTCGCGAGGCGTGGGATTCATTAAGATTCCGCCGATCCTCCTGATCTTTGCTGCCCACCCCTCCTTTACCTCATCCACGCGGGCTGTCCATCGGATGCCGGGTGCCGAGTGATTCGGGTCTGGTTCGATCCATCAGCGTTCATGATGTAGACTTCCTGGTTTCCATCACGCCTCGAGGCGAACACGATCTGCGAGCCGTCCGGCGACCACGAGGGCTCCCGGTCGTCGGCGTCGTTGTGGGTCAACTGCACCACCCTCGTCCCGTCAGCGTCCATGGTATAGATCTCGTGATCGCCGTCACGGTCGGACATGAAGGCGATGCGTGTACCATCAGGAGACCAGGCGGGATGCCACTCCTTAGCATCACTGTCGGTGAGCCACGCCACGCCGCTGCCATCGGTGTTCGCCACGCATATCTCGCTATCGCCATCCCGCCATGAATGAAACACCACCCGCCGTCCATCGGGCGACCAGTCCGGCGCTCCGCCTGACACCTCACCCAAGCGTCGTTGCTCGCTTCCGTCAGCGTTCATCACCCAGATCTCGCGCGCGTCGCCATGCTCTAATCCGAACGCTATCTGCGTTCCATCGGGCGACCACGCGGGAGCGCTGTGCCTGGCTCCTTCTGTGTGAGTCAACCGTCGCCGTCCAGTGCCGTCCGAGTTCATGACGTGAATGGACCAAGTGGTGTCGCCATGATAGGCATAGAGGGCTATCCTCGTCCCGTCCGAGGACCATGCAGGGTATCCGTCATTCTCCGGGCGGTTCGTGAGTCGGCGCACATTGCCACCATCCGTGTTCACGACGTAGATGGCCCAGGCACCACCTCTGGGCGACGAGAAGGCGATAACTCCGACATCCGCGGCACCCTGGCCTTCTCGTAATTGTCTCTGATCGAGATGGGATCCGCATGCGAGAACAACAACGAACGACAACGCCAGGCGTTGCCCCCTTCCCCCAACTGTCATGGCAGCACTCCTGAGTGGCTCTTTTGTGCACCTTTGCAGAAAGGTAACGGCCTCCGTTTGAGCCGGTGGGGGAATGATAGGGATTGGGCCAAGGGGGGGCCAGGACGATGCGTCAGGCAGCGGGTGACAGCAGACCCACCGACTTCCTTGCAAGACACCCAAAAGCCGATGAGGTCTGACTTATAACCCAGTGGCAGCTACTCAATCAGGACGGCGGCGCTTCGACCCCCCGCGTCACTCCCTGACCATCGCAAGCACCGCCGCCGGTGACAGAGTGCGGCCGCTCGCGACGAGATCCTCGAGCGTGGCTTGCGGGATCGTCGCCTTCAGCGCCTCGATCCGGCCCAGGACGCCCGGGTCCATCGGATGCTCCACCACGACGCCGGCTCGTTCCGACAGCACGTGCGCTGCCGCCGCGATCTCCACCGCGCGCTCGGCGCGGTCCGCCGCGGCCTCGACCGCCGCGAGACCCATCAACGCAAGGCCGGTACCGCGCGGGCTGCCGACCTCTTCGTAGGCGCTCACCGCGAGCTGGAACGAGCGCTGCGCCGCTGGCTCGTCGGCTGCCGCTAGGGCAGCCCAACCCATCTCGCAGTGGACGCGCGCGATCTCCGGGTGATCGCCGATCGTCTCGAATGACGCGAGCGCATCACGATACAACTCGAGCGCGCCGGAGTGGTCGCCCTTGGCGAAGGTCATCTGCGCGAGGAAACTCAGCGCCACTCCCCCGCCTTCCCAGTCGCCAAGTCGCTCCTGGATCAGCCGTGCCTGTTCGACGAGTGCCATGCCGGCGTCGAGCTCCCCGGTCGCGAAGAGCAGCATCCCCTTTAGCGTCAGACTTAGTGCGTGAACGAAATCGCTGACCCCGCCCCCGGCACGTGCGATCGCTTCGTCCAGCACCGCGCGCGCCTCGTCCATCCGACCAACGCTCAGGTGGCAGTAGCCGACGCCCATCATCCCCTCGGCGGCGATCGGCTCGTCGCCGATTGCGCTACCGTCCTCGGAACCGCCTGCCCATTCGCTG
>JBDHFY010000520.1:0-2346 GCA_039590195.1 Gemmatimonadota bacterium | reverse complement strand
CCGCCTTGCCCGAACAGGCACTGAGCAAGGGAAATGTGATTCTGGGTATCGCACTGGACCAGCGCCGCCTCGGGCACAGCGATGCTGCGCAGACCATGTTAAACCGGGCGATAGGGTGGTATGACGCCGTGCTGCCGGAGACGAAGTCGAGCGCAGCCTGGCGTTGGTCCTATGCCTGGGCGTTGTACGTCGCTGACCGCATGGACGAGGCTTACTATGTCGTGAAGTCACTGGCGGAGGAGTTCCCAGAAGATCTCGAGTATCGGGGTCTGAGTGGAGTCCTCGCTGCGTGTCGGGGAGATCGGGAGGAGGCTCGGCGGGTCTCCCAGTGGCTCGAAGCCCTGGAGAGGCCCTACCTGAGGGGAGAAGACATGATTTGGCGGTCTATGATCGCAGCAGCACTCGGCGACAACGAGAATGCTGTGGCACTCGTCAAACAGTCAGTCGCACAAGGGATGACATACCCAGGGGCATGGAACCTTGGTCAGCTTGTGTTCGAGCCCCTGCGCGACTACCCGCCGTTCCGAGAATTTATCAGACCGAAGGGGTAGCGCTGGTCACACAGGCGGCGTTCGACGACACACACCACAACTATCTGCTTCAGACCGTGATCTGCACGACGATCTTCTACGGCCACGGGTTCGGGCTATTCGGTCGGCTGGGGCGAATCGGGTAGATCCTTATCGTGATGGGCGTGTGGGTGGTGCAGTTGATCGTGTCAACGATCTAGGTGCGGCACTTCCGGTACGGCCTCGTCGAATGGCTCTGGCGTCGGCCACCTACCTCGAGCTGCAGCCGATGAGACTCGCAACGGCCACGGATCTTCATCGGTGATTGCAGACCAATCTGCAAACCAACTAGAAGGGACTCGACGGTACAGGAAGGGACGACGGGCACCAACCTCCGAAACCGGAGGTTGCCGGTTCGAGCCCTGCCGGGCCTGTATTTCCCGGATCCCGAGCGCATATTCGACCTGGTATGTCTCGCGTATTCCAGGAGGGTAGATCCATGCGCCTCACGTCCCTGACATTGCTCGCTCTCGTGCAGCCGATCATCAGTGGCGCGGCGTCGCCGGCGGTCGCGCAAGAACCAACGCTGGCCGTCGTCGGCGGCTTCCTCATCGACGGCTTCGGCGGTCCGCCCCGTCCCGACGCCGTGGTGCTCGTCCGGGGAGAAGAGATCATCGCCGTGGGAAACGAGGGCGATCTCGCCGTCCCCCGGGGAGCCGAGGTCATCGATGCCAACGGCTATACCGTCATGCCCGGGCTCATCGATACGCACGTCCATCTCGACATCATCGGTCACGGGGACTATCCCACGTGGCATGGAATGGTCCGCGATGACTACGCGGAGGTCATGGAGCTGGCGGTGGCTCAGCTTCTGGCCCATGGCGTGACCACCGCGAGGGACGCGGGCGGGGAACTCGAATCCCTCGTGCAAACGCGCGAGCGCATCGAACGCGGTGAGATTCCCGGTCCGCGGCTTCTCATTGGCGGTGGATGGATCCAGGACTGGCCGGAAGAGCGTGCCCGCAGGCATCACCGACGCTTCAACGTCAACGTGCACTCGGCGGACGAGGCCCGGGAAGCAACGCGCCGGCTCATCGAGGGGGGCGCCGATGTCATCAAGGCCTACACGGGGCTGACGCTCGAGCAGATGCTGGCGATTACCGACGAGGCCCATCGCTTGGGGAAGATCGTTGGCGCCCACGTGTACACAGATGAGGAGATCCAGATTGCGATCAAGGGAGGCGTCGACTTTCTGGACCACGCCGGCTCGGGACACCAGAACCCGTTGTACAGTGAGGAGACGCTGCGCCTGATGGCGCTGACGCAGATACCGATTGGCCAGTCAATCTCACACCGGGTGACGCTCTACCCCGCGCATATGTCGTGGCCGGAGCGGCTCGACGACCGCGGCCTTCATCGAGAGTTGGGTCGCTTTGCCGATCCCATCATCGAATCGCTCCGCGAGTTCCCCACGCTTTCGTACTTCGGTCGGATTCAGCTTCAGATGCGCATCGCTCCCGAGGCGGCGGCCCAGCTCTTCGCGGCCGGCTGCAAGATCATCATGGGCACCGACTCCGGGACGCCCGGCTTTTTTCACCGCGACGCCGTGTGGCGGGAAGCGGACGCTCTTGTTCGGCTGGCTGGTCTGAGCACCAACGACGCGATCCTGGCCGCGACGAGAGACGCCGCCGAGACACTTCGGGTCAATGCGGGTCGCATCGAACCGGGGCGGCTGGCGGACATCATTCTCGTCAAGGGAAACCCGCTCGAGAGTGTCCACTACCTCCAGAACGTGGAGCTCGTCATCAAGGGTGGCGTCGTCCAGGAACCGTAGCGC
>JBDHFY010000519.1:0-2356 GCA_039590195.1 Gemmatimonadota bacterium | reverse complement strand
CGGAGCAGGCCACGGCCGACCAACAGCTCGACGCCCGCAGCGACATCTACTCGCTGGGCTGCGTCGTCTACGAGATGCTCGCGGGCGAGCCTCCTCACACCGGACCGACGACACAAGCGATCATCGCAAAGCTGATGACTGAGCGACCGGTGCGTTTGCGAACGGTGCGCGAAACCGTCCCGGAGCCCATCGAGCATGCGATCATGAGGGCATTGGCGAGAGTGGCGGCCGATCGGTTCTCCAGTGCCGCCGAGTTCAGCGCTGCCCTGAGCCCGGAGCGCGCTGGTGAGCTGCCCGGTGGTGTCGCCGCTCCGGTGTCGGCTCCGTCGCGCGAAGTGGCTGCGCCGCCCGGGGAGGCTCCTGCAGTCTTGCGGCCGTCGATCGCGCAGGACCTCAGGAGGTTGGTAAAGGCACCCGTCGTCGCGCTCCCGGCCATCGCCGTAGTGCTGTTACTGGCGGCCGTTGTGCTCGTGCCGAATTGGCTTCGGGTGCGACGCGAGCAGGCTCGAGCGCTGCTCCCGCGCATCGAAGAGCTTGCGACGGAGGGGCGTTACCGTGAGGCCTATGTGTTGGCCGTTCGAGCCGAAGATCGGCTGGGATCGGATTCGTCATTGGCCAGACTGATGCCGGTGGTGTCCGACAAGCTTTCGGTGACGACCGAGCCCGAGGGTGCCGACGTGTATCTCCGACCAATCGGGCTAGCGGAAGACGGACAGCTCCAGGACGAAGTGCTCATAGGAGTCACGCCGATCCAGGATCACCGAATCGCTCGCGCTGACTACGCCATGCGTATCGAGAAAGCGGGGTTTGTGGCGGCGGAGCGCATTGCGTCCAGCGCGTTCCAACGGGTGGAAGTCTTCGTAGGTGCCTCTCCCGACATCGATATGCAGGTCTGGTTGTTGCCGCCGGAGCAGGTGCCGGAAGACATGGTGTTCGTGCCGGGAGGCGACTACGAGCTCGTCAGCTCGCAAGCCCCGTTAGATACAGTTGTGCAGCTCGATGATTATTTCATGGACACCTACGAAGTGAGTAACGAACAGTACAAAACGTTTGTCATGGCCGGGGGGTACACCAACCCGTCCTACTGGAAACACGCCTTCGTACGCGAGGGTCGGGAGCTGTCCTGGGAAGAGGCGATGCAACAGCTGATCGATCGGACGGGGCTACCCGGCCCCCGCACGTGGGTGGGTCAGGAGTACCCTGAGGGGAAGGGTCGGCACCCGGTCACCGACATCACCTGGTACGAGGCGGCGGCGTACGCCGAGTTTGTCGGGAAGAGTCTTCCCACCGTGTCCCAGTGGGAGAAAGCCGCGCGGGACGGTGCGTTCACGCACTTCATGGGCTTGGTGTTGCCGTGGGGATGGGTGGGGCCGAGCGAGACGAGTCAGGGCAGGGCGAACTTCAGCGGCGCCGGCACGACACCGGTGGACGCGCACCCGACCGGCATCAGCCCCTTTGGTGCCCACGCCATGGCTGGGAACGTCAAGGAGTGGACGCTCAACGAGATGGGCGGCGGCCACGCCGTGACAGGAGGCTCATGGGAAGACCCCATCTATATGTTCGCCGCGTACGGATCGTTCTCGGACTTCTTCTCGTCGCCCGCCGTCGGATTCCGCTGCGTCCGCAACTCACCGGATGCTGTCGGTGATCAAGGGGCGCTGCGGATCGACATAGAGGAGCGAACGCCCTCGTACACCGCGGTGGATGAAGCGACTTTTCGGACGTTGCTGACCCACTATCGATATGACCCGTGGTCACTCGAGCCGGCGATCGTGGAGACCGTTGAGACCGAAGATTGGATTCGCGAGAAGGTCAGGTTGGCGGGCGTGAACGGCGATGACATCCTCCTCTATCTTTACCTGCCGCGAAGCGCAGCCCCGCCCTTCCAGACCTTGGTGTACATGCCGGGTGGCAATGCCTTCTATGAACCGGTTTCTGACGCCGCGGAGTGGCTCTTGGGACCGAACATCAGGTCGGGCAGGGCGCTGATGATTGTGGTGATGAAGGGGATGGTGGAACGGGAGTGGGAGCCGGGCTACGTGCCCCCGGAGACCCACACCGTGCGATTTCGTGATCTCGTGGTTCTTAACGGGACCGAGCTGCGCCGGGGCATCGATTATCTGGAGATGCGTGAGGACATCGACACAGACAAGCTGACTTACGTCGGCTTCAGTTTCGGGGCCGCGTCCAGACTTACCTATGCCGCGATCGACGATCGCTATCAATCGGCAATCCTCATAGGCGGCGCAGTTTTAGAGGGATATGAGGCAAGGTTACCCGAGGCCAACCCCATCAACTTCGCTCCGTACTTGCCGCCCACGCTTGTGTTGCACGGCAGTAGCGACGAGGTATTCCC
>JBDHFY010000518.1:0-2361 GCA_039590195.1 Gemmatimonadota bacterium | reverse complement strand
GATCGCCTCTCCGATCGCGATTCGTGCCTCGCCGATGTCGCGGAGGCGCTGCTTCGGGTTTCGATCCAGGCAGCGGCGCAGGAGGCGCCGAATGCGTGGTGGCGTCCCGGCCGGAAGGGCGCTCCAGTCGATCTCTGTCTTGAGCACGGCGACCAGTGTGTCGGACACCGTCCCCCCGGAGAAGAACATTCGCCCTGTGAGCATCTCGAGGAGGATGACGCCGAACGCCCAGATGTCTGCTCGCTTGTCGACGGACTGTCCGCGCGCCTGCTCTGGGCTCATATAGGCGGCGGTACCCAGGATGGTTCCTGCCTGAGTCATTGCGGCAGTGATGGTGGGCGAGTTCTCGTCGAGGTCTCCCGGATCATCCGCTTCGGCTTGATAGGCGCGTGCGAGCCCGAAGTCGAGGATCTTTGCTTTTCCGTCTCGGGTTACTTTAACGTTTGCGGGCTTGAGATCGCGATGGACAATTCCTTTCTCGTGGGCCGCCTCGAGCCCCTCTGCCATCTGACGCGCGACGTCGAGCGCCTCGTTCACGGGCATGGGCCCCCGCTGGAGACGCCGAAAAAGGTCATCACCCTCGACCAGCTCCATGACCAGAAGCCGTTCATCGGCGGTTTCCTCGAAACCGAAGATAGAAGCGATGTGAGGATGATGGAGCGAAGCGAGAGTGCGCGCCTCGCGCCGGAAGCGGGCAACCCGCTCTGGGTCATTGGACACATCGCTCGGGAGGATCTTGATCGCCACCTCGCGGTCAAGCGTCGTGTCCAGAGCTTTCCAAACGACGCCCATCCCACCTGCGCCGATCTTCTCGACCAGACGGTAGTGCAGCAGGACTTGACCGTGGTCCATCGCTGGCAGTCCCCCGACGAGTCTCTAAAGGCTGAATTGTAGCAGCGAGTGCGGCAGAGGGGCGGTCGAGGGACTCCCGGGCGACGAGCGTCAGGCTGCGGTCAGTCGGAGAGGGCCGTTACGATCTCAATCAGCGCGTCGTTCAAGTCGTCAGGCGCCTCATGCATCAGAAAGTGCCCGAAGCCCGGCAGGATGACGGCGTCGAAATCGGCGTATTTTCGGTTGACCTCGGCGTTGGTCGGCCACTTGTCGGCGTTGACGCACCGGATGGGAACGCCTGCGGACTGCAGGGCCGAGGCCAGATCATAGGCGACGTAGTCCCGGATGAGGGCTGTGCCGATTTCTCCCGGACCGCTGCACATGTCTGAGGCATAGTGATCGATCAGGGCACCGTCGGTCCCTTCTACGGACATCGAACGGACGAGCCCTCTGCATGTGGCGGCGAAGTCGTTCTCGAGTTCGCTGAGCAAAGCCTCATTCTCCTCGGGATCCGACGCCTCGTCGGCATCATGAAGATCGTCGACACCGATGACGCCGATGACGGTTCCCGGGAGTAACCGTGCCACCTCGAGCCCGACCCGGGCTCCCATCGAGTGGCCGATGACGATGACATCGGTCAGTCGGAGGTGCGTGATGACCGCCGCAGCATCCTGTCCGAGGGAGGCAATTGTCCATGACTTTCGGTCGGTGCCGGAAAGCCCGTGGCCGGCGAGGTCAACCGTGACGACGCCGAAATCTCCGGCAAGGGCCGGAATCTGCGCCTCCCAGTAGGTCTGGTCACACATCCAGCCGTGGACCAGCACGACGGTGGGCTGTCCGAGGCTGTGGACCGTCGCGGCAATGTCGACGCCGTCGGGGGACTGCACGGTCACGGGCCCGGTTGGCGGTGCGGATGTCTCCACATCTTCGGCAGATTGTTCGGGAGCCGGAGGCCCCGAGCAGGCCGCGATGAGGACAAGAAGCGCGAGAGACAGAGTGATTCGATAAAGCACGATGCCTCCTTCAGCGGTTTCGGATCACGGGCTCACGCTTCGGTGGGAGGGCCGTCGGCGTTGAAGCAATCGACAACGACCTTCCAGGATCCATCGGCTTGCTTTTTCCAGAGGGTCACATATTTGCCGACGGTGACCATGGAGGCTCCGTCCTGCTCCACGGTGAGTTCGTACGTGCCGATGGTGTAGCCCATGAACAACGCCTCGTCGGCTTTCATCAGGGCACTGCGCTCCGCCTGGAGATCGACCGCGGGCCCTTCTGGAGCCCCGGCACAACCGAGCGCGACGAGCAACAACGGACAAAGCCAGTATCGTGCCATCTTGCTGCCTCCCATTGAAGATCTGAGAGATCCGTTCCAGGGACAGGTTCGTATCATGGGGGAGCGTACCAACCGCCGAGGCCTTGAGACAAGCGGACCGGCGGGTCTAGCAGGCCTAGCTTTGATCGAATATGCTTCTCGACCACGTGGTATCCTTTTGCACCCAGAGCGGGAATAGCTCAGTTGGTAGAGCATCA
>JBDHFY010000517.1:0-2362 GCA_039590195.1 Gemmatimonadota bacterium | reverse complement strand
CGACGTTGACGAAGTCTACAACTTTGCCTGGTTCAACTACGCTGTCGTCTCGGGCTCGTATCGTTGGGGCGGAAGATAGCGGGACGTGCCATCAGCCCGAGCGCCACGCGCAGCCCCGGATCGTGCCTCAACAACTCTGGGACACGGTACATGAGCGGATCGAGCAAGTACGCAGGACTTGGCCCGGAGGCAAAGGCAAACGCGGCTTCCATGAGCAGCGCGGTGGCCGGGTCCGGCACTATCCAACTCACCTGATGTCGGGCTTGATGACCTGCGCCAAATGCGGTGCCGCGATCGCTCAGGTCAGCGGCAAGGCCGGCGGCTACTACGGCTGTCTCGGCGCGACGAAGAACGCGTGTGACAATCGTGTGCTCGTGCGCCGCAAGCTCGCCGAGCGGGTCATCCTGTCGGCCGTGAAAGAGAAGCTCTGCAGTACGGACCATCTCCAGTATCTGCTTCAGCGTGTCGAACAGGAAATCCGCGAGCTCAACCGCGATCTGCCTGAGACGATCAAGATCAAACAGGCCGAGCATGAGAGCGAGAAGCGCCGAATCCAGAACTTCGTGGAATTCGTCGCCGAGGGCCGCGGCAGCCGTGCGCTCGGCGAAGCACTGGCCGCTTCCGAACGCCGGGCCGACGAGCTCCGTGGCGAGCTCGCAGCGCTACGAAGAAGTCAGGATGCGGTCTTCCAGGCATCGGCGCTTGCCTGGATCGAGGAACGGGTTGCCACGATTCAACAGGTTCTCGAGCGCCACACGGAACGCTCTGCGTTGCTCCTCCGGAAGCTCCTCGGCATGGTCACCCTCGAGCCCACCCACGGCGACCCCTGAAACTTGCGGGCGAACGTTGTCGCGTCCATGAGCACGAGGACGGAAGCATCAGAGTCCGCTACGCGAACAGGCCACTCTCCTGCAGCGTCTTTTTCGACAAGGCTCCCCTTGTCCCGCAAAGCGCCATCGTGACCAACAAGCGACTGGGTGCCGTGCTGAGCAAGATCCGACACGACCAGCAAGAGCGCGATCGCCAACGACTGGCCCGTCGAAGCCTCACGATTCGACAGAAGGACCGGATCCGCAGCGCCGCAGCACGAGCCGATGCGTCTGGCTAACCCTGAACGGACACGCCTGTCGAGACCTTGCGACTCCACAAGGCTAGCTCCCCCCTTCGGGGGGAAAGACCCCGGAAAAGACCCCAGACGGGAACCGAAACTCAGCTGTCAACCCGACATTTCTACTTTGCACAGAACCCGACATTTCTAAATGGGGTTGACACAGAACGCGGTTCATCCTGCCTATCCGCCGGCGCGACCGGCGCCTACCTCGACGATTTCGTCGCCTCCGGATCCGGCGGTCTCAACCAACCCCGGGGATTCACGTTCCATCCGCGTCCCGGCGGAGATCTGTTCGTGGGAACCCAGGTCACCAACGTGGTCGACCGCTTCGACGGCGGGACCGGCATCCCCAAGGGTCCGTTCGTCACGCCCGGACTCGGGACCCTCGACCGGGGCAACGACGTCGCCTTCGGTCCGGAGGGCAACCTCTACGTGGCCAGACTCCCTGCTCCTGCGCGGATGACTGCGGGGAGCCAACCTGCTTCTTGACGAAGCCGTTCACGCGGCCACCAGTTTTGCTAACGACTTTCTTGATGTGGGCAAAGTAGTCAGTTACGTGTTTCTTGCGGACGGCTGTGAGTCCGACGCCTCGGTGGGCAATGTTGCCGCGCAGCGTCACGTAGTGCCCGTGAAGCCACTCGTCGCCGCTGGAGATATTCTAACGTGCTGAATTGTCACTGAATAAAGACAGGGGTGCTCCTTAAACCCAACAGATTTGTCCTTTTCCTATGTCTAGGCATCGGGTGAAACGGACTCGGGTAGCGTCCAGATAGGTTGGAGAGCGCGAGCCATCGCAGGATTCTAGACGGGGCCAGTAGTAATACAAGGCTTCGGACGCGCGGACAAAAGGCGTAAAATCGGGGGCTAAATGGACTGATCGAGTTGTTGGACAGTACGCGGATAAGCCTGGGGTCAGGGTCGAGCGCCGACGTCGGCGGCGGGGGCGGGTCGCGCATGGACGAGCACGAACGGCTTCTCGAGCCCGGGGATCCGAACGGGTTCCCACGGCGGGCCCGGCTCGGCCCACTGCAAATAGTGCCACGTCGCCGGGTCGGCCATCACGCTCGGTTGCTTCGAGAGCACGTACCGCCGGTCCATCTTGCCGTGGGCCGTCTCCGTGTGCGGTAGGAGATCGCCGAACGCGATGTGGCGGTCGGTGACGCCGAGGACGTCGATGGTGTAGAAGCCGGTGACGTACGGTATCGCGCCCGCGGCCGCGGTCGCGAGGATGGAACCACTCGGCAGATTCTC
>JBDHFY010000516.1:0-2368 GCA_039590195.1 Gemmatimonadota bacterium | reverse complement strand
AGCTGCATGGGCGTGTTAGGCCGCACCCGCCCGAAGCTCTGCCGGCTCAGGAGACCAGTCGCGACTCGTGGTGGTGCGCTTCCATCCACTGACCGTTGCGCCACACCCAGACAGCGGAGACTCGCGACGTGCCGCGCTCGCCATCGAAGAGCCCATCAAGGTAAAACGTGGCAATGCCGACATCCCCATAGATCTGTGCTGAGAAGTGCCGCATCACGACCTGCACCGCTGGGAAGGGTACGTCAGCTCCCATTCGCGTACCGGCGTCTGCCCAACCAGACTCCATCAAGACGTGGCCGGTCTCGGGGAAGATCGTCATCTCCGAAAGGTGATGGTCGAGCACAGCGTCGGTGTCTCCGGCATGGATTGCGACGTAATGTGCCTCGATCCGACCTCGAAGGCTCTCGGCATCCTGAGCGACTAACGTTTGAGGGAGCAGGATCAGGACGGTTAATACGAATCTCATGGCGTACCTCCTTCGCGTGACGGGGAAAGTGGCTCTTGACGCCCCGCCGAGCGACGCGTCGCGTCGATACGAGTCCCAGAGTAGGTGCGGCCTAACGGACCTGCCCATCAGCTGCGGCGTGACCACCGCCCAGCTACTAGATGCCAATCCGTTCACGAATGTTACCAGCCTCACAATGCAATGACCTTCCTTATCCAAACGATAGCGCCGTCAGCTGCATGGGCTTGATGTTTCCAAGAAGTGCCCTCAAGGAGTAACGTCGCATTGTCCAGATGCAAAACCGCTCAAGCGTCACTCCAGGAGGGCACCCCATGTTCTACTCCGGCATCGACCAGCACAAACGGGATAGCTTTATCACAACCTACGGGCCCGAAGGCGCTATCGTCAATCAAGAGCGCGTGCCGAACACGCGACTCCGGTTCCAACGGTACTTCGCCCAATTCGCCGGGGCGCATAAGGCCGTCGTGGAATCCACCGGCAGCTGGTACTGGCTCGCCGATGTCCTCCGGGACCTGGACGTCGATCTCTCCCTCGCGCATGCGACCCGCCTCAAAGCCATCTCCGCCGCCAAGGTAAAGACCGATAAGGTCGACTCGGACACCCTGGCGCTGCTGCTGCGCGCCAATCTCATCCCCGAGGCCCACATGATCGCTCCCGAGCGGCGAGCCCCGCGCGATCTCATGCGCACCCGTCTGCGCCTGGTCGAGAAAAGCGCCAGTTGCCAGAACAGCGTCGAGCGACTGCTCGAAAAGTTCAATGTCCGTTGCGTGAGCGAGCTGGACGACCTCTACCGCCTGCAAGCCGCGTGTCACGAAGCGCAGATCGCCCTCGTCCAGGAGCAGATCCACACACTCGAGACCACGCTCCATCCATACCTCATTCCCACACCCGATATCCAACGCCTACTCTGGGTACCCGGCATCGGCAAGGTCAACGCCTTCACCATCTACACTGAAATCGATGGCATCGACCGCTTCGCGTCCGCCAAACAATTCTTCTCGTACTGCCGCCTCGTGCCTGGCGCCGCCAACTCCGCCGCGCGGACCAAGCATCGCTCGGGCTCAAAAGCCGGCAACCGCTACCTCAAAATCGCCTTCAGTCACGGCGCCATCCGCGCCGTGCAGTACTATCCCGAGATCCGCTCCTTCTTCAAGGCCAAGGCACGACGCAAACCGATCAAGATTGCCCGCACCATCGTCGCCGTGGAGATCGCACGCATCGTCTATCAAGTCCTCAAAACCGGTGACGACTTCAACGGGCAGTTCAAGAACAGACCGTTGAGTCGACGGAAACAGTCGCAGTGGCCGCGCCTGGCAAGCCCACCCGCCTAACTGGTCCCGCGTAACGCGGGGCCTCGGTGCGTGATTGGGAAACCAGGCGTTGTGCCAGGGACGTATCTGGGACCGCGTCGAGATCGACGCGACTGACCGGGCACAACCGCTTCGATCAGCCGAGCCCATAATGGTGTCTGGACGTCACTGCCGGTGACGGGTCGCACCGATACGATAAGCATTCGCCACGCACGCACGGCCGTGTTTTCAGTTAGCAACATGAGCTACCCAGCGGCGAACACCGTTCGGCGTTCATGAATGATCACGGCCACTTGACAGGGCACTTCTTAATGGTGTTAGGCGGCGAGTCACGCACATCAGTAGACGCGTAGTCGTACACCCGGGGACAAGTGATCCTGAACCGCTTCAAGGACATCGTGTGCCGATCGTACGAACATGAGGTTCAACCTGAGCCGATGACCTTGGTTATCTCGAAACTCGATCAAGCCCATGCGGTAGTGAACCTCGGCGATCTCGGACCACGCAAGTGTTCCGCGGTCATCAACGCCATCGATCCCAGTGCTCGTAAGGCGAACACGACTGCACCGACGACCCTCACGAA
This sequence comes from Gemmatimonadota bacterium, assembly GCA_039590195.1. Lineage (GTDB taxonomy): Bacteria > Gemmatimonadota > Gemmatimonadetes > Gemmatimonadales > GWC2-71-9 > JBDHDY01. The sequence continues at coordinate 9 of JBDHFY010000516.1, read as the reverse complement.
TGACCCAGA
>JBDHFY010000515.1:0-2372 GCA_039590195.1 Gemmatimonadota bacterium | reverse complement strand
GTGTCTCGGCGGTCGAGGCGTGTCGGTGGATCAGCGTAGCGGCATGCGCGACGGCGATGGCCGGATGGTTCGTCTGGCTCAAGCGTTGCGTGCCTGCCGGTGTTACGGGCGTGTTGATTGCTGCCGTCGCGGCCGGATGCTCGGTGTCGACCGCGTGGCTGGTCAATCCGTCTACGGACCTGCTGCTCACTGCGGCGCTTCCCTTCGTTCTGCTGTTCACAGCGGAAGCGCTACGGAACCTCACGAGCGAAGCGCCACACCGTTCAAGGGCTCGCAGTACGGCGTGGCTCGTCGCGGCAGGTCTGACGGCGGGCGAGCTGTTTTGGGTCCGCTACGCGAGTATCTTTGTGCCGCTGGCCGTGGCGTTTTATCTGCTTGTCGAATGGCGCCACCGCAAGATCGGATTGAGGCAGATCGGTGTATTCGGCGTCTCCGCGGCCATTCCGATCGTCACGTTGCTCCTGATCAATCATTCTTTCGGCACCGGCGGCACCCTGCGGACGCAGCTGAACCTCGGCCACACGGTCCAGCTCGACCTCTCGCCGCGATTGCTCGGCCACGCCTGGTGGAACTTCCCCGACTTGGGCTTTTACGATCATCACCCGCTGAGCCATTGGATCTACGCCGCCTGGCCGATGGTGATCGTCGTCGCGCTGTTGGCGCCCGTGACTCGACGAGCCCTCCGATCATTTATGTCCGTACCACCGATCATGCTGAGCACGATCGTCGTCGTCACGCTCCTGGCGATGTTGGTGGGCACGACGGCGCTGTTCGGCGACAAGTACGACTACGTAGGCTTGGCTCGCTACTATGCGCCGATCAAGCCTTTGTACTTCTTGCTCTTTGTAGCGCCTCTGATGCTCATTCCGCGGCGTGTGGTCCGGGCTCTCATTGTTGTCGCGCTGCTTGTCGCATGTTCATGGTTGGTGCGACAGAGCTGGAGCAGGCCGTACAAGACCTGGTTGCACGCTGACCGCGAAGCGACGCCGTACGGTCAGTGGTCGAGATGCTTCGAGCCCGGAGCCGCGAACTTGTACGGCTGGCTGACCGAGCAAGACGCTTCCGAGCTGATCGTGGTGAGCAACTTCCACGAGTATATCGCCTTGGAAACGGGGATCCCCGCGCTGCCGATTCCCGAGGATCCGGCAACGCTCGACACGTGGGTCGAGCGAATTCAGCGCGCCCGCGAAATACGAGAAGCCCGAGTCTTGTTCGTGCTCGACCGCGACAACCGCTGGCGCGATTACTGGATCAAGCCGTTTGATGAGGTCATCCGGACCTTCCATTTCGATCACCGGGTCCAGACAGCCGCGACCGTATCCGCTGCCGTTCTGGAATATCGGCCCTCCCCGTGACGGGTGATGCAGGACGCCGCTACGGACGTACCGGCCGTGCGGTCGTGCCACCCGCGCGAATGCAGAACGAGGCATTGATGTGAGCGGCGCCTGCCGGCCGAATATCGGCCTCTCTCCGGCGTCGGAGGCTCTTCGGCGTTTCCGTGGTGAGCCGTGGCGTTCCGCCAATTTTCCGACGCCCGTTCTTGAGGACATATTGTAGACTGAATGCAGCTAAGGCGCGGTCCCCACGCAATCGATCACGGTGCGGTCCCTGATCCCGAGCCGCATCGATCACGCGCCTTCGGAACCCAGGCCCCGTTCCCGCGGGGCCTTCCCTTTGCGCCTATCGAATGCAAACTGCGAGGACGGGCTTGCGTGATCGCCCGCGAAGAGGCCTCTTGAACAAGTGGCCGGGATTCTCGCGTGCCGGCCACAGCACTACGGGAAGACTGTCGTATGATCACAATGGCGATTGGGGAGGCGGTGTGATAGACGGCGGGGACTTTGGCAAGCGCCGCGTCGGACGAAGACAGGCAGTTAAGCCCCGCTCCCCGCGGCATTCGGGCGAGGAGCGGAGCCTGGTGCCTGGACGGGGTGAGTCTACTCTCCCGTCAACGCGCGGTGCGCGCAACTCCTCTCTCCAGGAGCTTTCGTTCTTCGTTCGCGCGCCGGCCCACGCGGTAGTCGCGCCTTCGTAGGGCGCGATCTGCCGGTCGACCCGAGCGCTTCTCTTGCGACCGATGGGCTACGCTGAAATTGACGCCAGTCACAATCATCCCGCGTTTCTGAGTCGGCCCGTCATATGGCCGGAAAAATGCGTCCCGACCATTTGTTCCGTCAGTCGATCCCTGGCTTGGCTGATCCGTTCGCTGACCGTGCCAAGCGGACAGTCCAACACGAGTGCAAGCTCGGAGCGGGTCAGACCTTCCGTACCCCACAAAATCAGCACTATGCGGCAGCTCGGGGACAGACGTTCGATTGCGCTCTCGAGTCGACCGTCGGTGTGCTCCCAATCCGTGATGCGGAGTTCTGCCT
>JBDHFY010000514.1:0-2376 GCA_039590195.1 Gemmatimonadota bacterium | reverse complement strand
GGAACGGCATATCGCCCAACATGCGCAGCCAGGCCCAGTGGCTCAGGATCCTGAAGTCGGGCACCTGCTGGGCCTGTCACCAAATCGGTAACAAGGCGATGCGGGAGATCCCGGAGGCGTTCAGCCATCTCGAGACGTCGGTGGCCGCGTGGGATCGGCGGATACAGTCCGGACAAGCGGGTGGTCAGATGAGTGGCACCCTGAACCGGCTCGGGCGCGAGCGCGCGCTGGCTGTGTTCGCGGACTGGACGGATCGGATCGCTGCCGGCGAAGCGCCACCGCCGCCGCCCCGGCCGCAGGGCATCGAGCGCAATGTCGTCATCACCCAGTGGGACTGGGCGGACCCGAAGGCGTATCTCCACGATCTCGTCTCGACTGACCGGCGCGATCCTACGGTCAACGCCAACGGTCTCATTTACGGGGTGCTGGAGCTGAGCGCGGATTACCTGCCCGTGTTGGATCCGGTGCGCCACACGGCGAGCCGCGTGCCGCTGACGGTGCGCGATCCGAACACGCGGCCGGCCGCAGCGCCCAACATGCCGCAGCCATCGCCCTACTGGGACGATGAGGTCATCTGGACCAGCAAGGCCAACGCGCACAACCCCATGTTCGATGACCGGGGCCGGGTGTGGATCACCGCCACGGTGCGCCCGCCCGACAACCCGGCCTTCTGCCAGGAGGGATCGAGCCATCCGTCGGCCGAGCTGTTCCCGACCACCCGTGCCCGCCGGCACCTCGCTGTGTACGATCCCGAGACCGAAGAGCTCACGCATATCAGCACGTGCTTCAGCACGCACCACCTCATGTTCGCCGAGGATGCCGACAACACCCTGTGGACCAGCGGCGGTGGTCAAGTCGTCGGCTGGTTGAACACCCGGATGTTCGACGAGACGGGAGACGAGGAGAGGTCGCAGGGCTGGACCGCGCTCATCCTCGACACCAACGGCAACGGCGAGCGGGACGCATACGTGGAGCCCGACCAGCCCGTCGACCCCGAGAAGGACAAGCGCATCGCGGCCGGCTTCTACGGCGTCGCACCGGCACCCGACGGTTCGGTGTGGGGGTCGTCGTTGGGATTTCCGGGGGCAGTCGTTCGGCTGAATCCGGGGCCGAACCCACCGGCCACAGCTCTAGCGGAGTTGTACCAGCTGCCGTTGAGCGATCCGGACACGCCCATTGAAGGCTTCTCGCCACGCGGCATGGACATCGACCGGAACGGCGTCGTGTGGACGGCGCTTGCGAGCGGTCACCTCGCGAGCTTCGACCGGCGCAAGTGTCAGGGGCCTCTCAACGGCCCGACCGCGACGGGCCAGCACTGTCCCGAGGGCTGGACGTTCTATCCGGAGCCGGTACCGCAGCTCGGTGGAGTCACGGACACGGGCAGCGCCGAAACCAGCTATTACACGTGGGTGGATCAGTTCGACGTGTTCGGGTTGGGGAGAAACGTGCCGATCAACACCGGCAACGGCGCCGAGGGGTTGCTGGTGTTGCAGGACGGGGAATGGATCGTGCTCCGGGTTCCCTATCCGCTGGGGTTTTACACCAAATGGATGGATGGCCGGATCGACGATCCGGCAGCCGGCTGGAAGGGGCGGGGGCTGTGGACGACCGTGAGCACCCGAGCGCCGTTTCACATGGAAGGCGGCAAGGGGACGACGAGCAAGGTCGTGAAGTTTCAGCTTCGCCCCGACCCGCTCGCCCGGTAGACGGCGCGCGGCTTCGCGCCAAGTGTGTTAGGTACGATATGCCCCGCGCGGCATCTCCCTAATGGATGTGGTGGTTGGTGCGAGGCACGCTGTTTTGGGCGGGAGTGGGGGTGAGACGGGGGTGACCGGGCACCTGTTGCGCGGCATGCGAAGCTGGGTAAGACACAGTATCTGGGTGCCCGTGTTGGCAAGACAATTACTAGTTATGTGGCAATAAACCTGCAAAGACCTATAGTGAACGAAATATTGCAAGCTGAGGAATGCAAGTATGGCTGCTATTCTATTTGTACGCGTAAAATCACAACTTGACGAAAAAGAGCTTGAGCGTCGATTAATCGAACGTCGACCTCGTTTCCACGAGGTTCCAGGATTGGTGCAGAAGATCTATGGACGAGATGACGCGACGGGTGATGTGTGCGGAATATATTTCTTTGAGAATCAAGCAGCACTCGCAGAATTCCGTGAAACCGAACTAGCAAAAACGATTCCGACCGCTTATGAAGCGATAGACATCCGGCGCGAAGTTTATGAAGTGCTCTACCCCTTACATCCTGAAAAGGGACCGCTTGCAGAATAGCTTTTGGTGGTGAAACAGTGCCACATAACAAGCGGATGGACCCGACGAGCGCGAAGCGGGTCATGCGCAGAGCCGTTAGGTTGCAGCACTACA
>JBDHFY010000513.1:0-2384 GCA_039590195.1 Gemmatimonadota bacterium | reverse complement strand
GGGGCCGTTGTCATGGCACCTAGCGCACATTACGTCACGTCATGCCCACCCTTCACGCGGCGCTCGGGGGTAGATTTCTACCTATCCGCCACCCATCCCTCGCGCTCCCCTAGGCCCATCTGATTGGACCCACTCGATGCCCCCGGGATGACACCCGTGGAGGAGGAGCCATGTCAGCAGCAGACGACACGCCGGTTATGTACTCCGCAGAAGAAATGAAGCGGATCCGTGTCATGATGGGCATGCCTGAAGGCCAGGTGCTCTGTCCGCGATGCGGTGAACCTATGCATGTCGGCAACTCCGCCGTTACCAGGCGGGGGCGCGTGTTTCAGGTGCGGTGCAACCCATGCCGCTGCACCGCTGTGATCAGGGACGATCCTGATGCGTAGCGAGCAGGAATCGTAGCCCAAGCAATGGCACAGTGGACAACCCCCCGTGAATTCCTCTGTGACGGGAAGAGGTGGACGGTCGCGCGGAAAGTGGGGGCAGGGTCCCGCGACTCGAGACTCCTTTTCCACCGTGACGGGCAATACCGCTCGCTGATGTTCTCCCGCAGCGGAGTGCCGAGTGAAAGGGAACTCCAATCGATGTCCGAAGAAGTCCTCTGTGCGCTTCTTCGGCGGGCGACTCATGGCTGATTCATGAGCCCACCCAACACTTGCGGTCCCCATCCTGCGGTGCAGATTTGCCGGCACACGCAGCATGGGGGATAACGTCATGGCCGATCCGATTGCACTCTCCAACTACAAGCACATCCGCACGGTCATAATGGGCGTGCGCGAAACCAAGACATCGAAGGACATTGTCGGTGAAGACGACCCATCATTGTGGGACCTACTCGGCATCGTTGGCACGACAGAGGCGAGCGTCCTGGTGCTCGGGAGAAGGCCGGATCCGAGACCGAAATCCACAGGCTTGACTGCCGAGGAAATTGCACGGGCACGGGATGGCTTGGGGCGTTAGGGCGTTACAGGCAATTCTACCGCCTCCGTCTCGCCAAATGTCCCAATTCCTTACATCGTGCCCCAAAAACGCACTGGCGGCACTCTCGACAGACAAGCACATTTGTGCAGTCAATCCTACTCGAGGTAATCCAGTGGAACGCGACGAGCCAGCACACCCGAATAATGCCGGGCAGGGTCGAACGATCCTGGTGTCGGATTACGACCCGTGGGTACAAGATCCGGTTGCTGGACTGTTGAGCCAGGCGGGTTACGAAGTCCTGACGGCGAATGACGGCCTGGATACCGTAGCAGTGTTTGAGGAGCACGCTGAAGAGATCGTGGCTGTGCTTATGGACAGCCACATACCCGGCGACAGTGGCGACGAGATCTTCCAAGAACTCCGGCGCATTCGGCCCAACATCCCGGTAATCATGATGAGCGGCTTCGCCGAACAAGATGTGATAGGTCGTTTCTTGGGAATGGGAGTGGTTGGGTTCCTCAAGAAACCATTCGGGCCACGCACACTCATTAAGACGCTACAGAGAGTGCTCGATCAGCCGGCAGCGTAATACCGGGACCACAATCTCCCAGTAGCACACACTCGTGCCACGGGACGCACTGGCGGGCGCACGTTTATGGGTGCATGTTCTCGTTCGCAATTAAACATTATCGCACCGGTGGCCCCGCCGAAAGACAGACGCCGTAGTAGACGCCGCATTTTGACGCCGCAGTAGACGACCGCCCGACGACGCGGTTTCCAGACCGCTAGGCCCGTTCATCAGGAGGACTCAGGAATGAACCGGCGTGTACTGTTGCTCATCACCAACGCGCTTCTTCTCCCGCTAGGTTGCGGAGGTAACGACGACCCTAGTGGTCCAGGTAACGCGACGCTGGTGATTACTACGACGTCGCTACCGAACGCCACAGCGACTGTCGCCTACAGTGAGACGCTCGTGGCTACCGGCGGGGACGGCACCTATACTTGGTTGGCCACGGTCGGTTCGCTGCCGACGGGCCTGAGCCTGACCACATCGACCGGGCTCATCTCAGGCACACCGAGCGCGGTAGGCAGTCAGACGTTCACGGTCCAGGTCACGAGTGAAGACGGCCAGGCTGCAACGCGGCAGCTGACGATCACCGTGGGGCCGCCGGTCCTTCAGCCCAGCGAGCTTTGCAGCGGTCACCCCGACTACGCCATCCCGACGTTCGAGGATGCCAACCTTGAGGTGGCGATTAGGGCTGCACTCTCGGTCGGCGCGCAGGAGGATCTCACCTGCGGCCTGGTATCTGGGCTGACGCGGTTAAGTGCCCAAGACGGCGTTGGTGCATGGCTCCTGATTTAGGTTCATGGTGATGCGAAGCCCCTGATCTGGAGCCAGCACCCATGAAGTATCCGAAGCGAAGCCAGTACAAGCACGCGAAGTCTCAGTATCGGTTACA
>JBDHFY010000512.1:0-2406 GCA_039590195.1 Gemmatimonadota bacterium | reverse complement strand
GTCCCACGATGTCCGACACCCGCGCCGTGCTCTTGAATACCCCCGAAATCCGGGCAACCACTTCCCCAATGACCTCGTCTGCTTGACGCCTACCTAGTTCGGCACGCAACTCGGGTGCGATGACGACGCACGCCAGGGCCTTGCGGTTCCGGAACGCGTGCGCGGCAAGATCTCGCGCCCGCTGCTCGAGTCCCCGGGCCGTGTAGAGACCGGTTAGGCTGTCGACGAAGGCGTCCCGGCGCGCTCTGTCCGCATCGAGCTTGGCGCGCAGATAGCTGTTGAGCCGCAGTGTGAACTCCTCCCCGTCCACCGGCAGGCTCAGGACGTCCCATGCGCCGGCCTCGAGAGCCGCGAGGCGCAGCCGCCGTTGCGGTCGCTCCGGAGCGGTCATGATGAGCGGAGTGCTGTTGCTGATGAGGCCTTCCTGCCTGAGCGTCTTGCACAGCGTCAGGCCGTCCATCTCCCTCAAGTTGGCGTGGAGGATCACAATGTCGGGATCGGCCGTCTGCACCCACTCCAAGGCTTTTGCGGCCGTGTAAGTCTTGACGACATCGAACCCGCTGGGAGCGAGAATGCTCTCGAGCGACCGGGCGGACCACTCGTGGTGATTCGCGATCAATACGACCGGGCGACGGCTCTCTTGAGTGCCCTCAGACATTCTCCACCCATGCAGTAGGTGCCGGACCGAGACTAATCGCAGGTCTCGAACCCGGCTCTCGGACCCTTGTGGCTCCCAGCGAAGGTCCGCCGAACTGGTCTCTTTGCCGGCAATCCTCCAGCCGCCGGAGCGATCTTTCCCAGCGGCCCTCCGGCCGATGCCAGCAAGAGTCATGCAATGGGCGTTGGTGCTCGAAAAACAGTGGCAATGCCCACCTGAAGGGCAGATTCCGGCCCCACAGTGACGAATGTCACAAGTTTCGTGTCCGCCTCGTCACACAAAATGGACGGTAGAGAGGATACGCCACGATCAGGGATGGCAGCGGTGCACCAGTGTGTTGTTGGTGATGTCGCAACGTCGCAACAAACGGTGTCGCAAAACCTTACGCCGTACCTGCCGTGGGTTCCGTTAACACGTTGTGGGATCATCGTATGCACTGTATGCACTGCGGCTGCGCCGCTCGTGGCCGTCCCTGCCGGAAGCGGTCCCAAACTTGTAACTGCAGGACGGTGAACCCATTGCGCCGCAGAGGGCCAAGGGACACCAGCGTGCGTTTTTCTCGAACCGCCTGGAGGGACCGGCGTTGAAGCTGAGGTGCGAGAGCTGTCAGGGAGTCAATCTCCACGACGACCCACAATTTAGGGCGGGTCCATACGGGTCGGGGGAGCTCTATCCTCCCCTCTCCGACCTTCTTTGCGCTTGCTGTGGGGCCGTTCTCCCCCTGGTGGATCCCACCGACACACTGCTCAGGAAGCTCTCGCTCTTTGCCCGGTTCGGCCTGACTGCCGGCGGGAGGCCGTTGCTCGAGTCGCACAGAAAGGCGAGCTAAAGTGTGCGGAATCGTTGGGTATGTCGGGGGACGGTCGGCCTCTCCCATCTTGATTGAGGGACTCGAGCGTCTGGAGTACCGGGGCTATGACTCGGCAGGACTCGCCATACAAAATGGGACGGGTGTGCAGGTGCTCAAGCTCGCGGGCAGGGTTTCGGCTCTGGCTCGCGCGGTCTCCACCGCGCCTGTCCCCGGTTCGAGCGGCATCGCTCACACTCGATGGGCAACCCACGGCATCCCTAGCACACAAAACGCCCATCCCCACACCGACTGTACCGGCGAGATCGCGCTCGTTCACAACGGCATCATCGAGAACGCCGACGTGCTCCGCACCGGCCTTGTGAGGGCCGGGCATCATATCCCAACCGACACAGACACCGAGATCCTCGCCCATCTCATCGAGGAGGCTCCGGGAGAGAGTCTCGAGCAGCGAGTCTTGGCCGCACTGGATCACGTGCAGGGCACCTACGGTTTGTTGGTGATTTCGGCCCGGGAGCCGGGAAAGCTCGTGGTAGCCCGGCAGGGCTCGCCGGTGGTGCTCGGAGTGGGCGACGGCGAGTTCTACGTGGCTTCGGATCCGTCCGCCATCCTCGAGCACACACGCTCGGTGGTCTACCTCGACGACGGCGACCTGATGGTCGTGGCAAACGGCGACTACCGGATCATAGACCGGGATGCCCGCGTGCAGCACCGGCCGGTGGAGGACATCGATTGGGATCTCGAGTCAATCGAGCTCGGCGGCTACCCCCATTTCATGCTCAAGGAGATCCACGAGCAGCCGGAGACGATCCGGAACACACTACGAGGCAGATGTCTGTTCGAGCATGGCGCGGCCCGGCTGGGTGGGCTGGGGGTGAGCGACGAGGAGGTTGCGGACATCCGGCGGATTGTCATTCTTGCCTGTGGAACTTCATGGCAC
>JBDHFY010000511.1:0-2409 GCA_039590195.1 Gemmatimonadota bacterium | reverse complement strand
CGCTCCAGGCATTGCCCGACCACAAGCGGACCTACGGCATCCGCCGGCCGATGCGCCCGGCCTCGCCCCACCACGGCCACGGCGCTGTCGCAACTTCCCGCCGCATACAACGCCGCTCCGTATCGGAGCAACAACGCGCCATCGTCCGGTGAAGACGCCAACCGCGCCTCCAGTTCGGGCATCTCTGTGGGCGATATCGCCGCCGGCCGCCCCATCCCACATCCCACGCTCACGCCCGCCACACCCAACACGAGACCCCACCATTGGCGACACGCCGCCCTCGGGTTCAGCATCTGTCTCACTGGAATCACTCTCGCTTAGGACCGATGATTTTGGGGAAGGAGAAAATAGCCTCCGAATGTCCGACACCACAATGACTTCCAGCCTGCAACTCCCAGTCAATCCGCTCGCGCCGCCGGTCAAGCAGCTGACCGCGGCGTGCAGCTGACCGCGGCGTCTGGAAGTCGCAATTACGATGCCAGGAGAGCCACGCCGGGCAGGGAGCACCAGGGCGGGTGGCAGACAGCCCCGGGAGCCGGGACAACCCCGGGCCTCGAGAGTTCACACGGCCAGATTCGGTAGGGGGCCTGCGGCCTGAGCGACCGGGAGGCCGCTAGTCCTCACCCAGCAGGATTCCCCGCATTTGCCGGGCCGCGCGCTCGATCTCTGCGAGAGAATCCACTGTCTCCCGATCGTAGGAGTCGGCCCGCTGCAGGAGGAGCTGAGCGTGGGCCAGGACGGCGGAGAGGGGGTTGGCCAGGTCGTGCTGGAGTTTGCGAAGGGGCTCCCGGGTCCAGTCGGTCATTGAGAAACGGACCGGTGCAGATCTCTCAGATGGTGATCCTGGAGCCCCTGGACCGCCCGCCACAGATCCGTTTCGCTGGCTTCGCAGAAGATCTCGGCAGTCGTCCGGGGAGGATCCGTGCCGTCGGCCTCGAAGATGAGGCGGCCGTACCAAGTGCCGTCATCGTCCTTCCGAACCGCCAACCGGACGGTCAAGGGGTGGTCCGCCTGCTCAAGGGGAGCGAGTTCGTGCAAAACCGGCTCACCCAGACTGGATAGGCCGCGCCGGGCGAAGTCTCCCGACATCTGGACGCCTCCGAGATTTTGCGTAAATATAAATCCAACTTGGACTTACGCAATAGTGAGCAGGCAGTCACTCGATAAGGAGCACATTGCGCGGACGGGCCACCTCAGTCCGGGCGTGTCCTCTATTTCATTTATTATAGGATGTGCAGGGGGTCCGGGGTGAACGTGACAACAAAGAGCACGGCCGTGGCGAGGCCGGTCGGCCAACGGCTGGCAGGGATCGGCCGGCACGGATCCAGCACCGAGGGATGGGAAATCCGTCCCCGGCCGAGGAGCAGGATCAGGGCCGCCCAGATCCACCATCCGTAGAACTTGTACACGAATCCCAACACCACGAGGCCGTACAGCATGAGCAGTCCCACCTTCCCTTGGTGGCGCCCAATGAGCGAGTACAGGATGTGCCCCCCGTCGAGCTGACCGAGGGGAAGCAGGTTGAGCATGGTGACCAACAACCCGACCCAGCCTGCCAGGGCCAGCGGGTGAAGTACGAAGGTGCCCTCCCCCAAGAGAGACTCCCGGACCACGCGCAGCAGGATAGAGTCCCCGAGATACACCTTTCTCTGGCCCCAGTAGACGAGTTGTTGCGAGACGCCTTCGACTCCCTCGAGCACCTCAGATCTGAGGAGGCCGATGACGAGAACGACGGCCGCCACCACAAATCCGGCCCACGGCCCCGCTGCACCAACGTCCAGCAGCTGTCGCCGGTCGACGATGGGGCTGCGCAAGCGAATGAACGCGCCAAAGGTGCCGATGAAGTTGAGCCAAGGTGGCGCCGGCAGGAAATACGGGGGGGAGGCGTTGACGCCATACCGTTGGGCGACGAAGTAGTGGCCCAGCTCGTGAGCGAGCAACGTCCCCATGAGGGCCGCGGCGAAAATGAGGCCGGGGGCAGCCAAGCTGATCCAGGCCTGTATGTCCGCCCAGGCTTCGCGAAGGTCCAGGCTGAGAGGGATCGCCAAGTTGGCGGGCGGACTCACCAACACCGATCCCGCCATCCACACGGTGGCGAACGTCACCAAGAACAACACGATATGGAGCCACCACCGCTCCCTCGGGGGCGGCCTGAGGGATCGGATGAGCACCAGTCGGTTGGGGCCCTCTCGGTACGACCAGTAATGCTTACCGGGCCACTCCTCTAGGGCACTCTGCAGCTCCGGTGAGGGACCTTGGTGGGCAGGTGAGACGACGGCATCGACCACCTCGCGGTCCAACGCGACGATGGTGCGCCAGTAGCGGAAATACGGGGTGATAGCCTTCAGTGGCACTCTTGACGGGTTCCGTGACGAATCCTATCTTTACTCGCCTTCACATCAGCAGAGA
>JBDHFY010000510.1:0-3721 GCA_039590195.1 Gemmatimonadota bacterium | reverse complement strand
ACGCTCCTGATCTCGTCCTCGTAGGGCAGCATCCGTACGCCACCGAACAGAGGTTCTCCTGACTTGCGGCGGGCCATCCCAGTCATAGGCTGAACCAGATCGAGGGCGTAGAAGCCCTCCACGCTGCTCGGTGGTCCACCACTGCGCCGAGCAGACGCCCCGTTAGGACGCCTGCCCGACCGCACCGCCGATCTGCGCCATAACTCCACCAGCGGGAGGAACGATGCGGGCTTGGAGATGTGAACGCCTCATTCTGCTTCCGATCCTCTGTGTTCTCGTCTTCTCGTGTGGCGAGCCGCTCGCGATCCCAGAGTCTACCGTTGAGTTCAGCCCACCGCCTGAGACGCGGGTCGAGACCGTCGTCGATACCCTGCACGGGCAAGCGGTGGAGGACCCATACCGCTGGCTCGAGGACGGGGGCAGCCCTGAGACACGCGCCTGGGTTGAGGCACAGAGACAATACACGGCCGCGATCTTCGCCCAACTACCCGGCCGAGAAGATCTGTTGTCGCACGTCACCTCGCTCCTGAGAACCGGCTGGATGGACTCTCCGGTCGAAAAAGGAGGCCGTTACTTCTACGGAATGCAGCGCGCGGAGGACGAGCTTCCGATCATCTACTACCGGGACGGTTACACGGGCGAGGACCGTGTTCTCATCGATCCACACGGGATGAGCGAGGACCATTCGATCAGCATCTCTCTGCCGCAGCGACTCAACTGTCCTATCTGCCGCACGCTGCAGAGGCAGAACGAGGTCTCCGACGACGGCAAGCTGATGGTCTACGCAGTCAGGCAAGGTGGGGCGGGCGATGTCGAACTCCGAATCAGGGACATCGACACGGGCAAGGACCTGCCCGATGTCCTTCCGCCGGCCAACTACATGAGCGTCCAGCTCACACCGGATAACGCCGGGCTCTACTACTCCACTAGGGAGACGGAGGAGCCGCGGGTCCGCTACCATACCCTGGGGACGGACGTTTCAGAGGACGGGGATATCTTCGGCGAGGGCTACGGCATGGCCGATATCCCGTTCATCGAGCTGTCGCCCGACGGGAAGTGGCTGCTGGTGACTGCGTGGCGCGGTAATGCCGGGACAATGGAGCTTCACCTAAAAGACCTGCAGAGTGACAGCGAGTGGGTTGAGATCAGCAAGGAAGGCGTCACGGTTGGTGGTTTCGCCGGCGACAAACTGCTTCTTACTACGACCGTCGGGGTGGATAAGAACCGCGTGCCGATGCCCAACAGACGCGTCGTGGTGGCTGATCTCGCGAGCCCACGGGTCGAGCACTGGGTAGAGTTCCTTCCTGCGCCTCAGGAAGCGCGGATCCAGGGTGCTGCCGGCGTCGGAGGTTACTACTTCGTCGGCTACGAGAAGGACGGACAGCCGAGCGTTACGCAATACGACACCGCGGGCAATTGGGTGAGGGAGATCGAGTTCGGGACAATGGGCTCCGTCTTCGGCCCAGCTGGCGAGTGGGACAAGAAAGAAGCGTTCGTCGTCTTCACCTCCTTCCACGTGCCAAAGACCGAGTATCGAATGGACGTGAACACAGGCGAGACAGAGGTGTGGTTCCGGCCGGACGTTCCCGTCGACAGCGAAGCCATCGAGGTGAAACGCGTGCAGTTCGCCTCGAAGGACGGCCGCACGCTCCCGATGTCCATTGTTCATGCGAAGGGTCTCGAGTTGGACGGCGACCGTCCCACTTTTCTGACCGGGTACCCCGGCGGAGCTTATACCCCCGCCTTCTGGCCACAGGCCGTGCTGCTCATGGACATGGGCGGTGTGTTTGCACTGGCGAGCCCGCGCGCGGGCAGCGGGACGGAGGCGGTTGTGAGCAGCGACTTCGGCAGCGCATCCGACGACTTCGTCGCAGCGGCCGAGTATCTCATCGAGGAAGGCTACACGCGGCCCGAGCGATTGGCATTGATGGGTAGATCGTGGAGCGGTCTGCTGGCGGCGAACGCGCTGATCCGGCGGCCAGAGCTCTTCGGCGCTGTCGTGTGCGGTTATCCGCTCGCGGATATGATTCGATACCACCGCTTTGCGCCGCGCGCGCTTAGCCTCTTCGGCAGCCCTGAAGATCCGGAGCAACTCCGGTACATCAAAGCGCACTCGCCGTACCACAACGCGGTGGAGGGGACCCTCTACTCGGCGACGTTGTTCGTCGCCAGCGATGACGACCCCTTGGCGAACCCTCTGCACGCGAGGAAGATGACGGCAATGGTGCAGGCGACGAACGGGGGAGAGAAGCCGGTCATGCTGCGCTACCACGCTAGGGCTGGACACGGGAGAGGCTTGCCGTTGCCGCTTAGCGCAGAGATTGAGGAGATGGTGGATCTGTTCGCGTTCTTACGCTGGCAGGTGGGGGGAACGGGGAACTGACCGTGTCAGCTTCAAACGACGGGCAAACAAGGGGCGGTTCCATCGAGGCCGCCCCTGCCCGCATCTGGCCCCTCCACGCTCCTGATCTCGTCCTCCGACCATGCGCCGCAGAATGGAGGTTCTCCCGACTGGCGTTCGGGTGTCGCATGCCGCAAGCTTGCAGCAATGACAAAAGCGGGCCGTCGATTCGCCCGCTTCTGAGGTTGTGCCGTGCCCCGGACAGTAGTTGTTCCACGCTGTTGTTCGACTGACCGGAACCTCTGGTCAGCCCACCTGGGAAAATATCCGTAACTCAACTGCGCGAATCGTAATTGGTATCGACCGGGCATCCGTTCGACGCGCCGGGTCGATCTTATACATCCGCTACAGGAAGGAGGGCGGAGATGCTGAAGCGTATCTTTCCATTTCTCTTGCTTGCCCTCGTAACTGCTGCGTGCCAGGGCGATGGCCCCACGGTGCCCGCTGGCGACCCATCGTTTGCGAAGGGCGGGATTCCCGGCAAGCCAGGCGGCGAGCCCGGCGAGTCAGTAACGGCCGAGGTTAAGCTGTGCGCGAAGATGTCGGTCGTCGACGCGATCAATGCCATCGACGAGCAGCAGGACCCAGAACCGTGGGACTACATCTACAGCCCGACGTACGACTGCGAGCGTGGAGACCAGTTGCCGGGGTATTATCCCGAAGGCACGCTCACGTACTCAACGGTGGGCCCCGAGTTCAAATGGAAGTTCAGGGGGGATGGCTTCATTCCGCGGAGTCACAACTATGTGCTGATTCTCTATCCGGACCCGTGGCCTGGAAAACAAGACCTGATCTGCCTCGAAGGCTGGGAAGAAAAGGTGAAGGCCAATCTGGCCGGAAAGATCCGTTTCTCCGGGTCGATGAACCTCGGCACGGACCTGGAGAACGCCGAGGCCTGGATCGTGCGCCTGGCGTGGGTGGACTGTGACGGCCAGGGCTTCCTGTACCCCTGGGGTACTGGCCACGAGAATCCTCATCGAGTTCCGGCATTGACAAACGACAAAGAGGGCGATGGCACCGAGGACGCCACATGGACGTGTGCTCGTTACGGACCGTCCGGCGCGTGCATTGAGGACGTTCTGGCGTACGACTGGCTCTTCCCCGCGACGGGAAGCGAGTTGATTACATACGAC
Source organism: Gemmatimonadota bacterium (assembly GCA_039590195.1). Taxonomy (GTDB): domain Bacteria; phylum Gemmatimonadota; class Gemmatimonadetes; order Gemmatimonadales; family GWC2-71-9; genus JBDHDY01. Next base: position 187 of record JBDHFY010000510.1, on the reverse strand, counting down.
GACACGGACGCCCCCTAGGGTGGTTTGAGACAGCCCTGACCGACAGACGATCGGACAGCCGTGCGATAATGAGAGGGGCGGTTCCTTCGGGGCCGCCCCTGCCATGAGAAGGCCAACCTGTCAAGTGGCGTGCTAGCTGGCGTGGGACCGGAGCTCCCCTCCACCACGCTGCCATTCGCACTCTGAG
>JBDHFY010000509.1:0-3123 GCA_039590195.1 Gemmatimonadota bacterium | reverse complement strand
CCCCTCATGATCGGCGGCTTGATCTCCGCCGCAACGGGGGTGTGGCTTCTAGCCAGGAGACTTCGGCGCATTGCCGCACGGTAGCCTCTCCGTGCCGTCTCTCTGGTCGCTCGACCTCTTCCCTCCGGATTCACCACCCTCCCCATAAACAGGTTCGCCTTGGTCTGATCGTCGCGGATCCAGAACCAGAACGGCCGATTGACGATGTTGAGGGTGCAACTCTCCGGCTGGAGTGGTACGATGGTTGCAACCCTGGAGGGAGTCTGAATCCCGACCGGGAAGGTAGGTGGTAGTATGAGCGAGTCATCCCCGTCGACTGAGGTGCTCTCAATCCCGCGAAGCCATTCCCCGCGGGGCCTGGTGTTGTGTGGTGCACTTGCAACGATCGTGCTTACGGCATGCGACGACTCCATCACCCAACCTACGCTCCCTGACGATCTACTTCCCGCGTCAGAGCGGCGTGACTGGCACCATCGCACAAGCCGACTGCTCTCAGTGACCAACCAGGGCGAGCTCGTGGAGATCGGCCTGCCCAGCGGGACGGCGCACCTCATCGGGGCAGCGCCGGTGTTCGAGGGTCGGAACTTGGGATGGACCGGCTTGTCCTTCGGCCCGCGGGGTCGGCTCTTCGTCACCTCGAGGCAGAGATCGGAAGACCCTGGCGACGGCTGTACGGGCCTCTTCGCGACCGGTCCCTGCTCGCACCTGTACGTGATCGACGACGAGACGGGAGCCGTCGTGGACGAAGTGGGCTCCACCGGCGGGGCGTTCATTTCGGACATCGATTTCAGTCGGCGTGGATCGCTGTTTGGCAGCAAGTTTCTCGATGAACGACCGGCGGGTGACGGCGGCTTGATTCGAATCGACCGTTCGGATGCCCACACGAAAGTCGTGGGTCGATTGGGTCCCGGTTTGGGCCCGAATCTCGACAATGGCGGCCTCTCGGTTCACCCGCGGACAGGACGTCTGTGGGGAGTAGACGGCACCTCACTCTACCGCATTCGGCGGTGGAGGGGGCGGGCGTCTCATGTAATCCGTCTGGGGTTGAACGGCGACGCAACCGAATTTGGCCTGGATGGGTTGGAGATCCTCCCCAACGGCCGGTTCATCGCGACGCGTGGGACAGGGGTCAACGAACTGTACGAGGTCAATCCCGCCGCAGACGGGGTGAGCGGGTTCGCCGAGTTGACGCCGATCCCTCTGGCGTTCGACCCCGCGATCACGGGACATATCAATAGCCTCGAGAGTCGCTGCAGAGCGGATGAACTCCGCATGTGTTCCGCCGCCGACGTCAACCATGATGATGACGACGACGCGGAGGATCACCGCACGGACGCCACGGAAGTCCTCCTCGCGGCCACGAATGCAGGTGAGCTGATAGAGATCGACCTCGCTCTTGGCACGGCCTCGCTCATTGGCGACGTCGGCGTCTTTGAAGGGCGGGAACTCGGCTGGACGGGGTTGTCAGTGAGCCGGACCGGTCTGCTGCTTCTCTCGAGCCGCCAACGTAGCGAGAATCCCACCGACGGATGCCTGGGTGTGTACGCTAGCGGCCCGTGTTCGCACCTCTACGTCGTCGACCCCGAAACCGGCGCTGTGCTCCATGAGCTGGGCTCCGCCGGCGCCGCGTTCATCTCGGACATCGATTTCGCTCCCAACGGTCGGCTCTTCGGGAGTCGATTCATTGACGAGCGCCTGTCCGGGGATGGCGGCCTCGTCCTGTGGAGAGGTTCTTCGCCCCTTGCTATCCTCGTCGGACGTTTCGGGCCAGGTCTGGATGTGGACCTCGAGAACGGGGGGCTTTCGTCACACCCGATCACCGGACGCCTGTGGGGGGTGGAGAGTTCCGCCAGCGGCATCCCCAGGATCTTTCGGATCAACAGAAGGACCGGCGACGCCTATTGGGTAACCGCCCTCGGGCTGGACGGCGTGCCGGCGCCGTTTGGCATGGATGCACTCGAGATTCTGCCCGACGGGCGGTTCATTGCGATTCGGGCCAGTGGATTTAGTGAGATGTACGAGATCGACCCGAGGCCGAACCGGGAAAGCGGTTTGGCCGAGATCACCCTGATTCCGCTGCAAATGGATGCCGCGATCACCGGAAGTCTCACCGGTCTCGAAGCCCAGCGTCGCTGAGGCGCTGCCGCTGATGCGGCATGACACCACCCGGCCTCCGCTGACACTACACCCTACTCCCCACTGCATCCGTGGTCCTGTCAACCGGAGCCGCCCGGCGCCCCCGGACCCACGTCGGCTGCCAAGCTGCGCGGGATGACGTTCCACGTCAGGCTGAAGCAGAGGGCGCTCATAATACTGGCTCCGACGAGCACCGAGTACCCGGCGCCCCAACCGAAATAGTCTACAATGGTCCCGATGCCCGTTCCCGCGAAGGCGCCGCCGATGTACCCCCAGAGGCCCGTGAAGCCAGAGGCGCTCGCAGCGGCCTTCTTGCCCGCAAACCCGGCCGCGGCGACGCTCACGAGCATCAGCGGTCCGTACACGAGGAAACCGCAGAGGGCCAACGCGGTGGTGTACGCCACTGCGTGCTCGAGCTTCCAGAACCCGAGCATCGTAAACGACAGGATAAACATGTACGTCGCCATCACTGGACCACGCCGTGCCTTGAACAATTTGTCGGAGACCCACCCCGCTGTCAGCATCCCGAGAATGCCCGCGAGCTCAAACAGGGCATACAGCCAGCCGGCCTTCTGGATCGAGATCTGGCCTTCTGGATCGAGATCTGCTTGTACTCATAAAGCATCGAAGGCAGCCAGCTGTTGATGCCGTACCGTCCGACGTACAAGAACATGTTCCCGAACGCGACAAACCACACGAATTTGTTGTTCAGCACGTGCTTCAACAGCGTCTCCTTCACCGTCATCGGCTGCTCAAGCGCTTCCAGTTTCTTGCTATCCGTCACGTCCTTTCGCCACAACTCCACCGGCGGCAACCCCATCGAGGAGGGCACGTCCCGCAGGCGCTCGAGCAGAAACACGGTAATTATCAGGGCGAAGATCGCAGGGACATAGAAGACCGACTGCCACCCAAACGCGACAACGAGATATCCGCCCGCGATCCCAATTACAGCCGTGCCGACCTGGTGGGAGCATCCGTAAATCCCCC
>JBDHFY010000508.1:0-2425 GCA_039590195.1 Gemmatimonadota bacterium | reverse complement strand
GGCTGCTGACCAAGCACCTGCGCATTCGGCCGCTGCGAGCAACCGACGTCGACCTCGATTACTGCGCCGTCATGAGCAGCGTCGATCACCTCCGAGGGGTTTTCGGACCTGGTGACGACTGGCCTTCGGAGGATCTGACGCGGGACGACAACTTGCGTTCCCTCGAGAATCACGAGAAGGAGTATGAGCGCCGAGTGGCGTTCACGTACACCGTCATGAATCACGACGAGACCGATTGTCTCGGCTGTGTCTACATCGTGCCGACCGATGCCCCGGACTACGACGCGCAGGTCTTCCTGTGGGTCACCGCGGACGCTTTTCGCGAAGGTAGGGACGACGAGCTCTATTCCGCCGTCAGGGAGTGGGTTCGAAAGGAGTGGCCTTTCTCCCGTGTCGCCTACCCCGGTCGCGACATCGCCTGGGAGGCCTGGAAGAAGCTCGAGGAGTGAACTGGCCGCTGGAGTGACCGGTCTGCGTTTCTTCTGCACGAACCGGGAGTCTCCGGCACGAACGGGGAGTATGGGACTCCGAACGGGTCTTCTCCGGCACGAACGGCGATGGGGACGTTTTCCAATGGCGCGGTTCGGGGACAGGAATACCGTCAGTCTCCGCGGGATAGGTGTCCCCGAAACGCAGCTTTGGAAAACGTCCCCATCAGCCGGGCTTCATCGGCTGCATGCGGCGATAGGTCAACGACCGCCACAGCCACTCCGCAGGACCGAAGCGGAAGTGACGGACCCACCACCCGCTCAGCACGACCTGAATCGCCAGGATCGCCACGGTCAAGGCCAGGTTGACCGCCGGGCCGATCCTGCCGAACCACGCGAGCCCGTAGCTGTAGAAAAGCGTCGTGCAGACGAAGGTCTGGAACAGGTAATTGCTCAACGCCGTCCGACCCACCGGCGCCAGCGGCGAGAACACCCTGCTCCAGCGGGGCCGACGAACCAACAAGACCACGGCGGTGACATAGACGAAGCACAGCGCCGGATTCCCGATCAGGTAAGCCACGCCACCCGCGATCATCATCGGGACGGGAGGTGGTCCCGAGTAGGCCACCCGCATCCACGCGAGCAGGAGGTTCCCGAGCACACCGGGGACCAGAGCCCACAGCAGGATCCTCCGCAGCAAGGGGAGGTGGTCCTCGATGTTCTGGAAGATCCCGACACGCCAGGTCCAGGCTCCGAGGAGGAACATCGCCACCACGTAGCCGCTCAGCCCGAGGATCGCCACGAGCATCTTGGGCAGCTCACGCACGCGGTACTTCACCTGATCGACGTAGCGTCCGCTCTGGAACAGGGTGAGGGCCTCCTCGAACTCGGCCCTTCTCTCCGCGTCCTCCTCCGCCTGGACTTCCTCGACGGCGGCCGCATCGCCCTTCGGATCCGGCTTGTCGGCGGTGAGCGGAATGACGATGGAGAGCACGAGTAGGGGGACGAGGATCAAGCCCGCGGCCCACAGGAGAAGAGTCCGGGGACGCCGTTTCCGAAACGGGAGAAGGAGAAACCCGAGCGTGGAGTATGCGATCAGGATCCCGCCCGTCCACAGGAAGATGTCGTGGACGAGACCGATCGCGAGGAGAACGAGAAGCCTGCGCACATAGTGCGATGCGAAGAACTCGCCCCGCTGTTCGGCGCGCGACATCTGGACCGCTGCGCCGAGCCCGAACAGGAAGGAGAACATCGAGTAGAACTTCGCCTCGATGAGGAGCTGGAGCCCCCTGCGGACGGTCAGATCGGCGGCTCCGCCGAACGTCTCGGCGTGAAACCGGCCGAAGCCGGACGGGAAGCTGAAATCGTGGATGTTGACGAACAGGATCCCCAGGATCGCCAGCCCCCGCAGCACGTCGATCGTGTCGATGCGCTCACGGAAGCCGATCGGCCGAAGCCCGCTTCCCGGCCGGGGTTGGATCGCGGCAGCCTCCATGCACAAGAACACGCAAGAGCGGCAGGCCGGGTTCCCTGGGAAAGATGACCCAACCGGTGCTGTTTGCCGCGCTCAGCTCCGCGAAAGGTTCGGGTCGAACGGACCCCGTCGATGGACTGCAGAAAGAGGATGCCCCCGATCCCTTGCCCCTCTACCGGCCGAACCGGGGGGTTCTGTACACTGGCCGTGCACACCGGCTTTTCGGTCGAGGACCATCGATCCATAGCCGGACGATGAAGGACCCCACGGGAGCCAGAAACATGAAATGCGCTTGCCCAAGCTGCTCATGTCAGGTCGAGGCTGAACGACGAGTCGACGTGGACGGAAAGGCGTACTGCAGTGAGACGTGCGCCCGAGAGTGTACCGCCGACCGATGCGTCTGCACGCCTTGCGGCTGTCCGAAGTAGCGAAGATCGCGCCCCACTGCGCCCTCCGCCATCGAGGTCGAAGGAAAGGAGGCGCGGGTTTGTGTGAATATTATCTGTAGTATACAATGATTGGG
>JBDHFY010000507.1:0-2432 GCA_039590195.1 Gemmatimonadota bacterium | reverse complement strand
GGGCCTGGGTTTGACGGAAGAATTCTGGAGATCAATCCCGACGGATCCCTGACGGTCGTCAGCAGCGGCTACCAGAACCCGACGGCGGTCGTTGTGGACGGCGCCGGAAATCTTTTCGTCTCCGACCTGGGCGCGTCGAGCCTGACGGGAGACACCGACGGTCTCATTTACAAGGATGACGGCTCGGGTCCCGTACCCCTCTCCTCTCCTTTTACATCGCCGGTGGACATCACCTCGCGGTTCCCGGGTGGAGGCTCCATCCTCGTGGCGGAGCTGAGCGGTTTGCCTCCGCTGGCGCCCCTGGGCGACACCGCCATCATCAGTGTCAGTCCGCTTACCGGGAGCCAGGAGGTGGTTTTCGATGACGACGTGGGCCCCATTCCAGAGAACCTGACCAACATCACTTCGGTTGCCCTGAGGGTCGGCGCGACCCTGTACGCGACCGATAACGGGAACTCAACCAATGACGGCAACGCCAACCTCTACCGCATCAGCCCTCCGGACGGCAAGTCTGCGGTGCTTTCGTTTCCGACCCCGCTGGAAGATCCGTCGCGGATCCGGTTTGCACCCAGCGGCAGGCTGTTCCTCGCCGACCGCTCCAAAGACACGATCTTCGCGGTGGACCTCGGCATCGCAACCCCGTTCATCACCGACGTCCGGACCCCCGTGGCCATTTGGCCCGAAGAGAACGCTCTGTACTTCGTCGACAATTTCGATACCCTCTGGAAAGCCTCGATCTGCAATCAAGTGTCCCCGAGGGCCCGGGCCTGGTGGCCTCTCGATGGCCATCTCATGGATTTGCTCGGAACCAACGATGGCAGCCTCGTTGGATCCGGCCATCAGTTCCTCCCCGCCAAGGTCGATCTCGGATTCCAGAGCGGTGGCGCCGGGAGCTACATTCAGGTGTCCGGCAGCACCGATTTTGATGCCACTCGATTCACCGTTACGTCCTGGGTGGAGGTGCAGAATCTCGACAGCCCCAGGCTGCCGGTGATCGGCAAGGCACCGACCGGCTCCTGCACCTCGGGAGTGTTCCAGATGTACGCGGTTTCCCAGGGTTGCTCCAGCGGCCCAGGGATCATCGAATCGGGGAGCTGTGACGTGCGCGATTTGGTGTTTTCCGTCTTTGACGGCGCCACCTGTCAGGAGGTCCGCTCCAGCACCCCGTTGCCGCTCGGCCAGTTCGCGCACGTGGCGGCCGCCGTCACCGGAAACGAGATCCGCCTCTACGTAAACGGCCGGCGCGACTCGGCGGTGCTCCAGCAAATTACTCCCCAGGTGGATGGTTCCGCCCTGTTCATCGCCGGCTCACCGTCGCTGGACTGGTTCGGTGGGATCGTCGACGAGGTGCAGTTCTACGATCGGCCGCTGACCGACTGTGAGATCAATGACCTGTACAAAGCCGGCATCGCCGGACAATGCAAGGGTGACAGTGACGGAGACACGGTCCCCGATTTCGTAGACAACTGCCCGAACCAGCCCAACAGCGGGCAAGAAAACGCCGACGGCGACGACGCCGGGGATCTATGTGACTGCGCCCCGGCCGATTCCGGCTCCTTCGGGAATCCGCGGGAGATCCGCGGCGTGTTGTTGGGGAAAGATCTCCAGACGCTCACCTGGTGCTCCAGCGAGTTCTGCGCCGGAAGTGACACGGTCTTCGATGTTCTGCGGGGGCGAATCGGGGACCTCCCGGTCGGCAGCGGGACTTCGGAAACCTGTCTGGCAACGGCGCTCGGAGGCGCCCTGGTTACCGACGCCGATGTTCCAGACCCGGGGGCGGGTTTCTTCTATCTCGTCCGCGAACGCAACGCCTGTGCGGTGGGGAGCTGGGGGTTCCAGCCCAGCGGCGACGAGCGCATCAGCCCCATTTGCGATCCCTGACGTTCCCTTTCGCGGAGGCTAGATCAGACCCGAGAGCTTGTCAAAACGTGAGTCCTGTTGGTCTGAAAAGAAGGGTTCAGCGCCTCATCACTCCCACCTACAGCAAAGAGCGAACCTCGACGTGATCGTCGAGGCGCTTGCTGGGGCTGCCGCCGCCCGTCCAGGCTCCCGCCCGTCAGTTGCCGGCCACTGAACCGGCGGCTCACGGCCGCGATCTGCCATTCCATGCTCCTGTGCGGTACCGTGGCCGATGCGCTCCGGCCGGTCCGCGGTGGCGGCTCCGATCCAAAAAAATGCTCGGCGCTCTGGCTCGCCGGCGGCCGGCGCGAGCGCTGGGGCCCAACGGAAATGGCATATCGATTGCATTCTGAGAAGAAGCGGCAGTCCATCCATGAGGTCTGCCAATGGAGGAGGCATAAAGTGTTCGACCAGTGGAATTTATTAAAAAACCCAAGGTTCGTGGCACGAGTCGATCTGATCGAGATGATATCCGGGTTGCTGCTGGTGCTCTTCATGTTCGGACACCTGCTGATGCTCTCCACCATCCTCGT
>JBDHFY010000506.1:0-2749 GCA_039590195.1 Gemmatimonadota bacterium | reverse complement strand
AGCGGGACGGCCCTACTTGTTGACGGGAATCATGATGTGGGCGTAGGGGGTGCCCTTGAACATCACCCACGGACCGCCGCTGTGGGGATCGGTCGGCAGGCCGTCGAGCATCGCGACATCTGGCACGATGATCATGAGGTGCGGGCCACTCTCTAAACACTCGGCACACTCGACACCGGCTGGCGGAAACGTCGCGAAGGGGTCCGAGTTGCTCGCATCGTACCCACCCTGAAGCATGTAGGCGATGCCGACTTCGGAGACCTCTGGGGCCTCCCGCTCGTTTACCCACGCATCCACCCACGGGCGTCCAGGCACATGGGAGTATTGCCTTGCACCTCAGGGGAGTCCGGGAAGCAGGTCCAACCGCTGGTGCCCGGACGCAGCTCGGCGTTGTCCCAGTCCATGACGGCCGCGTGTTCCGCGAGAGCAGCCGGAGCTGCGCTCAGCGCGTTCTTGACCTTGGCCTCGCGGTCCTGCCCTTGCGCACTGAGCGGCAGGCAGATGGCGATAGCGAGGGCTGGAATCACGGTGTGGCGCATAGTCCACCTCCGAATCAGGGAGGGCGGTTCGACGGATTGGGACGAACCTTCTCCCCATGGTCTGGACGAACAAGGGGATTCTTGCTCGGGATTGGCGGCCCGAAGACAACGACGCCAGGCGCGGGACCCGGTGGAGTCGCTAGTTCCCGTACTCCTCTAGCAGCGCCTGAAACCTCGGGTGGTCGCGCAGGGGATTCCAGGTGGGATCGATCCTGAGCATTGGAACGGACATTGGCGACGGGAGAGCCAACAGGGTCTCGAGTCGGTCGATTGCGGCGTCGTACTCACCGACCATCGTGTAGATACGCGCCAGGTCTTCCACCCTATAAGCGCCTCGCCAGGCTTCCTTGCTCATGGGAAGCAGCTCAACGGCCAACTCTCCTTCGCGGATCGCGTCTTCCTTGCGGCCGAGGCCGGCATAGGCAATGCCGAGGGCACTCCGATAGCGCTCATCATCGGGATGCTGCTGAATCCTGGCCTCCAGCATGGCGCGTGTGGAGTCATAATAAGCTTGCTCGATCTGTCGGTTCCCCATGAGACCGTGAATCTGTGCGTACAGCTGGGCCTTGGGCACGTGGTGGAATTGACCTTCAACAAGAACTTCTGACGAAACCAGGGCAAGCTCGTTCAACGCCTGCTGATAGTCGCCATCCCACATCTCGAGCAAGACCCACGTGTATGCGAAGTCGGCGTGTTGTGCGAGGCCAACCCTACCAGCCTCCTCCAGCACTGCCCGTGCCTTTTCCGTGCTGCCTTCCAAACGGAGGTGTACCCACTCCGCCTTCACGGCATAGGGCCAAACCCAATCGGGAGCCAGTTGGATGGCACGGTCACAGTACCGCGCTGCTTCCACGGGGTTCCGCACGAGGAAGTAGGTCTCTGCGACCTCGTCGGCATAGAATGGAGAGCGCGGGTCTAGCTCTGCAGCCTGTTTGAGATTGGCCAACGCTTCCACGAACTTCCCCTGCCGCCGCTGCACAAATCCAGTAATCTCAAGGAGGTCGCCGCGGTTGGGCTGGCTCTTCTGTGCGATGGCAAACTCGGCCAGCGCGCGGTCATAATCCAGGTGACCATGGTAGTAGTACGCTCCCAAGGCCTCATGTGCTTCGGGCAGGTCGGGATCGAGCCTCAGCGCCTGGTCCACCGCTTCCCTTGCCGCTGCGAGACGCTCTTGGGTGCGGTCATAGAAGTAGAACCACATCACCGAATGCGCCCTCGAGAGCCGAGCGTAAGCCAACGCGAACTCCGGGTCCAACTCGACCGCCTTCTGGTACATTCGGATGGCAATCCGAACGTCCTGAGCTTCATCGGTTCCATAAAACCAGTAATCATTACCCCGCAGGTAGTAGTCGTACGCCTCCAAGTTGTCGGTGGGCTGTGCCGCCAGGCGTCGGCGCTCGGGCTCGAGCAGCGTGACGTCCAACGCCCCTGCCACCTGGTTGGCAATCTGCTCCTGAACGCCAAAAACCTCACCCGGTACGAGGTTGGCGGTGTAGCGATCCGTCCACAGATGCGCGTCGTCGGAAACTCGGATGAGCTGCGGTGTCACCCGTACCTGACCCGAGCCATCTTGTGCTCGGTCGGTGCGTATCGTGCCCTCCACCACGTAATCAACCCTCAGTTCGTCGCCGATCTGCCGAAGCGTCTTTTCGGAGTCCTTGTATTGAATGGCGCTCTGACGCGAGATGACGTGGATGCCACTGATTTCGGCAATCCGGCTGGTGATTTCCTCGGTGACCCCGTCAGCGAAATAGTCGTCCTCGGAGCTGCCGAGATTCTCGAACGGCAGTACGGCGAGCCTGGGCAGCGCGGCCGCCTCGGCTGATTGAGGCGGGCCCAGCGCGCGGGAGATGACAGTGTAGGCTCCAATGATTGCGAGGATAGCCACGGCGGCGTAGGCAATCACGTTGCGTCGCACCGCCGGTCTCCTGGCGGTAGACACCTCGGCGGTCGGTGCCGTTGCGGGTCCGGTGAGGGCTTCGGAGAAGCGGTCCGCGGGCGCAAGACGATCCGCCGGGAGTCTGGCGAGCGCTCGCTCCAGCGCGTCCGCCACCGGGCCCGGCACCGTCTCCCGTACCGTCGTGACGCGAGGGGCCGGCTCCGTAATCCGCTTGGCAATGATCGCCTGCGCCGTCGGTCCGGTATGGGGCGGCTCGCCTGCGAGCATCTCATACAGCACGCAGCCCAACGAGTAGATGTCACTCCGTCCG
>JBDHFY010000505.1:0-2462 GCA_039590195.1 Gemmatimonadota bacterium | reverse complement strand
GACGGTTGGGGTCACTTCATTACGCTTGCGTTTACCTCGCCGGTAACGCTGCGCCGCGGTCGCCGGCCCGGGGTCCCGCCTCAGTCGCGGCCTTTGAGGCCGCGACTCTCACCTAGGCATATACGACAAAGTCAATTCGACTTATCCGCTCAGGTCGCCCGGCCGAAGTGAACCAGAGCCGCCATCGCTGGCTCGCTCGAGACACCCCCCGTATGTTGCAACACAGCGCATTTTTCGGGGGCGCCGAAAACAGGCGATGGGCGTTGCCGGGAGTTACTCCCCCCGTGGACACATGGATGAGAGGACCCGATGAACTCGAAGCGTAGCACCTTGATCGGTGCCGTGGTGATAGTCCTGCTCGCGCCCCCTGCGGCCGCACAGGAGACGGTCTACTGGGATGTGGTTTCACGGATTCGCGGGGAGGGCCTCACGAAGTCCCAGGTTGTCGAATACGCCGGATACTTATCGGATGTGATCGGTCCCCGCCTCACAGGGTCACCCAACATGAGACGCGCTCAGGAGTGGGCCACTGGGCGCATGGAGGAGATGGGCCTCGCCAACGTGGCACGGGAGCCGTGGGGCGAGCACACGGTGGGGTGGGACCTCGAACGTGTCTCCGTCCACATGCTGGAGCCCGATTACCAGATGGTCATTGCGTACCCCCTGGCGTTCACGCCCGGTACCAGCGGGCCGGTCGTCGCGCCGGCTGTCATGGCGGTCATCAATACTGCAGCCGATCTGGACCGGTACCGCGGCCGCCTGCGGAACGCGATCGTGCTGGCGACGCCTCCCATGCCCGTCGACCCGCGGTTCGTACAGGACGCGTTCCGACACGGGGACGAGTCGCTCCACGCCTTCGAGACGCAGGGAATCGACCTCAACTACCAGCGCCATCGCCGCGGGCAACCTGACCAACAGCCCTTCAGCCCGGAAGAGATCACCGAAACCGAACTCGAGCGGTTCTTTGCATCCGAGGGCGTCGCGGCGGTCCTGCGAGCCAGCATCGGCAGCGACGGGACCGTCTACGCTACGGGACGCGCGGGGAGCAGGTCCGACCGGAGCCGTGCTGGCATCGCCAACTCTGTGCCCACGCTTGCGGTCGCGGCCGAGCACTACAACCGCATCTACCGCATCCTCGAGCGCGGCCTCCCCGTCACGATGGAAGTCGACGTTCGTGTGGGGATCGACGACAGCGATACACAGGGCTACAACGTGTTGGGCGAGATACCGGGCGGCGACTTGGCGGATGAGGTGGTCGGCATTGGCGCTCACCTCGACTCGTGGCACACGGGTACCGGCACGACCGACAACGCCACAGGTGTGGCGGTCGTGCTCGAGGCCATGCGCATCTTGCAGGCCCTAGACGTTCAGCCACGCCGCACTATTCGCATGATGTTGTGGAGCCACGAAGAAGGTGGGCTCAGGGGATCGCGCGGCTATGTGCGCAATCACCTGGGGAACCCGGGTGACGGCACAACTGCCGACTACGACAAGTTCTCGGTCTACTTCAACATAGACAACGGAACGGGCCAGTTTCGCGGAGTGCACCTACAGGGCAACACGGTGGTTACTCCCATCTTCGAGGCATGGCTGAAACCATTCCACGATCTCGGGGTGAAGACGTTATCGCAGTTCAGCAACACGGGGACGGATCACCTGGCGTTCGACCAGGCCGGCCTCCCCGGATTTCAGTTCATCCAGGACCGGATCGATTACCGGGCCCGGACGCACCACTTCAACATGGACATGTTCGACAAGGCGCTGCCGCACGACCTGATGATCAACGCGGTCGTCATGGCGAGCTTCGCGTACCACGCTGCCATGCGGGACGAGAGGATTCCGCGGAAGTCATTAATCCCGTGACCACGAGTAAACTCGTGGCTCGGCGAGGGCCCGATCGAGCTGCATTATCGCCTCGTGATTGTTCTTTTTGAGAACTTGCTGGGCCGGTAGGCCTCCTAAGAGGCGGGGGATCGAAGCCAAAGAGGGTTCTATCCTTCCTTGAAAAGCGCCTGGTACACCTCCCCCATGGTCAGGCTGAGTCCCTGTTTCCAGGCGTCCGTCCAGCGCCTGGTTTTGTCCACCCAGCCCTGCTGCGAGGTGTCGGGCGGGATATCGTCCCACACAGGCTTCCCGGGATAGTTGATGGCGATGTCGCCCCGGACGTAACTCTTGTTGGCCTCGTCCCAGACTGCCTCCCGTAACTGCTTGGCGTTTCGGAATCCAAGCTTCATCAGTGCCAGGAGGCGGTTCCGCCCTCCCCCGACAGCCAGGCATCCGGCTTCCGGGAGCATATGGATGCGAACCGGCCCCTCCTTTACGAATTCCGAAAGGAACTTCCCGTCGTACAGGCGGAACGTGGTGATCCACTCGATTTTCCCCTTCGGCTTTTCGAAGTCCCACTTGAGGGATCTCAGATCCGTGATCTCGTCGCTGCCGTGTCGGTCGAGATGCTGACCCAT
>JBDHFY010000504.1:0-2471 GCA_039590195.1 Gemmatimonadota bacterium | reverse complement strand
GGAGTGGCACGCCCGGAGCGGCTGACCGGCAACGATCAGTCTCGATCTCAACAGTCTACGCGGCTGACGCGAATACCTGGGGGACGTGCGTCCACCGCAGAAGAGAACCCAAGCGAGAGAGAACCATGATAGCGCGCCTTGTGAGGAAACTGGTCTCAGCAAAGGAGGACGAAGTCTGGCCGATGCTCATGGCGACGGCCTACGGATTCTGCATCCTCCTGAGCTACTACATCCTGCGAGCCGTTAGGGACGAGATCAGCTCCGCCGACCGTGGGAATCTCCAGTACCTCTGGACCGCGGTCTTCGTTGTCATGGCGGTCGTGGCCGTGCCGCTTTATTCGGCGGTGGTGTCCCGGTACTCCCGCGGCGTTTTCATTCCCCTGGCCAACCGGTTCTTCGCCGCCAACCTCTTGATCTTCTTTGCGGTGCTCACGCTCCTGCCGGAGAGCGCCCGCCCCTGGATCGACCGGGTGTTCTACGTGTGGGCGAGCATGTTTGCCCTTTTCGTGGTCACTGTCTTTTGGGGTTTCATCACGGACCTGTTCAGCAACGAACAGGGTCGGCGCCTATTCGGCTTCATCGCAGTCGGATCATCCTTGGGAGGAATTGCCGGATCCTCGGTCACCGCGTCCCTGGCCTCGATGGTACCCACGTTCACCCTGTTGTTGATCGCCATCATTCCGTTGGAAGTGGCATCGCAATTCGCCCAGTTGCTGCACCGCAGATCGGGCGGCGCCCAGAGCGCCCTGCGAACGGAAGAGTCGGAGCCCATCCGGGGCACGGCACTCAGTGGAATCGGGTTGGTGTTTCGATCTCCCTACTTGCGTCAGATCGCAGGGTACATCGCGTTGATGACGTTCGCGTCGACCATCCTCTACTACCAGCAAGCCGATCTGGTCGGGCAGGCCATCACCGATCGCGGGGAGCGCACGGCCTTCTACGCCATGATCGACCTGGGCGCCAACTCGCTCACGATCCTCACGCAGGCGTTCCTGACGGCACACATCCTCCGGATTCTTGGGATTGGTCTCAGTCTCGCCGCGGTTCCCGCGCTGATGTTTCTGGGATTCTTCAGTCTCGGCGCGTATCCCCTGCTGGGCGTCCTTGTGGTGCTTCAGGTGTTGTATCGTGCGGGCCGGTACTCGGTCGCCAGGCCGGCACGGGAGGTGCTCTACACAGTGGTGGAACGGGAAGAGCGATACAAATCCAAAGCCTTCATCGATGCGGCGGTGTACCGCGGCGGTGACCTTGTGAGTGCGTGGATATACACAGGGTTGGCGTGGATCGGCCTCTCCATCGGCGCCATCGCCCTGGTTGCCGTGCCGTTCGCCGCCGTGTGGGCGGGGATCGGACTTGCCCTCGGCCGGCGTCAGGAGAAGCGCCTGGCCGAACGGGAAGACGCGGCGGCGTGACGCTACTTCCTATTGCACCCAGGCGGGCGGCCGATACCGGTCGGTGGCAAACAGTTCGTCTCCCAACTCCACGTTCGCCCGCATGTCCCGGTACACTTCCCGCCACGTCACGCGGCCGTCCCTCAGGAACACTACCTCCGGCGCAATCCACCCGCCGCCCAGGGGCTCATACTCGTTGAACTGAATCTCCTGAATACTGGTCCCGTCCTCCCCGACCGGTTGGAGGAGACGCACGAAGAGCAGGCGTTCTTGGTCCACCCAGAATTGTCGCGAGTGATCGTCCCTTTCGTCGGCGCCCACCACGTACACGGCCCTGCCTTGCCACTCGTCCTCATGGAACTTGGTGAGATCGTACCCGAGGGTCTCGAGCTGTTCCAACGTGCGCTCGGCAGGCTGGGCGTACACGTCGAAGCCCAGCAGCAGCAGGGCGTTGAACCCGGGTGAGGTAGCCGCCAGCTCGCCGTCCCGGAACATGTACACGGTATCGTTGGCGTACACCGTGGCCCTGCCGTCCTCGAACGGCGCGACGTCGATGCGGAGGTTGCCGGGGAGGCGCCCCGCCTCCCACCACTCCTGCTCCTGCCACACCGAACCGTCTTCTTCATAGAAGATCGCGTCCTGCACGAACGTCATCGTCTCGTACCACACGTCCGCATAGCGGTCGTGCATGGCCCGCACCACATCCGCGGCCGACTCGACGGGCTCCGCGCCAGCGCAACCGACGAGAACGACAGTAAGGCCCACCAACGATTGCTTCATCTTGGTCACTAGTCCGTTGTGGATGACATTTGCTGCGCGATCTCCGCCAGGCGCTCCTGAATGGCCTCCTCCGAAAGCCACCGTCCCCGGACCATCACACCGACGCGGTCCGCCACGTTGGCCACGTCCTCCAGGGGATTGGAGTTGGTGAGAATGAAATCTGCCCGCTGCCCCACACCGACCGTACCGAAGTTGTCCTGACTGCGGAAGTAATCCCCCACGTTCTTCGTGCCGCTCTCCAGAATCTCGTAGGGTGTCATGCCCGCCTCCGCCATGGCCTCCATCTCCCGGTGCAGCGAG
>JBDHFY010000503.1:0-2475 GCA_039590195.1 Gemmatimonadota bacterium | reverse complement strand
GCGCTCGCCTCGACGGCGTCAGCATGGCCGAGGTCGTGCGCCGATTGATCGAGCGGGAATCCGAGTCCGCGCAACGCTCCGCAAGCGTCGACGGCTTGTGGGACATCGCCGGGATCGCGGAGGATCACGGGCCGCAGATCGACGGCGTGGCCGTCAGCGAGAACCCGGAGCTTTACCTCGCGGGTGGCGGGCGCCAGCGCAGGCGCCGCTCGTGAAATGGCCGAACACAGCATCCTGATCGACACGGGCGCGATCTATGCGTTCGTGG
Organism: Gemmatimonadota bacterium; assembly: GCA_039590195.1. Taxonomy (GTDB): domain Bacteria; phylum Gemmatimonadota; class Gemmatimonadetes; order Gemmatimonadales; family GWC2-71-9; genus JBDHDY01. Next base: position 2,207 of record JBDHFY010000503.1, on the reverse strand, counting down.
CACGCACCGACAAGAATCATCGTGCTTCGCGGTCGTTCGTCAAACGCTGGCTGGACCGTGGGGGCGTGTTCGTTCTGGTCGATACGGTATTCGCCGAGACCATGACCTTGCTGAAGGTTCGTCTGAGCGTGCAGACGGCGATCAAGGTCGGACGAGAGCTGCGCCGCAACCCTGCGTACCGGTGGAGTGCGCTCGGCCCCGATGGTGAGCGAGACGCCTGGGAGATCTTCCAGATGCACGACGACAAGGACTGGTCGTACACGGACTGTAGCCTGCTCGCGGTGTCGAGACGGTCGGGTGTCCGAGGCATCTTCGCTTTCGACCGACATTTCTCCCAGATGCGCGGGGTGGAGCGACATCCGCGGGGCTGAGGCTGGGCACGCTCAGGGCCCGGCCTGCAGCCCCTCGAACCATCCAGGGACGATCTGGATCCGGTCAACCGTCGGCGCTTAGAACTCCATTCTCACGAACCGCCGTGATCAGACAAGGTCGAAGCGATCGAGATTCATCACCTTGTTCCACGCAGCCACGAAGTCACGCACGAACGCCTGCTGCGAGTCGTCGCAGGCATAGGCTTCGGCGATGGCTCGAAGCTGGGAGCTCGACCCAAAGACGAGGTCGACGGCGGTGCCGGTCCACTTGACGTCGCCGTTCCCGCGATCGCGTCCCTCGAACACGTGCTCGCACTTGGATGACTTCTGCCACTCGGTGTTCATGTCGAGCAGGTTCACGAAGAAGTCGTTGGTCAACGTCTCGGGCCGCTCGGTGAAGACCCCGAGATCGGACCGCCCGACGTTTGCGTTCAGGACGCGCATACCGCCGACGAGCACCGTCATTTCAGGAGCGGTCAGCGTCAGCATGTGCGCCCGATCCACCAGCAGCTCCTCGGCCGATCTTCCGTTTCCCTTTCCGAAGTAGTTGCGGAACCCGTCTGCAGTGGGTTCGAGCACGGCAACGGAGTCCACGTCGGTTTCCTCCTGCGAAGCGTCGGTGCGCCCTGGCGAGAAGGGAACCTGCACGTCGTGCCCGGCGTTCTTCGCGGCTTTCTCGACGGCCGCGCACCCGCCGAGGACGATCACGTCAGCGAGCGAGACCCTCTTCCCGTCAGACCGCGAGGCGTTGAACTCCGTCTGGATCTGCTCCAGGGTCTGCAGCACCTCCCGCAGTTGGGCCGGGTTGTTGACCTCCCAGTCCTTCTGCGGCGCGAGGCGAATGCGTGCCCCGTTGGCGCCACCGCGCTTGTCGGTGCCACGGAACGTCGCGGCCGACGCCCAGGCGGTCGATACCAGCTGCGAGACAGACAGACCCGATGCGAGGATCTTGCCCTCGAGGTCGGCGATCTCTTGCTCTCCGATCAGCTCGTGCGTGACGTCGGGGACGGGGTCCTGCCACAACATCTGCTCCGCGGGTACCAGCGGGCCGAGATACCGCGAGTGGGGTCCCATGTCGCGGTGCGTCAGCTTGTACCACGCCTTGGCGAAGGCGTCCGCAAACTCCTCCGGGTTCTCGTGGAAGCGCTTCGCGATCGGCGCATAGACCGGATCCAATCTCAGTGAGAGGTCCGTCGTGAGCATCATGGGGGCGTGCTTCTTCGACGGATCGTGAGCATCGGGCACGGTGCCCTGGGCCGAGGTGTCTTTGGTGGTCCACTGCTGCGCACCCGCAGGACTCTTCGTCAGCTCCCACTCGTAGCCGAACAGGTTGTCGAAGAAGTTGTTGTCCCACTTCACCGGATCGGTGGTCCATGCGCCTTCCGGCCCGCCGGTGATCGTGTCGCCGGCATTGCCGCTGCCAAAGCTGTTCTTCCAGCCCAGGCCTTGCTGCTCCAGGGGGGCACCTTCGGGTTCGGGACCGACGTGGGCCGCATCGACAGCACCGTGGGATTTGCCGAAGGTGTGTCCGCCGGCGATGAGCGCCACCGTCTCCTCGTCATTCATCGCCATGCGGCGGAACGTCTCCCGAATGTCCCGCGCTGCAAGGAGGGGATCCGGGTTGCCGTTCGGCCCCTCCGGGTTCACGTAGATCAGGCCCATCTGCACGGCGCCGAGCGGGTTCTCGAGGTCCCGGTCGCCGGTGTAACGCTCGTCCCCGAGCCACTCAGCCTCGGGCCCCCAGTAAACATCCTCTTCGGGCTCCCAGACGTCCTCGCGCCCGCCCGCGAAACCGAACGTCTTGAATCCCATCGACTCCAGGGCACAGTTGCCGAC
>JBDHFY010000502.1:0-2487 GCA_039590195.1 Gemmatimonadota bacterium | reverse complement strand
ATCTCCGCGAACGAGCGGCTGGGCAACTTGGTCACACCTCCTCCGCCTTCCCCCATTTCCTCGCCCATGCCGGTCGCCTTTAGAACCTTCTGTACCGCACACTCGCTGTAATACAGGTGGGTCTCCGGTTGCGCGTCGGGGTCGTCACCCCTGTTCAACTCGAGGGGAGGGTTCTCGCACGAGTCTTGTGTGAAGTTGCCGTCCACGAAGACGGCGCCATGTGTCTGGCTGTGGTCCTGTAGCTGGATACAGCCCTTGCCGATCATGATGCCGGCGAACGTTCCGGGGCTCTCCAATTCGAACTCGCTCCCCTGGCCATCGGACAACGTGTCCAAGAGGACGACGCCCTGGAAGTACCAATCCTCGTACGGGTCAAAAATACCGTCTCCCCAACCGTCGTATGGCACGTCCTTTATCTCAACCTCTCCCTGGACGAGGATGACGGGGAAGTGGTCCGCGCACGGTCCCGAGGGCGCCCCCCAGTTCATGGGATGTGTCGTGTCACACGTGCCCAGCATGGGATCGCTCATGGCGTGGCCGTGGCCGTCGGTGAGAGTGTGGTACCTCGGGCCGAATTTGTTATCCTGCCCGTCGGGCACCGGGTCCCCGCCCCAGTCGACTACGAGCTGGCTGCCGGGTCCGTTTCCGATCGTGACCGTGGCCATGTCCTTGACGTCCTGCCACGATTTGGTGCCGTACGTATCGAAGGTTCCGTCGTCCATGTCGTCCTTCTGGACGATGGCGGGCTCGGGTCGATAGGCCTCGTCGTTCGTGACCGAATCCTGGGACTCGATGGTTCCTCTGCTGCTGATCGACAGGGAGTCGAGGCCATAGCCGTTATTGATGAGGCCGGGCTGGTCGTTCGTATCATACTCGTCACAAACACCGCCGCCCCACACCGCTGGATCGGTGTCGTCTCCGACGACATGGGTATACGCGTTGACGTCGACAGCGCCCCGGATCATGGCGGCGGATTCACAGCACCCGCCGAGTTTGAGTTCACCCGGGATGCGGTTGACCAACAGGCTCACAGCCCGCTCGCCGCCGTGGCCGGACGCATCGCGGCCCACCACGTTGACCATAAAGACGTTCTGGCTCCCGGCATTGTTGAGGCGCATCACCTCGGCTTTGTAGCTCGAACCGTCGGAAAGCCTGGTCCAGCCTAGGTCCAGCGTCCCGCCGGACTGGAGGGCTGCAGTCACACTGTCCAGTGTGTTCGTGGTGTCGCCCCACCTGGCCTGGACGGCGTTCAACCCCGTCTCCGCCGCGTAGAACGCTTCCATGGACGCCCGCACCGCTCGCGAGGTCTTCTGCTCGTCGGTTGATGTGGAGACCACGGCGACCATGATGGTGGTCATGACCACCATGCCAAGCATCACTACGGGCATGGTGAACCCGCGGCGATCTCCGAGCTTCGCGTCGACTTTCCTCGAGAACTGTATCATGCGCTCCTCACCGGTTTCGAACCTGACCAGTCCACAACTGCCCCGGCTCTACGCAAAGGCCGCGCAAAGCACTGTCAGCCCATGAAATAAGATAGGGAACGATTGAGAAACCGCCGTGTGTGGAGTCACATAGAAACGCACATCACACTGTGTTGAGTCGCACAGTTTGCTTGTGAGGTGTTAACGCACATACGGCGGTCGTGTGCGGTACGGCACAAATGGAGTGGGAGGGGGGACGGTCCGCCGGTCCGCCTGTCCTGAGGAAGACGCCGCCGCCCTTCGAGACGCCCTGCTTCGCCTGTCCTGAGCGAAGTCGAAGGGCAGGGCTCCTCAGGATGGCGGCAGGCGTCCGTCACGAAGGGCCTGACCGCCCGGCGGGGTTGGGATGGGATGGGGCCACTAACCGCGCAGGAACACCTTCGTTCTGATGCTGTCCTGCCTTTCAGTGAGGTCGCTGCTCGTGCTGCCGCGTGATGTGCCGAAGCTCTGGGCGCGGATGATGATCTCGACCGTCCGCACGTCGGCTGGCACGGCTGTCACAGCTCCGGCCGCGTCATAGTAGTTGAGTTCCAACCCGCCGTTCGCCCCCGGTGCGAGAAGGGGCCCGGTGAGCTTCTCATAGTTCGCAGCACCACCGACCTTGCGGCCCAGCCACCACCGGCCATCTGCCTGATAGATTCCGTACTGAACCTGCCGAAACAGCCGGAACGCCGCGCCTATGTCGACGATGTTTGTATCGTGGGAGACCCGGACTATGATGTCCGGCACCTGGGCCACGGCCCAGGCACAGGTGGTCATGCCGGCCACGCCGGGGGACCACGAGTCTTCCAGGTCCACTGCCCGCCACGTGTCGTCGCCCGCACCCGAGCCAGCGGCAGCAAATACGAGCGCACTGTCGGCCGCATCGGTCGTAATCTCTCCGGACGTTCCCCACAGGGCGTAGCGCCTTCCGGGGTTGTCCTTGTCACACACGATACCCCCCGCGCCCACGGACCGAACCGCGATGGAATCTCTATCGACGAAATAAATATCGTTGTCTGTT
>JBDHFY010000501.1:0-2494 GCA_039590195.1 Gemmatimonadota bacterium | reverse complement strand
GTGCGCACTTGCGCCGTAGTTCGCCGCAAATCGCTGGCGGCCGTGCGACAGACCAGCGTGGCAGCGGTTCGGACCGCAGCTTCTTCTTCAACTGAATAACAATGCTGCGGTCCTCAATCGTCGGTGGCGTCCTTCCAATCAACGCAAGCGCCATAGGCGCAAAAATCCGAAATGTGCGGACGTGAAACGTCCCCTTGCCTTCGGTCCGTGTGACGCTCGTGCCCCACTGCCAGCCCGCATTGACGATCCCCCGCACTTCTTCGCTCTGTCGTAGCCAGGTATCCGCCTCGTCCAACAGCAACGTCGGGTTCCGCTCGTCAATGAGTCGAAAGAGCGTCGAGGGGGTCGCGTTGCTAATGAAGAGAGGTCGGGGTGTAAGCGTGCTTACGATGGACATGGCCCGAGTCTTACCACAGCCCTTCACGGGCGACCCCAACACCAAGCGCGGACTCGCAAACGTCACCGGGCAAATCCACGCCCAAAGCGTCCACAAGGGCAACACAAACTCAGCACCCTCGGGCAAGACCATATTGGTCGCGTAGACGTGGTGGAGTTCATCCAGCAGCACGCCACCGTCCACCGGCGTCGGCCACGGCTCAAGTTGGTCCTCTCGATGCTTGGCCGCAGGGTCGGCTTTCTCGGGCGCTTCATACGCCACCACGCTGGCGATAATCCGGGACACCTCGTCGTCGGCGAGGGGCGGCTTGCACCGAGCGTTCAGGGTGACCAAAGCGGTTTCGATTTCCGCGTCGTTGCACCCATCGCCACGCAGCTTGCAGCCGTACCGAAACAGTGAATCGTTGCGGTTCCCTTCCTCAACCGTCTCCGGTAGTTCGGCCCCGACGGTCTTGCGCCGCAAAGTCGGTGCGGTGCTCGGAGTGAGCGCGTCGAGCAGTCCGTCGGGCAGTGGCGGCAGCGCGAGATTGAGTCCCAGCCCGTTCTCGTCGTCCCACGTGTAAACCGTGCCGGACGCGTGCGTGCTGGGTGGCGCAACGACAAAACCGCCATCGCTGCGAATGTCCAATCCAGGTCGCAGGCGGACGGCGTTTTTGACGACAGTGCCATTACCGGGGTGTGCGAAGTAGACGTGCCGCCCTTTCGACGTGAGCACCGTTGGCGTCGGCGGATTCCCGCAGAGGTTTACCAAGCTGTCCTCACCGCTGGGACCGTCGATGTCGATGGCGACGATTCCTGACGTCGGTCCACACGCAATGGCGACGTTCGCGTGCGGCCACTGTTCCCACCACGCCCCTATCGTGACCGTGTCGGTCGACGCGTCGTGCACGCCGTGCTCAGTGAGTGGACGTTTCCCGTTCACCGGCAACACCGCCCAACCGCGACAAGCGTAATCCAGGGCGGCCGCTCGGCAGTCTTTAGGCTGCGTCACCGTCGTCCTGCTCCCAGGCCCGCAGCGTTGCGTCCGCGTCGAGCACGGTGTCCGTCGCCTCGCGAATCGCACGGCGAGCGAAAGTGCGTGGACCGACACCGACCATTCGCGCTGCTCGCTCAAGGCGCGCACGCTCGGCATCGGTCATGCGCGTGGTATAGAGGGTGTGGTGTTGTTGTGTCGTCATGGTGAGCAGTCTACCTTTGCACTACAGACCGTAGTAAGCGGTGATTTTCCACCGGGGGTGCTATGAAGTGTGAGGTTGCTTTTCCACCGGAGTGGGCGGCAATCTGGGACCGACTGACGCCGCGGCAGCGCGAAGTCGCCGAAGAGCATGCGCGTGGTGCGCAAACCAAGGAAATTGCCGCGAAGCTCAAGATTTCCAAACGCCAGGTTGAGCGCCACATCTACAACGCGGCGGCGAAGTTTCCCGCTAATTGGCGCCCCGGCGCAAAGCTCTTCGCAGCTTATGCTGTGCGGCACGGCGCTAGCACTGGGCGCGAGGAGTAGCGGCCCCGACGCTTCTGCGCGGCCTCGCGTCGGAACCGAGCACAGCGTTGCCACTCCGCGCGGTCCGCGCGCCGTTCCATTTGTCGCCCCGTCACGCGCCCCCCGGCTGGTCGAAACCCACACCGCGTGCATGCACCGTCGCTCACCGCGCCGACCTGGCAAATGCGACACTGCCTCACGGGTCGCCATCAATCAAAAGGAATTCGTCGACCAGGTCGCCTACCGCTTTCAGCAGCTCACCTATCTCGCGCAAAATCCTTCGCACCAAATCCATTTCAGTTTCTCGCCCTCACTTCGGTGAAATGGTCGGGCCGTGCAGCAAGAGTGTGGAGAGGCCCGAGTGCGCGCTTGCGTCCGTGTGGGCGGAACCCGACCACGAGAAAAGAAGGCACGGCGGCGGCCACTCCCCACCGTTACCTCGCGGGGCGTCGGAGGTGGTAACGCCACCGCGAACCGTGCCCGTAAGCCGCTACTGCTCACGCTTCCGGGGGCGTTCCACGACCAGGCCCGTGCGCACCAGCGTCGCCATCTTCGTGCCGCCGACGTTGTCCACGACATCGCCTGGTTGCACATCCCGGCCCCCACACCGAAATGACT
>JBDHFY010000500.1:0-2499 GCA_039590195.1 Gemmatimonadota bacterium | reverse complement strand
CATCGATCCATACGAGGGCCCGCTCACCGCCGTCCTCGAATCCGGCCATGTATTGTTGGACTATGACGTCGTTCTCCCGGCTGAGCGTTTCGAGGAAGGCCTGGCCCGTCTGGGTCTGGTCCGCTGAGAAGCGCCGCGTCCTGTAAGAGGCCGCAGAAATGCACGGCTTGATGACGACGTCCGTCCAACCGGTTTGATCGAGTATCGCGGCAAACGATGTCGGCTCGCCGAGGCGCAGCCACCTCGTGGGGGGGATGCAGACGCCGCGCTGCTCGAGCTGGCGAAGGTAGTTCTTGTGCAGGTTCCAGCGGAGGATGGAGATCGGGTTAAGCAGTCGTGTCGTTGCGTGGACCCGCTCGATCCACTGGACGAACGCCTCCGGACATTCGGGATAGTTCCACGTCGAGCGCAGGACACACAGGTCGTAGCCCCTCGCGTCCCTGCGCGCGTCGTCCCACGGCAGCAGCTCCGCCCCGACGCCGGCCTCGGCCAACGCCCGCAGCAACAGCACCTCATCCGGGTCCGGCTCCGGCAGGTGTATGCAAGTTGCGAGCGCGACACGCTTCATCGCGTGAAGAGTACTCACCACAGAGGGCACAGAGAACCACAGAGACAACACAGAGAGAATACGTGTTCGGGACCACAGCCCCTTCGGGGCTGCGGTCCCAAACGCTGAGGTGCCTTCGTGCTCTCTGTGTTGGATTAAATACGCTTCCTAATCGCTAATCGCTAATCGCTTCCTAATCACTAATCACCAATCACTAATCACTAATCACTGCTTCCACATACCGCCTCAACAGTGACGTCGCTTCCGGCGTCTCGCGAAACGAGGCGAGCACCTGTTCGGGAGTCTCGGGCAGGTCGGGGCGAACGTAGCGCGCCTGATAACAAAAGAAGCGTTCCCGGTTGCGCTCCATGGAGAGCTCCGGGTGGAACTGTGTGGCGTAGATCGGCTTGTCCGGTACCCGCAGTGCCTGAAAAGCGCAGCGCTCCGTGCGGGCCAGGTTGAGGAGCCCGGAGGGAACCTCGACCGCATGGTCTTTGTGGCCGAACTGGGCATAGAAGCCGGGGGCCAGTTGGCCGAAGAGCGGATCCCGGCAGCCGGCATCGGTGAGGGTCAGCTCGAAGGTGCCCAGCTCCGCGTTGGCGATGTCCGGCTCGACGCGACCTCCGGCCGCGACGACGATCGTCTGAAAGCCGAAGCAGGAGGCAAAGGTCGGCACGCCGCGGGCCGCAAGCTCGGCGCAGAAGTCGATGAACGCCGCGAGCCAGGGATGCTTGCCGGCGTCACCCATCCCGTACTCGCCCGCACCGCCCACGAGCACACAATCATGCTCGGCGACAAGGTCGAATGACGGCGGCCCCTGCAGCAGATCCCAGGACCGCAGCGCCTCGGGATCGATCTCGAGGATCTCGCGGAACGCGACCTGCTCGTGCTCGAGGGCTTCGTCGCCCGGATTGCGGGCCTGGAGGAGGAGAAACCTCATCACGTTCTTTCACCACGGAGAACCACGGAGAACCACAGAGCGGCCACGGAGAGAAAGTCAGGGGTCAGAAGTCAGCACAGAGCTTGCCGTATTCGGTTGGGGGGCAGAATGCCGCCTCGCGCACAAAAGGGCGCTCGCGAACGTGTCGCCAGCGCGCTCTGGAGCCCGGAGGGCTCGGGTATGTTAGCCCAGGGCGGAGCGCAGCGGAGCCCTGGGTAGGCGGGGCGCGCGACATCAGAGCCCCTGAGGGGGCGAGATCGACGGCGCTCCGCGCTACCGCACCTTCGTGGGGATCGATCCAACCACATCGCCGAGATCGACAGGGGTCAGCAGGTACGCGATCCAGATGTACGGTTCGCGCCACGCGGTCGCAATGATCTGGCCGGCGTCATTGATGCCGCTTGCGCTGATCAACACACCGTCGATCTGGTTTTCCACCAAGGCATGCAGATCGAAAACCGCGCCATCTCTCCAGAGCGCCGCATGCGGGGGCCAATCGATCCCTTCGATCTCGGACAGGCCAACGACATGACCAAGGTTGTTCAATGCCCGCCCACCGCTGTGGCCGCCCAGCATCCCGAGATCGATGATCAGACCGTCGTCGTACAGCGCGGCATGGAAGTAGCCGTCATTCGCCACGATGCCGCCGGCGATCTGGCCTGCGTCGTTGAGATCGTTCAGGCTCATGCCGAGCGCACCGAGCTCGGTCACCACGCCGTCCTCCCAGAAAAAAGCCCGGTTGCCCGAACGGCACAGCACCTCACCCCGATTGTTGACATCGATGGCCTCGCTCTCCTCCTCGCCGGCCAGAGGCTCGATCAGGGTGAGCGCGCCGTTGCTCCAGACAAATGCTCGTCCGATGTACGTGATGGGGGGGAGAATCTCCAAGAAAACAACGTTGCCGGCGATCAGGCCTGCATCATTGATCGCCTCCGCTTCAGCGTGTCCGCCCGATTCCAGCAGCCCCGGGAACAGATCGATCAGCTGGCCGTTCCGAAAGAGGAACGCCGTG
>JBDHFY010000499.1:0-2922 GCA_039590195.1 Gemmatimonadota bacterium | reverse complement strand
AGCGGACCCGCGCGTGCGTTGGAATGCATCTATTCCTCCTCTCCCCACACTCCAATCCATCTGGAACCAGTATGTCAGGCGAATCTCGCCGAACTATCGCCAAGATCCGCCCTGGCCTCCGGCGCCTGGGGACATGCGAATGGCGCCCCCGGCAGGACTCAAACCTACAAGCCGAGTGTGAGGACACTTCCTCATCCGCCCCGCAGTCAATACAGATCCGCCCTTGATTTCGCCACGGATACGTTAGCAGCCAATCGCAGGCTCTCCAGGAGATTGCCGGCAGCGCGAACCTTGCCCGTGGGGGCACAAACGGGTTCTAACCCGAGGACTCGTCCTGCTTGTCCAGGGCTTTCACGATACGGCGCAACATTCCTCGGAAGATCAACGAGTGCACGGGGAAGAGAGCGTACCAATACAGCAGGCCAAACAGGCCGATCGGGTCGAAGATAGCAGTCTGCCTGATTATCGTCCCAATATCATCTTCATCGACTTCAAACTGGAGCCAGGCACGCCCGGGGAGCTTCATCTCCGCGAACAGCCGAAGCAAGTGGTTCGGCTCGAACGCCTCAACCCGCCAGAAGTCAAGATGGTCTCCGGCGAGTGCCCACTCCGGGTCTCGTCGACCGCGCCGCAGCCCCGGTCCGCCGACCAGCCGATCGATGAACCCTCGCAATCGCCACATCCAGTTGGCGTAGTACCAACCCGTCTGGCCACCGATCCGACGGATCGGTCTAAAGGCCTGGGCGACGGGGTGGACGACGCGTGCGACACGCGAGTCCACCAGCCGAGAGCCGAACTTGACACCGCCCCATGTGCGGGTCGGGCCGCGCGACGACAGCGCATCTGACCAGTGGGTCTCGGCCATCTCCCGATCCTCGTTAGTGAGCGCTCGCTCCACCGCCTCGCGGATACCCCTAGGCCGGATGGGAAATACCCGAAGGGCGCGGTCGTCATTGACCAGCGTCTCGTGGGGCGTGCTATCGATGAGGTTTCGACCCGTTCGAGCATAGACCGGCGTAACGAGGCCGAGCCAGAGGCTCGAAAGCCCGGGCATGAGCACCGGCAGGGGTATGATCAACCGTTTCAAGCCCCGCAGGTGCGCGTACTCCACCATGATCTGCTGGTAGGAAACCCGATCCGCGCCGCCGATTTCGAAGACGGCGCTTTCCTCCAGATCGACGGTGAGCGCCGCCATCAGGTATGCGATCGCGTCCTCGATGGCAATCGGCTGTGCGGGAGTGCGGACCCAGCGGGGCGGCGTCAATACGGGGAGCCTGTCCACGAGCGCCCGGACCACTTCGAAGGACAAGCTGCCCGACCCGATGATGATCGAGGCCCGAAACTCGATCGTCGGAACGCCCGAATCACGCAGGATGCGGCCGACTTCGAGTCTGCTCTTCAGGTGAGGCGATAGGCGAACCTCGTTGGCGAGTGCGCCGAGGTAGATGATCCGTCCCACGCCAGCCGCCTTGGCCGCCCAGGCAAAGTTCTTGGCGGCACGCCTGTCCGCTTCCTCGAACTCGCTCCCGGCACTCAGGGAGTGCACCAAGTAGTAGGCGGTGTCCACACCTTCCATGGCCGCGAGTAGCGAATCCCGATCGAGGAGGTCGCCCTCCACTACCTGCGTGCGCCTATCGGCCCTTGCACTCAGAAACTCTGGACGCCGCGCCAAGCAGCGAACGCTGTAGCCCGCGGCCTCAAGGGGTCTGAGAAGCCGTCCCCCGACGTAGCCACTGGCCCCCGCTAGAAGGACTCTTCGGTTGTCTTGCATGCGCGAGTAGTCCCTGCCCCTGATAGTTGATACTGGAGCTCGGTTCCGTGGACGTGGGCGATGACGGGGCCGCGTCTCGATCCGATTGTAATCGACTACGCGCGTCTGAGACAGCGGCTGGCGGTGCCACGCGGCACTCAAGCGCCGCGGCGGCATGCGGGCAGTCAGTCGATCGATCCACTCGCACCGGACCTGCCCAACGCCGGCCACCAAGGGCTGGACGCTCCATCTATGCCACGGCTATACTGGTGTCCATGTCGGGTAGCGCCCCACACGGACGTACTCGTGTCGGGTAGCGCCCGACAAATAGATACGGCGAATGGCCTAGAGACAATCCAAGGATCATTGTGTATAATCTTCGCATAACACGCGTCAACTTGGATGGCGCGCGTTTTGTTGTCCGTGTTTCGAAGCGGTGAGACTTTGGCGGCTTGAGCCGTCGCAGAAGGTAGTGTGGTGGACGAAATGAGTCTGATGCTCGACGATGGCTCCCGGATCGGGGTAATTGGCGGTGGTCCTGCCGGATCCTTCTCGGGTCGGGCGGCTGCAACATGTGCGGCGGCATTGTCTCCGAATCTCTGGTCCAGGCCCTGGCGATTGAGGGCATCGACCTCCCGACCACGGTCGTGCAGAGAGGCATCGACTCCTACGTCCTCCATACCGACAGAACCAGCGTACGGATCGACACGCCGCTCAACGAGAAGCGGATCGCGGCCCTCCACCGAGGCGGCGGGCCCAGGGACGTTGAGGAGGTCAAGTGGGGAGGCCTGGACGGCTATCTGCTGGCCTTGGCGCAGGAGTTCGGCGCAAAGGTGGTGCAGGCGCGGGTGGGCGAAGTCGGATGGGACGACGGGCGACCCGAGGTGCGTCTGAAGGACGCGGCCCAGACTTATGACCTCCTCGTGGGCGCCACCGGCGTCAACTCGTCCGCCTGGCAACTCTTCGAGGGTCTTGGCCTGAATTTCGGACGTCCGAAGACGACAAAGGCCTATATAACGGAGCTGAACCTGGGCCACGAGGCGATCACGCAGCACTTCGGGAACTCCATGCACATCTTCCTCGTGGACTTGCCCCGAATCGACTGCGCCGCCATCATCCCCAAGGGGGAGTTCCTCACCGTCTGTCTCCTGGGCCAGGACATCGACAAGGAA
>JBDHFY010000498.1:0-3027 GCA_039590195.1 Gemmatimonadota bacterium | reverse complement strand
GCACCCTTCGCACGCGAGGTTGCACTTCATCGTGGGCTCGAGCCATGCGATGGCATTGTCCGACAGGGTCCACGGAAGCCGATACAGGTCTCGGTGATCGAGTGCTGCAGTCATGAATCCCTCGATTCGCGTTTGATTTGACCGGCCGGTCGAGTGGTGCGCTGCTGTTCGATTGGCAGCCCCTTGCGCATACCAGTTTCGCCACCCGGGCTAAGGATTAGTGTAGGGTGATAATGTACTAGGTTAGGGCACCCAAGCTAGAGGTCTCACCCTATTCTGATTTCTTCCGCTCGCTGAGAAAGCCGGAAACCACCATAGCGACAACGAAGAGGAGCAGTACACCAATCGACGACAGGAAGAACAGTAGAACGAAATTGGCTGAATTGCCGAGCAGCTTGAGAACGCCCGCAATGATCAGGCCGCCGAGAAAGACTTTCCACCAAAGTTCTATCATCATCGGTCGACGCCTTCCCGAGGAGTCGTACCCGCGTCCGCGATGAATCCAGCTTGCTGCCGGGCACCTGCCACCCGAACAAGTGCCCAGCAATCTACGCAGCTGCTATCCGTTCCGTCAGGTATTCGAGCGGTGCGCTACCTGGCGCCCCGTCTCCTCAAGAACGCGGCCAGTTCGTCGTGATCCTCGCGCTCAGCAATGTCCAGCGGCGTGTCTCCTGCCTTCGACTCGGCGTTGACCTCTGCCCCAGACTCGAGCAGTAGTTCGACCGTGGTAAGGTCGGCGGAACCCTCGGCAACATAGTGCAACGGCGTCCAGTTGTTCCTGTCCCCGGCGTGGACGTCGGCTCCGTCCTCGAGCAACAGCCTCGCCACCGATAGCGAACCGTTAAAGGCCGCACGGTGGAGGGGTGTTCCTCCCCCTTTGTGTCGCACGTTCACCTCGGCCCCATTGCCCAGTAACACCGCCACCACCGTGTCTTGGCCGTTTTGCGCCCCCAAATGCAGGGGCCTCCAATCGTCCTTCCCCTTGGCATCGACGTCGGCGCCATTGGCAAGCAACATCTCGACTACGGCTCGATGCCCATGCTCTGACGCAATGTGTAGCGGTGTCCAGTCGTCACGTGATTTGGCATTGACATCGGGGCCATTGCCAAGCAGGAGCTCGACCACGGCTCCATGCCCATTCCGCGAAGCGATGTGTAGTGGCGTCCAGTGGTCCTCTGCCTCCACATCGACGTCGGCACCGCGATCAAGCAGTAGCCTCACTACTTCGAGCCTGCCGGCTTGTGCGGCTCTATGAAGTGGGGTCCGCTGCTGCTTTGACCGCGCATGGAGATCTGCACCCTCGGCGAGTAAGAACCTGATCATGGACGGGTCATCCTGTCCCCAAGCGGCGTAATGGAGCGGGGTCTCCTCGCGGTCATTTTCATCGGTCACGCGCGCCCCGTTTGTCAGAAGCAGCTCGGCGACCGCACGATTTCCGTGCCGAGCGGCCACGTGGAAGGGCATGGCCCCGACCACGTTCTCCGCCTTGATCCGAGCCCCAGCCTCGATCAGTAGCCGTGCGACCTCCGCATGCCTCCCACCAACCTTCCCCTGCGCCCGCGCCGAATAGTGCAAGGGCCGCCAGTCGTTCGTTGCCTTGGCATTCTTATCCGCGCCGTGGGCAAGCAAGACGGCTGCGACCTCGGGATGACCTTCGTCTGCTGCCTGATGGAGGGACGTCCAACCGTACTCGTCCCGGGATTCGACGTCGGCCCCACGCTCGAGCAGCAATTCTACCACATCCGGATGTCCCCGCTGCGCCGCGAAGTTGAGCGCGTGCCACCCCGATTGGGTCGTTGTTTCAATCTCTGCGTCCGCGTCGAGCAGTAGCTCGGCAACCGCGCTATTTCCCGCCATTGCTGCTACGTGGAGTGGGCTGAATCCGTTCTGATCCACCGCACTGACGTCCGCCCCCTGAGCGAGGAGCGTGCGGACGGTAACTGTGTCGTTGCGGACGGCTGCCTCATGGAGGGGCAGCTGCGCATCCGCAGTTATGGGGAATGCCAGAACGACTAACATCCACAAAATCCGGACGCCTTTCACGCGCTCCCACACGGGACGAGAAACGCAACTGGTGTCATTGGTGAATAGCTGCATCACGCGCCCCTTTACTGCACCACCAACGTAGCCGTCGTCGAATGCTCGAGCGCCCCAGAACTTGCAGTAATCGTGAACGAGTGAGTTCCGGCGGGCGTCCCGGGTATGGGAGTCCCGCCGTTGCTCGGTCCTGTCGGCTCCTCGCCGCCGCACGCCGTGTACAGTACCAGGCCAGATACGATCAGCGCGAGAAGCAACGGTGACGCGATACGCTTGCGCCGAGGCGCAGTACGCGTCGCGAAAGACAGTCCCAACACCACCCCAAGCGTGCCAAACCACCGCGTACAACGGTGTCTGGTCCTTCTCGTCGAGCGTCGGTCTCAGCGACACCGACGGTGCCGTCGTCGATACGGTGAGTGTAGAGGTTGCCGCGGTGGTGGGAGTGAAGCTTGCTGGAGCAAACGCACACGAACTGAGATTGGGCAAACCCGAGCACGCCAGTGAGACATTTGCATTGATCGGATTTGCCAAAGCACTCACCGTCACCGTGTAGGTCGCACTAGCGCCGGCGCTGACTGTGTTGGATTCCGGAGAAACGGCCACCTCGAAGTCGTCAACCACCGCAACACACGCCGAGAACTCGGAGGTGTTGTTGTCGGGAGAGGTGGCGGTCACCGTGAGATACGCGTGGCCTGCCGGCGGTGTTTGCTGAGAGCTGACCGTGAAGCTCGCGTCTCCGCTGGCGTCCGTGGTGACCTCCCCCGTGTCGAGCAGGCTCTCCCCTTCCCCATGATCCAGAGCGTCACAGGTGGTGCTCGTAAAGAACTGTAGGTGAAACTCGGTGTCCGCTGTGCTATTCAGCGTTCCTTCAATGGTGGTGCTCCCGGCGATCACCGACGTCACGACCGGAAAGTTCTGGAGGCCGTTGGCGCCGGCGTCCCCGTCGCCGTCGTCGTTCACGTCCACGTCGTTCGAACCGAGATCGATCCC
>JBDHFY010000497.1:0-2520 GCA_039590195.1 Gemmatimonadota bacterium | reverse complement strand
ACGGGGATCTTCGATCGGGGCGCGGTGGGAGAGAGCGATCCGGGCACCAGCCCGGTTCCCTATGGGGGCTTGGGCGTGCTCAAGTCAACGGATGGCGGGAATAGCTGGTATGTCCTGAATGAATCGAACGGCCTGAACTTCCTGTACATCGGCAGCCTGTTCATGCACCCCGATGATCCCAACATCTTGCTGGCAGCTGCAGGCAAGGCGGAAACCGATCTCTACTATGCCTATCGGGTTGAGAACAGCCTGCCTGACCCGACAGGCGTCTATCGCACGGTCGACGGGGGGGAGACCTGGACACAGGTGCTGGTTGGCGGTGGGGGCAACGTTGTCGAGATCTGTCCATCGAATACGGCGATCGCCTACGCCGCAGATGCCACAGGCGTCTATCGAAGCCACGATGGCGGCGAGACCTGGACTCAGGTCACAGGACAGGAGGGTGGCTGGGGCCCACCGGGGATTCTGGCCGGGACACCGATCGATTTTCAGTGTGATCCCGACGATCCGGACCGTGTCTTTGCCAACAACTACCTGGGAGGCAACTTCCTGAGCGTGGACGGCGGCGAGAACTGGATCAATGCCAGTGACGGTTATACCGGGGCGCAGACATTGAACGTGGCCATCGACCCGCAGAATGCGGCCAGGATCTACGCGGGCGGGCGGACTGGCATCTGGGGTAGCATCGATGCCGGCACTTCCTGGGAGGGCCTGCGCTATCCGCCTCCCGGGACACCCGTGGCGACCGCGGAGTACGGCGGGATCATCGTTGACCCGAGCGCCCCAAGCCATTTGCTGGCCAACGGGGATCAGGCCATCTGGGAGTCGTTTGATAGCGGCTCTACCTGGCAGATTCGCCAGCGGCCTGTGAACGCGGTCTCGCACGCGCCGATCGTCTTTGCGCCCTCCGATTCCGATATCGTTTATACGGGAATCGCGGATACGATCTGCCTAGTAAATGAAGAAGCCCCGTGCGCGGGAGGCCGAGGAGTGTTTGTCTCTCGAAACGGAGGCGCGGCTTGGAACCTCGCGAACGACGCGAGTATCGCGAATGAGGCGGTGGTCGACTTGGCTGTCCACCCCTCAGACGCCGAGTTTGTCTATGTCGGCACCCAACGGGGCCTTTTCAGGACGACCGACGGCGGCACATCATGGACGTTGCTGACTGGCTTGCCGGCGACCCGGGTCGGGGCTATCGCCATTCATCCGCAGCAGCCAAGCTATCTGCTGGCGGGGGTCGATGGACAGGGCTTGTACGCCAGCATGGACGCCGGAAAGAACTGGCAGATGATCGCGGCGGGATTACAGCCCAACAGTTCCATCCGGGATATCCAGTTCGATCCCGTCAATCCGCACATCGTGTATCTCTCCGATCTCTTGAGCGGCGTCTACCGGTCTACGGTCGGAGGCCTCGTCTGGACGCAGATCAACGAAGGACTGACCATGCCTGCAACGACCGGGCTGTCCATCTCTTCCGATGGCAGACACGTTTACGTGGCCACGAATGGTGAGGGCGCCTTCCGTCTGGACTTGAGCGGACAGCCGCCGGCTCCACAATGAACTATGCCCAATCCTAGCTCGGCCCGGATTCAGGTCGGGATCGTAAGGGAATCGTAGGGTACGAGAGAGCCGAGAGGCAGTCCGCGATGCCTGTCCACTCCAGGTGACAGGTCTCTGTTTTCGCTGTTCGTTTTCCGGGTAACAAGGGGAGCCATCCTCTTCCCCGCGCTGGTCTCTCTTATCCCCAAGTAACAGAGTCGCTTCACGCACGGCGCAGAGTAGCGCGATGTTGCGGCTTGTCCCGCGGCGCAGTGTCGGCGGTTAACAGCCATCCACCGTTCGCCACCAAACGCGCCGCAGACCATTCCAACAGGCTCGATGTTCGGTCTCTTTGTCTCTGTTGGGTCGGAGTCTCGGTTTACGCGTTGTGGGTCATTGCGTCTGGTAATGCCTGCCTGATACGTAGACTTGAGGTGTTCCAGCGACACGGACAGGCTTGGAACGTGGTGCTGGCGCTGGACCATAGTCGGCGGTCAAGTCCCCGGCCGGCAAGACAATTCGACGCGCGGATCAGCTGTGTCGTTCCATTAGCGCCAGAAAGCGAGGATGGTTCCAGAGTGGCTTCCAGCGTGGATCTAGCTGGAGCCGCGCCACCGACATCAACGACGGAATGGAGAGGAGATACTCGATCGTTTCGGCGGCGGACTCGAGCTCGCCCTGTGGCGGAAGGGAGCTACGGCCTGGATAGCAGCGGGGAACGGCCGCCGGCAGCAGCGGCCTGCAGGATTCAGAGCATAGGAACCTGTCCCTAGGCGTCGCGACCGATCGCGCCGAGACGCTGCGGGGCCAGCAGCAAACAGCAATCATGTCACCAGCGCGATGATCCGTCGGACTGCCCGTTCGAACGATCCCACACTCAGGTATTGACATCGATGCCGGAACGTGCTTAAGTGCCCCCAAAGACGGGTTCCCCACATTGCCAGTTCATCGTCTCCGCCCGCCGGGGAGCCTCGCAGGCCA
>JBDHFY010000496.1:0-2530 GCA_039590195.1 Gemmatimonadota bacterium | reverse complement strand
CATTGTTCATACCACTGGCTTAGCCAGTGGCTTATCCCTTTGAGTTAGCATGGCCGCCCGAGCACCCATAGCCCCCTGCACGGATTGGTATCGGTAAACGGCAGACGGGCGCCAGTCACCAGTGTCCGGTCCCTTGATCCCCTCTGAAGGGCCCGCTCTCGTATTCGCAAAAAGGGTTCCACGATCAGCCGTCGCCGAGACCTCGCCCGAGTGACCCGGATCGTCGGCTAGCCGTTCATGGCAGCAACCGACCTGTTGACTGCGGACATCAAGGCCGGTCAACCTGAGCCACCTTGTCTAGATGAACCCCCCGGCGTGTGATACCTGATGCAGAAGTGATCAACTTTCTCCGACCATGGTGATGGAATGATCGAGTCAGATCAGGCCCCGATTCGGATTGGTGTTTCTTCGTGCTTGCTCGGAAGGAAGGTCCGATTCGACAGCGGACATAAACGTGATGCGTTTTTGGTTGAGACTTTCGGGCGATTCGTCGAGTGGGTCCCCGTCTGTCCCGAGGTGGAGATGGGCCTGGGGATCCCCCGAGAGACGCTTCGACTCGTTCATGAACGCGGTGGCAATCGCCTGATCACGCCCAAGAGCGGTGCCGACCACACTGAGGGCATGTCCCGGTATGCGGCCCGTAGGGTGACGGCGTTGGAGAAAGACAACCTCTGTGGGTACGTGCTCAAGAAGGACTCACCCAGCTGCGGTATGGAGCGTGTGAAGGTGTACAGCCCTCGCGGTGGGGCACCGTCGAAAACCGGCCGCGGGCTCTTTGCAGAGGCCTTGCTCACCGCATATCCGCAGTTACCCGTTGAAGAAGAAGGACGCCTCTGTGACCCACGGCTGCGGGAGAACTTCGTCGAGCGCGTCTTCGCGTACCGCCGGGTGCGGTCGCTTTTCGAGCAGCGCTGGGCCCTGCGCGATCTCGTTGGCTTTCACACGGCCCACAAGTTCCAGCTTCTGGCCCACTCCCCGAAGGGATACGAGAAGCTGGGGCGTCTGGTGGCACGGGCGAAGAGTCTTCCCCGTGAGGAAGTGCGCGCCCAGTACGAGGCGGAGTTCATGGCAGCACTGAGCGTGCGCGCGACGCCGTCCCGTCATGCAAACGTGCTCATGCACATGATGGGCTTTTTCAAGGAGCAACTCGACCGCGATTCTCGTCACGAACTCTTGTCGGTAACAAAGGACTACCGGCGGCGGCTGATTCCCCTCATCGTGCCCCTCACCCTCATCCGTCACCACGTCAACCGGCATGACGTCTCGTACCTCCGCGGACAGATGTACCTAGATCCCCACCCCAAGGAGTTGATGCTCAGGAATCATGTCTGAGGATCTCAAGGCGACCTCGACGAGATCCTGTAGACTCAAAGGTCCGTTCCCTATCGAATTCTGGTTTTCCGACAAAGACAATGCCGAGATACCCGTCGACGGTCACCAGCTCTCCGTCGTCCAAGATTGCCGTCGCATCGACGACGCCATTCACACACGGAATGCCGAGCTCCCGAGCAATGATGGCGCCATGAATCAGCATTCCTCCGCGTCGCTCCACTACGGCTGCCGCAAGGGGCACCAGGTGGGTCATCGACGGCTGGATCGCGTCACACACGAGAACCTGACCCGCTCGGAATCGTCCCAGGTCATCCGGCGTTCGCACCATCTGAACCTGTCCTGTCGCCGATCCGGGTGCCGCGGGCTGCCCGATGAGTTGTCTCGGAGTGGCACCGGCGGTGCGACTCGCTGCGGGGGCTTGGACGGGTTCAGGCTCGATCACGACTGCCCGGCTCGGGTCCCTGAGCGCGGCAGCCAGGACCCGCGCATCCTTCTCGCCCGGCGTCGCACCACCGAGACGCCGTGCGGCCCGGAGGCGATCGCCGGCAACGTGGACCGCCCGCAGCAATTGGCTCTCGACCCGACCGAGTAGGAGATTGTCGTCATCCCGTAGCCGCCAGCTCAACCGACCGGCGGCGACCATCTCCCTGGCCTCGCTGGCACGCGCGTCGCCCACCGCGGCGAGGAGCCTTTCCTCCAACTCTGCAGCCCCGGACCCGCCAGACGAGGTGCGATCTGTCGGCGAGAATTCGCGCCCTGATCGTGCCAGCTGCAACACCTCGGCGAGAGCGAGGTCCGGCCGGTCGAGCAGACGTTCTCCTCCGTACGTCACATC
Organism: Gemmatimonadota bacterium; assembly: GCA_039590195.1. GTDB lineage: Bacteria > Gemmatimonadota > Gemmatimonadetes > Gemmatimonadales > GWC2-71-9 > JBDHDY01. Next base: position 363 of record JBDHFY010000496.1, on the reverse strand, counting down.
CATGAAGCTCGACAGGATAGTCTCGAAGTGACGTATGAAGCCCGCGCCACCCGCCACCAACCGGACACGATCGATCTCCCGCTCCCACCGACCGGTGCTACCCGAAGGGTTGGTCACGAACTCCGAAAGCACGCGTTCCAGCTCCCCGCTGCGGCGCACTTCATCGGCAAGCTCATCGAGTGCACGATTGCGCCTGGCCGCAAGGAAGGTTTCCCCCCGAAGCAGGCCAACGAACTCGTATGGATCAATCGGCCGGACGGCGTCGTTGTAGTACGTCGCGAGCTGGCGGACGGCGTGGGCGAACGGAATGAAACTCTCCTGATACACTTGCCGACAGTCCTCCACGGCTCGCAGCCGCTCTTC
>JBDHFY010000495.1:0-4164 GCA_039590195.1 Gemmatimonadota bacterium | reverse complement strand
GGGCTCGCGAACGACGCCGTCCGGTTGGGCTTCGCGCTGCAGCACGCCGGCTTCAAACTCCAGCTGGAGAATGAGGGACAGGCAGACGCCCTCCCGACGCGCGTGGAATTCGGGATCGCCTATCGCGTGATGCTTCCCCAACCCACGGGGGCCGAGGAGGCGCTCGACGCCCGAATTCTGTTCGATGTGCAGGATGAGTGGGGCCACCCGGACAACCCTGACGCCCGTGTGGGACTCGAGTTGGGCTACGGCGACCTCATTCGCCTGCGGAGTGGCTACGCGTTTCTCCAGTCCGAGGGCCGAGGACCGTCTATCGGGCTCGGCATGCGACTCGGTCGCTTCGCCTTCGATTTCGCCCGGGTGTTTTTCGCTTCCTCGAACCTCGACGAGCCGGTCCACATCAGCCTTCGGGCGATCCTCTAAAACCGTGATCCGTCCTGCCACGCTCCTCGGTTCAGGTCGAGGGCCTGCTGTGCGGACAGCCGACTCGGCTCGGTGGCGTCCGAGCATGCGGCGGCGGCCAGGGTCATCACGACGGCGGCACCGAGAGCAAACCTCTGACTGAAACCGCTCATGGACGTGCCTCCAGGATGTCCAAAGCACGCAGTTGTGCCGGGCGCCGGCGAGCCGACCGTCGATGGTGTCTGACCCCTCAACCATGAAATACCCAAGTACGCGCCCGTGCGTCACGGCGCGTGGCCAACGAGGTCCGGTGTGGTGCTGTTTCTCGGGCCGCCTCCCTCAAGACGACGCAGCCATGTGACCCGAGGAAGCCCTGGAGGGTATTCAAGAGAGGAAGCGAAGGGCTCCTCGGAACAAGGAGGTCCTATGCGACGACCTACCCGTGTGATCTCGGCCCTTCCCGTGCTCGCCGTCCCCAGCCTTATGGCCTGTGCGGTCGGGGACGTGCTCGGCCCCATTACGGAGCTCCCCCGTGAGCTCACCGTCGCCGAGACCAAGCTTGTCGAGGCCGACAACCGCTTCGCCTTCACGCTGTTTCGAGCCGTCAACGCACAGGAAGCTCCTGACCGGAACGTCTTCATCTCCCCGCTGAGCGTGGCGATGGCGCTCGGGATGACCTACAACGGCGCCGCGGGCACGACCCGGGAGGCGATGGCACGGGCGCTGGAGCTCGAGGGCATGACCATCGAGGAGGTGAACCAGGCGTATCGCGACCTCATCGATCTCCTGCGCACCCTCGATCCGCGCGTAGAACTCCTGCTCGCGAACTCGATCTGGCACCGGCCAGAGTTCACCCCGCTCCCCGCGTTCCTTGAGGTGAACCGCCAGTTCTTCGACGCCGACGTCCAGGCCCTCGATTTTGCTCGCCCGGATGCGCCGACGGTGATCAATCAATGGGTCGAGGACGCTACGCGGGGCAAGATCCCCACCATCGTGCCCGATCCGATCCCCGACCGGATCGTGGCGTACCTGATCAACGCCGTCTACTTCAAGGGAGACTGGGTACAGCAGTTCGACAAAGACCGCACCCAAGACGAGCCGTTCCGGCTCGGGAACGGCGGTACCGTCGACGTTCCCATGATGTCCCGGGAAGAGGAGCATGCCGTCCGGCTGGTCGTCGGGGACGTGACTGTGCTGGATCTGCCCTATGGTGGGGGAGCCTACAGCATGACGGTTCTGCTCCCCTCGGAGCCGTCGGGCGCCCAGCCGCTCGCAACCGAACTCACGCGGGAACAGTGGAATAGCTGGGTCGTGGCGCTCGATTCGACCGACATCTTCGTCTCGCTGCCCAAGTTCACTCTGGACTACGCCATCCGGCTCAACGACGTGCTCAAGGCGCTGGGGATGGCGGAGGCGTTCGATCCGTGCCGAGCGGACTTCAGCAACATGTTCCACGTCACTCCCGACCGGCGCTTCTGGATCGACGATGTCCGACACAAGACGTTCGTCGACGTGAACGAGGAGGGCACCGAGGCGGCCGCCGCGACCTCCGTCGGGATCGGTGTCACGAGCTTGCCGCCGCGTGTGGTCGTCGACCGCCCCTTCGTCTTCGCGATCCGCGAGCGGTTCTCCGGCACGATCCTGTTCATGGGGAAGATCATGAATCCGGTGGCCGACGAGGACGTCACGATCGAATCCGAGGCAGAACAGTGCGTCGGGTAGGTTGGTCGGTCTGGGGAGCGAGTCGCCCGCCGCGAAGCCTAGAATCCGTTCGGCATCGGACGCGTACGATACCATGCAAACCTGAGAAGCAGGTGATACGCCATCTCGTCCTAGCAGTGGTCCCTTTGCTATGCGTCGCGTGCAGCGTGTCCACCGGCCCCGAAGACCGAGGCGCAGATTTCTCAGGAGTCGTGCTGGAACTGGAATCCCACCCATCACCGCAATACGACTTTGCATTCCGCATCGCGCGGATGGGTGGGGAGACGGCGATTGTTCGGATAGGTAGCAGGCGTGCCGGGCCTTACTGAGCTGCGCTGCGCGCGGCTGCAGAGCAGCACCATGCTACGAGTTCGGCCGCAGTGAGGCCAGTCGCTTCCATAGAGTCAAGCGGCGGCGGCTGTCGGGGCGCGTACGCCTAATAAGGAAGTCGTCGGCTTGTACGCCTGGCGAAATCGGTGAATCGCTCATTGATCATGGATGCTGCAGCGCAGGGTCGCGTACGGCTGCAGCGGTCGCCCAGATCCAGGCCAACGCTCCTTTTTCGGGAACACGGCCAACGCCCGTGACACGGGGCCAACCTCTCGGTCGTGGACTTCGAGTCCGTTCATTGCTTGGGATGCCATCATACGGTAAGCCCGCGAGAGCGCAGCTTTGCAGAACTGGCATGGAAGTGGCGCGTGGCCCGGCATGGTCCGCGTTGATCGCTGCCATCTGCGTCCTGGCCCTGACGTCCTGCGAGGCGGGGCCGGCTACTGTGGCGTTGCCGGAGATGGAGTGGCGGGTCTACAACAGTGCCAACTCCGCTCTTCCACACGACTGGGTACACCGTCTCGGGATCGCTCCGGACGGGAGCGTATGGGCGGGCCTTCAGGTAAGTGGCCTCGCCCACCTCGTGGAGGATCATTGGCTCTCGTATACGGCGGCTGAGTCCGGCCTGCCCGACGACAGGGTCCTCGATCTGCACGTGACCCCGAGCGGTGTCGTCTGGGTCGGGACTGGGACCGGGCTGGGTCGGTTCGACGGCTCGGCGTGGACGGTGTATACGCAGGCCAACGCGCCTTTCGTTGGCGATCACGTGTCTGCCGTCCACGAAGACCAGGACGGGGTCGTCTGGGTGGGTAGCGGGAACGTCGACGAGGGCGGGCTCTACTCGCTCAAGGACGGGCAGTGGACCTCGCATACCGTCGCGACCTCTCCACTGCCCTGTGGGATCGTAGAGACCATCATGGTGGACGCTTCGAACACGAAGTGGGTGGGCACTTCGCAGTGCAGGGGAGTAGGCGGCTTGCTGCGGATATCGGGAGGCGCTTGGAATGTCTTCAACCAAGATAACTCGGGCCTTCGCTACAATTCGGTGGAAAGCCTCGCAGAGGATGAGGGCGGAGGTGTGTGGGCCGGGGCGGCGGTCCCCTTCTATCTCGAGGAAGGCGTTCTCCACGGTTCGTTGACCCACTTCGATGGTGTGGCCTGGGAGGACTGGGCACCCGCTGAATCAGGACTGATGTCCAATCGGGTCGATGCCGTCGAGGTGGATCAACAAGGTCGAGTCTGGGTGGCGACTCATCCGGACGGGGTGTTCGACTACGAAGTTGGCGTTCTTCAGAATGGCCGCTGGATTCCCCTTTCCTCGGTCGATCCGAACTTTCCCCATACCTTCATTACGGACATCGGGGTGGATGAGCAGGACCGCGTGTGGCTGGCGTCTGGCGTGGGTGTCATCGTTGTGGAGCTTCGCTGAGACCCCACGTCGCTTCCTTTGGCCCTTTTTGGCCCCTCGTGCGCCAGAGATGCTCGCCGTCCCCGGGATGTAGTGACTCGCGAAGAAAAAGGAGAAGCTGTACGTGCTGGCGCTGGCGGAGGCCGGGACCAAGGTGCAGGTGGCGGGCGTACATCCGTCGACGCCGCCCAGCGCGCCGTGGCGCCCGGGCGACCAATGCCACCGGGACGGGGCGCGGACCGGGGGTCGCTACCTCGCAACGTGTTGCGCGGCACTGGTCACGCGTGGCCTTTCGTCGGCGCAGGGTGGCGTAAACCTTCGGG
>JBDHFY010000494.1:0-2573 GCA_039590195.1 Gemmatimonadota bacterium | reverse complement strand
CCTACGGGACGTGTCTTGGAGGATACGCTGTGGCTGCGTCTTTCAAGACGCGTCGCGGTGTGTTCACTCGCCGCGCCGAGCCGGCGCTTCAGCGCACGGAATCGCCGATCTGCAATCTGCATTCTGCAATCTGCAATCGTCATCGCCCCACCCTCTCCTCCAGCTCCTCGTACCAATTCACCACGACCGTCATTTCCCGAACTGCACCCTCAGTCGTCGATCGAACGAGAGCGAATCGACCGCCGCCGGGCGCGCGGTGCACGTTTGAAAACCGCTCACCACTTACATACGGGCCGGTGAGAACAAGCGTCCGGTGCACCACCGACACTGACGGGCTGGTGCGTACCTCGGCTGCGTACAGCTCACCGTCATGCAGAAAATAGATGACCCTGTCATCGGTCCAGAATGGGTCTGAGCCTCCGTCCTGCGAGATTTGCCAGCGCCCTCCCGCCTCGGGAAACGCGCTCACGTACACTTCATTCTGCCCAGTCTCGTCTGAGACGTACGCCACCCATCTTTCGTCAGGCGAAACGCTCGGCGCCGATTCGTTCCATGCATTGGTGAGATACGGGGTCATCGTGCCCGTCGAGTCCAGCACGTGAAGATCATACTGACCTTCCGGGTGCACCTCGATCACGAGCAGGCGTCCATCCGAAAGCCACACCCGCGGTCCCTGCGAATACCGCTTCGACGTGAGCCGCTCGGCGTCACCCCGGCCGTCCGATCGTCTACGGTGGACATCGAAATCGTCGCTGCCACCCCGCAGCGAGGCAAACGCGATGTACTGCCCATCCGGAGACCAGGTCGGGAAAACATTCAGGCCCTCGAACGTGACTCGCGACGTCGCGCCGACGGCGAGTTCGTGAACGTACACGTCATTATTGGCAACGAAGGCTAGCCGCCCGCCACTGGGAGAGAAACGCGGGGACCCTCCCGTTTCTACTGGCAGGATTACCTCCTGGCCCTCGAGATCGGAGAGCACGATCTTCGTGTTGCCGCCGACCGTTCCCCCTTCGAGGTAGACCGCCGTTCCGTTGCCCGACACCGCAAACTGCACGAGCCCGCCTGAGGTTCCTCCACCCATGGAGACAAGGTCGAGAACCGGTCTGGGATCAGTGGTGATCGTGCGCGAGCGGGGATCGAACCCCACCGCGAGAACGGCTCCACTACGGTGCCCGTAGACGAGGAAACCATTCGGGAGGTAGTGGGCCTGCCCCCCCTCGGCGAGCAAGATCGTCAGGCTACCGGTCGCGAGGTCCACCACACCCACGCTCGCCGTGGTAGACAACTGGCCGAGCGTCACGAGGGCAGCATCTCCCCCGGGGAGCAGCTCCGGCCAATAGACCAGCCTGCTCGCCTCGAGACCGATGCGTTCCGCCACACCTCCCGTCGAGCCGACGCGGTATAGCGATCCGGCTTGCGAGAATATGATTGTACCGTCATCACCCCAATGCGGCCCGCTGATCCCCGACGCAACGAACCGCAACACGTCGAGAGCCGGGCCACCTGAAGACGGCACACGGCGAATAACGTCACTTCCAACAACGAAACCGATCCAGCGGCCGTCGGGCGAGAAGAACGGCTGCGATCCCCCTTCCGTGTCGGAGATGGGCTCGACTCCCACGTCACCCAACCGGCGTGAAAACAGTTGGGTGCCCCGCTCGCTTTGCCCCACGTAGACGATGCGTGTTCCGTCCGGTGAGATCGTGATGAGTCTCCCGTCGCTGCTTCCCAGTTCGTTGGGAAGCGACAAAGTGAATCGCGCGACCGGCTCTGGTTCCGGTGGTTCAGGTCCCCGTAACGCCGCGAACAGGAACAAACCGGCAAACACCACCGCGCTGGCGAGGGCCGCTGGCAAGCGCCAATCCCTTGCCGTGGCGGCGGGCCGCACACCCGGTGTCGCCACGGGCACTGTTGCCGGACCACTACCCGGCGTCGATAGCGCCTGGGCAAACTGGGACGCGGTCGCAAAGCGGTCGGCCGGCAGCTTGCTCAAGCATTTCTGAATGGAGGCGGACACGTGGGGCGGCACTGTGTCTCGATGGACCGTGACCGGCGTCGCCTTCTCCGTGATCACCTTGGCCACAATGGCCTGGGCGCTCGGCCCGGTATAGGGAGGCTCTCCCGCCAGCATCTCGTACAACACGCAGGCGAGAGCGTACTGGTCACTGCGCGCGTCAATCTCCCGGTCGCCCATGGCCTGTTCGGGACTCATGTAATGGGGAGTGCCGAGGGAGAGACCGGTCTCCGTCATGCGGGCGCCGCCCGCTTGCGACACCGCAAGCGCGATCCCGAAGTCCGCCACCACCGGCTGGCCATCGTGCAGCAGGATGTTCTCCGGCTTGATGTCACGGTGGATAACGTTGTGTCGGTGCGCGTAGTCCAGCGCCCCCGCCACCGCCTGCGCGATCTCCAGACTATCTTCGATGGAGAGTTGTTTCTCGCGGTCGAGCCTGTCCCGTAGTGACTCGCCCTCGACAAACGGCATCACATAGAACAGCAAGCCGTCTGCCTCACCCGAATCGTGTAGCGGAAGGATGTGGGGATGCTGAAGGTTGGCGGTGGTCTTGATC
>JBDHFY010000493.1:0-2578 GCA_039590195.1 Gemmatimonadota bacterium | reverse complement strand
GGTATTCAGTATTGATGGGCGGGCCGAGGTTCGCCACTTCGACGTAGCGCCCGTCAAGCAAGGTTGAGCGGTAGATATCGTCTTCACCGAAGCCGCTCTCGATCTTCCTCATGAAGTAGACCGTGCCGTCTTCCGTGACGGACGGGTAGTTGTCGAACCGCTCGGTGTTGACCGGAGCCTCGAGCACGGTTGGCGTGGACCAACCCACTCCCGTCCACTCGACGACCCAGATGTTGGCATCGCCGAGCGTGCCACTGCCGTCAGACGATCGGATCGACGTGAAATAGAGCGTCCTGTCGTCCGGCGCCACGGTGAAGTTGTAGGGATACAAGTCGTTGAACGTGTGCGGCGCCGGCGTCGTCCACCGCCCTTCCTTGAACTCGGTGACATACGTCGGAGCATATCTCCAATCGGCGTCGGGGCCCGAGAGGCCCTCGAACACGAGTACCGTGCCGCCGTTCAAGAACGCTGCGCACCCCTCGCTGCTGTCTGTCGATACGATGCCGGGAGCGAATACCGCGGGCGTCAGGCCGGGGGGCTCCTGGCCCAGATAGGGGCCCGTCAAGACCGGGAAATCGTCGCGTTGCGTGCAGCCAGCCAGTGCAAGGAACAACAAGCAGGCGGTTAGGGCAGTGTTGCGATAGGTCATTGTCGCTCAATGCGAATCTACGATGATCCGCTCCTCCGTAACAAAGTAGGCCGTGCGCTCGGGATCGATGAAGTTGTGCTCATCCACACTCGATGACGTCTGTGATGCTGACGTAACAAACTGCCCGCCGGCCCGCCAGTCCGCCTGCCCTGAGGAGCCCTTCGAGACGGAGCCTAGCGGCTCCTCCTCAGGACAAAGGCGCTCCGCAGGAGCGCGTCTCGAAGGGCCCGGTGGGGAAGCGAGGGGTGGGGCACTACCCGCCTACCCGCCTACCCGCCGGTGGGGAGGTGAAGGGAGGGAACTACCTTGACAGCCGGCGTCCCAAACGGAACTTGTACCATATACTTTTGGAGGGCGTCTTCAGGGGGTCGGCCGCCGGCATGATCCAGGCGGCGATGACGATCCCTGCTGCCACTCCCTCTGGGTGGGGTCGCCAAGTCCCGCCTGACCCAGCCGAAGATCGCCCGCTGGATCACCTCCACGGTGCTCGCTCTGCCGCGACGGGGAGGTCTGCCACCCGAACACGCTCGAACCGCTCACGAAGTGTCCTGAGGATCGTCCGGGGGGCGTCACTGAACGCCCCCACGATCCCGACACTCGTGCTTTCCATATTAAAGCAGTGGTCCGTGAGGTATTGCGTGCCCACCCATTCCCGGAGGTGTAGCCATGGACCGCGGTTCGAAAGATCCCAAACACGACTCGAAGGTCTCACGGAGAAATTTTCTCGGCGCCGCAGGTGCGGGCGTCGCTGCAGGTGCTTTTGGGGGATTTGCGAACGCTCGTGCGCAAGGCGCTCCACCCACGGCAGCCCAGGATCTGAGGACCGACGTCATCGTCGTTGGTGGCGGCATCGGCGGCCTCACCGCCGCTGTGAGAGCGCAGCGAGAAGGCGCGAGTGTCATCGTTCTCGAGAAGGCGTACGAAACAGGCGGCACCACCAAGCATTCCGAAGGAGCGATCTGGACCTACGAGAGCTATGAGGACATGCGCAATGATGCTCCGGACGGCGATCCCGAGTTACAGCGCACCATCTTCGAGACGATCGTCCCCGCCTACGAATTCTACGACAGTGTCGGCGCGCCTCTGGGAGCGCCGCGACCGGGTAGAACGAGAATGCGACGGATACCGCCCGTGGTCTTCACCAGCTTCATGACCGGAGCTGTCGAACGCGCCGGCGGGCGGGTGCTGGTAGAAACTGCCATGCTCGGCCTGCTCACGAACGCCCAACATGAGGTGATCGGGGTGCTCGCGGAGGGACCCAACGGCGTGACTCGCATCATGGCGCGAGCCGTCGTGCTCGCCACGGGGGGATTTGCGGGCAACGGTCAGCTCGTGACCCAAAATATCACTCGCCATTTCGGCGCGCTGCGCCAGCGTAACGCCGGTTACGGTGGGAAGAAACCGCCGTTCACTGGTGACGGCTATTGGGCAGCCTCGCAAATCGGCGCGGCGCCCGCTGTGAGCGGATGGGATGCCTTTTACGGCCATATGCTGCCCGCCCGGCCCGGAATAATCGAAGATCCCCAGGCCGATTACTCCATGTACCATGGCGCGTGGTCGGTCGCCGTGAACCTCTACAGTCAACGCTTTGCCGATGAGAGTCAGGGCAGAGTGGTTGGCAGACGACTGACGCGTATGGGCGAGAACATCATTAACCAAGAGGTCGCACGACAACCCGAAGCGACGGCCGCCTACATCTGGGATGAACCGGTGAATGTGGAGCGCGCGTGCGCGGACTGCGGCCTCGGGAGTCTCGACAAGTACGACGCCTATCGCGATTCCGGCGCGCCGGTCGCAAAGGCCGACACCCTGGAAGCGCTCGCCACTCAGATGGAGGCCTGGGGAAGAGGGATGTCGGCGGAGCGAGTCATGCGAACGCTCACCGAATACAACGAGGCGGCCAAGAACAGCAAGACCTGGGCGCTTCCC
>JBDHFY010000492.1:0-2579 GCA_039590195.1 Gemmatimonadota bacterium | reverse complement strand
GGCAGGACCGAACGAATCGGCACCGAAGTAGGTGGTACTGGTGAACCGCCTTCCGCCCGCCTCTGCCGCCGCCTGAAGCTCCGCGACATACTCCGAGGAGTGGAACGCGAGCAGCTCGTCCGTCCGCGCGTGACGGCCAGCATGCCAGCTCAGGTGGGGTGCCATGGGCCCGCGCTCCAAGATAGATCTCATGTTGCGGATGCGATCCGGCCCTTCGACGTGAGGCTCCGCTACTTCCAGCAACGGTGAGGCGGGTGCTTCCAGCACCGCGTTACCGGCGTCATGGAGTAGTACGTCCGGGTGCCAGAACACGTGAACAAGATCGGACTCGTGAACCATGGTGGTCTACCCTTTCTTTGGGCACGGAAAGCGTCGACACTCATTGACGAGCCTATCGCTAGGGAGGACGGGTACATGGCGGAGGCGAAGCCGAGGCCGGCGAAGCTCCACGATGACGATATCCCCTGGGTGACGGCCGACGCGGCTCCGACCAAGGTACGCATTCGTCGTCTCATTACGCGGGAACGCCATGGTTCTGGGCTGTTGCTGGGTGTCTGCGAGATGGCCCCGGGGGAGCGGACCAATCGTTGGTCTTCCATGGCAGAGAACGACGCGCGAGACGGTGAACACTGGTATGGCCCCGTGGACGAGACCTATTACTGCATTCGCGGTCGATTAACCTTGAGCTGGGATGAGGGTGACATCTTCTTCGGCCCCGGTGACGCCGTCTATCTGGCGCCGGGTTGGCATTACACGTTGGAGAACTCCGGCGACGAGACGGCGTTCTTCGTCTATCACATGCACCCTTCGCCCGAATAGGTTCTCGTGCGGAGACGATCTCGACGTCGCCGCGGGTCTTCATGAATGCCTTCCCAGGACATGTTCGTGGGGCTGTGAGACAGCACGCCGTTCGAGAGCGAGATGGCGTCTTCCCGACCCACGAGTTCGTCCAACTGCTCGAGGGCGAGATCATCATCACCGAAGAGGATGGCACCGCCAACAGGTTCGAGGCTTGGGACGTCTTCTTCGTTTTTAACGGGAACCGTCTGCAGCTGGAAGGCCCCCTCGTAAGCGAAGAAGTAACTGCGCCATTCTGACACCACCCCAATGATGAGCTAGCGCACCGACCCGGCTCCGGGCTGCCGGGAGTTGTCCTCGATGGTGTTCGGGCCAACAATGCGGGCGTGATGGACTTCGCCATCTTCGATTCGCCCCGACCCGATGTGCGCGCAGACACCGCCGTATGGATCGCCCGTGATGTGTACGGGTTGGACGGCAATGCCGAACCCCTCCAGGGCGAGAGGGATCGGAGTTTCAAGATCACCACCGACACCGACGCTTACGTGCTCAAGGTCGGCAATCCTGCTGACCTGCCCGAGGCCCTAGAGGGTCAGGCCGGGGCCATGGAGCACGCGGTGGCAGCCGATCCGCTGCTTCCGATCCCCGCTGTCGTCCGCAGCCGCGACGGATCCCTTAGCCCCCGTCATCAAGGACATAGCGTGCAACTGGTCAGATTCGTCGAGGGGGTCAGCCCCCCGACGGACGTCCCCGCAGGTCTGCGCCGGTCGGTGGGATCCCTCGCAGGCCGGGTGAGCCGTGCATTGCGTGGATACGACCATCCGGCGTTGCATCGAGTCTTCCCCTGGGACCTGCAACAGATGAAAGGCCTAGAACCCCTGATCCAAGAGGTGTCCCCGGAGCGGAGACCTCTCGTCGAATGGGTCTTCGCCCGCTTCGAGGGCGGGGTCGTCGCGAAGCTCGCGGGCCTGCCGAAGCAGGCCGTGCACGGCGACATCAATCCCGACAACTTCGTCGTCGCCCCGAACGATCCGGAGCGGATCGTGGGCTTGTTCGACTTCGGCGACATGGCCTGGGGACCGGCAATCCTGGAGCTGGCCGTTGCCGCCGCCTATCAGGGTTTCGGCTCGGACCCGGTCGTGGCCATGGCACAGGTGGCTGCAGCCTTCCATGTCTTGGAGCCGCTCGTCCCCGAGGAGATGGATCTGCTCCCTGACCTCGTCGCTGCCCGGGCGGCCCAGTCGCTGCTGATGGCGGTCCGTCATGCCGCCCTGCATTCCGACAACGCCGAGTACCTCTCGGGAGACTCCGACGATATGGCCCAAACACTGCGCCGGCTCGTCGACACCGATCCTGAAGAGGCGGCTGCCCGGGTGCGTCGGGCGTGTGGTGTGAGAGCCGACAGACGTGCTGATTTCGAGGCGGCGAAGAAGCTTCGCCACGACCGTCTCGGACCGGCTTTGGAACTGAGTTACGACACACCCGTTCGGCTCGACCGCGGAGAGGGTGTCTGGCTCATCGAAGACGGCGGTCACCGCTTGCTCGACGCCTACAACAACGTCCCCCACGTCGGTCATGCCCACCCGCAGGTGGTCGCCGCGTTGTCGGCACAGGCTCGGCTGCTTTCGACCAACACGAGGTACCTGGTCGACGAGGTGGCCGAATACGCCGACCGTCTGGCCGCTCTCCTTCCCAACCCCCTCGACGTCGTGATGTTCGTCAACTCGGGAAGTGAGGCGAACGACCTCGCCTATCAGATAGCCGGTGTGGTCACCGGAAAG
>JBDHFY010000491.1:0-2608 GCA_039590195.1 Gemmatimonadota bacterium | reverse complement strand
TCCACTGCCTGATCGTCGAGGGCCCGCCGAAAATCCGTGATGCCGTCGGCCCGACGCTGCTGGAATTCGCTCACGGTGGAGATCGTGCCGGCGACGGCCCGCGAGTCCACGTCACAGACATACGCGACTTCCGCACCATCGGCGGCAGCGAATCCCTCCGCCAGCACGTCGCCGCGGCTGTTGACCCCCATGACGGCAACGGCCACCGTGTCGCTGGGCGCGCGTCGTCCGCCTGGCGACGAAAGGCGTGGCCATATCCCCAGCCCGATCCCTGCAGCCGCACCCTGCTGGATGAACGCGCGGCGATCGATCGACTCAGTCATAGCGAAACTCCCTATGGCGGTGGCAACTCGCGAATCTTGATATTTCGAAACCACACATCGTCGCCGTGATCCTGCAGGACGATGTGACCCCTCTTCTTGTCGGCAAACCCCTCGATGGGTTGATACTTACTGGCCGCGAGCAACGAGTCGAAGCGGTGCGTGCCCAGGTCATATTCCACTACTCTTGCTCCGTTGAGCCAGTGCTCGCCGTGGCCACCACGGAAGACGATGCGGGCCTGGTTGTATTCCCCGACTGAGTGCAACGGTTTGTTCGGGTCTGGGCCGATCATGTCGTAGAGCGCGGCCGCCGTCCGGTTCGGCCCATTTTCGGCGTCAGGGTGCCGGTCATCATCCAAGACTTGGTACTCGAAGCCGAGCGCGGCGTGAACGGGAGGGATCGAGACGGACATCTCCTCGGCAACGTTGTATTTGACGCCGCTGTTACCCGCCGGGCTGACTTTCCACTCCAGCATCAGTTCGAAATCCGCAAAGGTACCGACGGTCATGATGTCACCGCCCTCCAGCGGCTGTCCGTCAGCGGCAGTGGGCACCTCGCCGCTGGCCACTTTGCGAATACTGCCGTCTTCGATGACCCAGTGCGCCGATGGGATCGAATCTCTCCCGAGACCGCGCCAACCCGCAAACGACTCCCCGTCAAAGAGGAGTTGCCACCCATCGGTGCGCTCCGCCTCGGTGAGTGTATTGCTGGGCATGGCTCCGCGCCGCGGAGTTCCGGGGCCGTCTTCGGCTGGAGTGCAGGCCAGGGGCACCGTCAAAAGCAAGCAAGCGGTGCTCGGCGTGCGAAAGCTCTTGGAAAACCCACCAGTCATCGTTCTCGTCCTCCCTCCCATGCCCCTGTTGGCTCAGGGACCGGAGGCCTTGGGGGGCTGAGTCCGTCAGGTGCTCGGTAAAACTAGCACGCGGGACGTTTTTTGATTAGGCTATGCGCCCAACGCCTGACGGAAACGTGCGATCCTGACACAGGGACCGTGGTGGACCCATGGCGCACCGCTGGTTGGCTGTCGAAACCCCATGAAGCAATCTCCTTGCCCTCGGACCGGCCGAGCCGGCCGTATTCGCGGAAACCACTTTCGTACAGGCCGCGCGCTGTGGCGGCTTTTCGTGCTGTGCGTCGTGCTCCACGGGTGCCGAGCTCTGAGCGACGTCACGGTGGTGAAACTGGGTCACGGCTTGGACACGAGCCACCCCGTGCACCGGGCGATGGAGTTCATGGCTCAGCGCGTCGCGGAGAAATCCGGCGGGACGATGCGGATCGTCATCTACCCCAGCGAGCAACTGGGGACGGAGCGGCAGGTCCTCGAGCTCCTGCAGATCGGCAGCGTGGGCATGACCAAGGTGTCATCGGCCGTGCTGGAGCATTTCGCGCCGTCGTTCAAGGTGTTGAGCATCCCCTACATTTTCCCGAGCGAGGAACGGCAACGCGAAGTGCTGGAGGGCGCGATCGGGCGCGAACTGTTGATTGGCCTCGAGCGAGTGAGGTTGCGAGGTCTGTGCTTCTATGACGCCGGGAGCCGCAGTTTCTACACCAAGGATCGACCCATCCGGGTGCCTGCGGATCTCGCCGGGCTGAAGATTCGCACGCAGGAGAGCGCGACGGCAATGCAGATGGTCAACGCGTTCGGCGGCTCGGCGACGCCGATACCTTGGGGCGAGCTGTACACCGCGCTGCAGCAGGGCGTCGTGGACGGCGCCGAGAACAACCCGCCGTCGTTTCATCTCTCGCGGCATTACGAGGTCGCACGATACTACTCGCTCAACGAGCATACGGGCGTTCCCGACGTACTCCTCATCGGCACCGGCATATGGAATGATCTGACATCGCGTGAACGAGAGTGGCTTCAGGAGGCCGTCGACGAGTCCGCCGAGTATCAGCGGGTGTTGTGGCGGGAGGCAACCGAGCGGGCGCTGCAGGCCGTTCAGGACGCCGGTGTCGAGGTGATCCGTCCGGACAAGACGCCATTCGCCGAGCGCGTCGCTGACATTGACGAGCTGTACCGGGATGATCCGGAACTGTACGCCCTGATTGAGCGCATAAGGGCCGCGGGATCACGCAGATGATGGCAGGGCCGCAGAAGTACGCAGATGATGGGAGATTGACGCTGATCTGCCGGGAGATTACTCGACTCATGGGATCCGTGTGAAATCAGCAACCAATCTGCGCAGATCAGTGGCTGATAGGGTGCTGGGGTGGGTGCTGGCGGTGCTCATGGGCGTCTCCGTCATCAACGTCCTCTGGCAGGTATTCACCCGATACGTCCTCGCCA
>JBDHFY010000490.1:0-2620 GCA_039590195.1 Gemmatimonadota bacterium | reverse complement strand
GTAGCTTCGAGCGCGGTGTGGGGCTCAGGGACGACAACCCCGACACCACCAATTTCTACCGTGATCTCATGGTGATGTGGTCGAAGGACCTTGGGCGATCAATTGACTATCTGGAGACTCGTCCTGATGTGGACGTTCGCAAGCTCGGGTATTACGGCGTGAGCTGGGGTGCAGCAATGGGTGCTATCCTTCCGGCGCTTGAGCCACGAATCAACGTAGGTGTCCTCGAGGGAGGTGGGTTCTTCGCCCAGCCTGCCCTGCCGGAGGCTGATCAGCGCACATTCGCTTCACGCGTAACTGCACCGGTGCTGATGCTCAACGGGCGTTATGACGGTTTCTTTCCACTCGAGACATCTCAGCTTCCCATGTTTCGGTCGCTCGGCACGCCGGCGAGGGACAAGCGTCACGTTGTGTTCGAGACAGGCCACTCACTGCCTCGGAATGAGGCCATCAAGGAGGTGTTGGATTGGCTAGATCTCTACCTGGGTCCGGTGAAGTAGACGGCAAGGCGTCACGGCGTTCAGGGTTGGAGTATGCGCATTCCGTGCTGGCACTGAGCCGCTTACGACCATGGACAAGAACCACCGTCCGGAGTTATGCGCGGGCGTTGTGGGCGCTTCAGGTTCTCTACCTTGCAGCGGGCTGTGACTCTGAATCCGGCTCAGCGTACCTGGAGCAACGTGCAAACTTCACAACGAACCTGATCACACGCGGTGCGGCTCCCCAGCAAAGCGAGCCAGCGATGTTTGGCGATTGGGAATTCCCTGCAGAAAGGGTCAGGGAGGTCATGTATCCCTCTGATAGCCTGCTTCTAAAGGCGCTACTCTACGTTCCGTCTGACGCAGACGCGAGGAGATACCCTGCACTCGTTTACTTGCACGCTGGTGTGGGAGTCGGGCCTGCTACCCTACCCAACTGCAAGCCGTTTATCGAGGCTGGCTTTGCTGTCATGGTGCCGATGCTCCGTGGCGAAAACGACAACCCTGGATTTCACGAATTCATGCTGAGTGAGGTTGATGATGCCGCCGCTGCGGTGCAATGGCTTACCGAGCAACCGTACATAGACCACGAGCGAGTGTACTTGTTGGGATGGAGCTATGGTGGGGGTATCGCGGCGTTGCTATCACTTCTCGAGGACGTACCGGTCCGGCACAGCGCGAGCATAGGAGGTTTGGCCTCGGCGGAGACGTTCGACGAGCTACTCCCTCTGCCCTTTGACCATACGGATCCTGCAGAACGGGAGATGCGCGTTCTTGTTGGGCATCTCCGTTGGATGCAGCACAAGCATTACGCCTACGTGGGATCCGCCGATCTCCTGACAGTTGGTGCAGTCGATGCCGCAAGGCGTGAGATGGACGAAGCATCGTCGCTGCTTGAGATGACCATGATCCCAGGAGGAGATCATTACTCGATCTTCACGACGGCGATCAACAGGCACCTCGAATTGATACAGCAGGAGGAGGGGGGTAGCGAGCGCAGATAGGTCTGCGGACCTGTCTGTTGATGCCGCGGGGGCAGTAAGAAGGAGAATTGTGACATGTGGAGTTGTGCCATAAATCACCTAGCACACCAAATGCAATCCCGACAGGTTCGCTCCAAATAACACTCCTCCGGCTCTGATCGCCTGGCCACTCCACGCCCTAATCCCTATCATGTAGCAAGCGATTCCCACGGAGGCATTGCCCCGTGACCGACCTGCTTGACCGCCTGAGGTCCGCGCTGGCGGACCGCTACCGCATCCAGCGCGAACTCGGTGCGGGCGGGATGGCAACCGTCTACCTCGCCGAAGACCTCAAGCACCACCGCAAGGTGGCGGTGAAGGTCTTGCGTCCGGAGCTGGCGGCGACGCTAGGACCCGATCGGTTCCTTCGAGAGATCGAGGTCGCGGCGCAGCTCACCCACCCGCACATCCTCCCGCTGCATGACTCGGGCGAAGCCGACGGTTTTCTCTATTACGTCATGCCGTACATCGAGGGCGAGTCCCTGCGCTCGAGGATCGCAAGAGACCGGGAGTTGCCGGTGGCTGACGCGGTGCGGACTCTGCGAGAAGTGGTGGACGCGCTCGCCTCTGCGCACAAGCACGGCATCGTGCACCGGGACATCAAACCAGACAACGTGCTCCTGGCCGAGAACCACGCGGTGGTAACGGACTTCGGTGTGGCAAAGGCCGTGACCGAGGCGACGGGACGGGAGAAGCTCACCACGGCAGGCGTCGCCCTCGGCACGCCCGCGTATATGGCGCCCGAGCAGGCTTCCGCAGATCCGCACATCGACCACCGAGCGGACATCTACGCCGTCGGCGCGCTGGGCTATGAGCTGTTGGCTGGCAGGCCGCCGTTCACGGGTCTCACCGCGCAGGAAATATTGTCGGCGCACGTCACCCAAGCGCCGGTGGCGGTGACTGCCCATCGCGAGAGCGTGCCGCCGGCGCTGGCGCAACTAATAATGAAATGCCTAGAGAAGAAGCCGGCCGACCGCTGGCAGAGCGCGGCGGAGCTGTTGGGGCAATTGCAAGCTGTGGCGACCCCAAGTGGCGGAACAACTCCCACTGCGGCAGTGCCCGCGGCGGAATCCAGGCGGACAAAAGTGCCGATCTCAACCCTCGCCGCGGCCGGTGTCA
>JBDHFY010000489.1:0-2624 GCA_039590195.1 Gemmatimonadota bacterium | reverse complement strand
CCTGTCGATTCGAGAGCCGCGATGGTGCGCCGCATATGCCGAGAGATCGACGCTCGTCCCGAGCGATCGCCGCGACTGACCGACCTCGGCGAGATACTGCAGGTGAGTCCCAGTCACCTGCAGCGCACGTTCAAGCGGATCATAGGGATTTCGCCCAGGGAGTACGCGGAGGCGAGGCGCCTGCGCAACCTCAAGACGCACCTGCGAGAGCGACGCAGTGTGACCGAGGCCCAATACGAGTCGGGATTGAGCTCGAGCAGTCGGTTGTACGAGCGGGCGTCCGGTCAACTGGGTATGACGCCCGCGACGTATCGTCGCGGTGGCCGGGGAGCGAAGATCGTGTACGGGTTTGCGCGGTGCTCGTTGGGACAACTCATGGTGGCCTCCACGGAGCGCGGAATCTGCTCCGTCAAGCTCGGCGACCGGAGAGGTGAGCTGACCGCCGCCCTCCGCGAAGAATTTGCCGAGGCCAAGGTCCGGCGGGACGATGGAGGGTTGGAGGACTTGCTCAAGACGGTGGTGGAGTTGGTGCAAGGTGAGCGAACGACGGTCGATCTGCCGTTGGACATTCGCGCCACTGCGTTCCAGTGGAGGGTGTGGCAGCTACTTCGGGAGATTCCGTTGGGGGAGACCAGGACGTACGGTGGGCTCGCCCAAAGCCTGGGAGTACCGACGGCGGCCCGGGCGGTAGGACGTGCCTGCGGAAGCAATCCGGTGGCCGTCGTCATTCCGTGCCACCGCGTCGTGCGTGAGGATGGCGATGTCGGAGGCTACCGCTGGGGTTCCGATCGGAAGAAGACGCTGCTGGATCGAGAGTCGCAGGCGGGCGGCTCTCCGCTGAACGGGAAGCGATCTTCCAGAAACAACTGACCCCAGGCGAACGCCTGGGGTTTCGAGGTCGAGCTTACCGCCGCGCGTAACCCGGTGGTTCTAGCACTTCGCACCGGTAGCGGGTAGCGACGGTTTGACGGTAACGGTGGCGGGCAGCAGCGGAGGGGTTTCCGGCGCTTCCGTCTCGTGAACCTGCCCGGGAAGTGTGAGGTCCCCGGCTTGCGATGCCTCGTTCGGCTCAGGCGGCGACCCGAACCCGAGCAGCGCAAGCACACCGAGGGAAAGCGACAACGCTCCGGCACCTGCCGCCATGACGCGCCCAGCCGTTGAGGACTTCCTCTCGCCGGAATCGGCGAGCGCCCGGGAATTGACGGTCTGAAGGGCGCTCGCGCTCCTGAGCACATCGGCGAACTCCTGGGCGCTTGCGAGTCGCTTCTCGGGATCCTTGTCCATCGCTCTCAACAGCACGTGATCCACTGCCTCTGAGACCTGGGGCCGCAGGCCGCGAACCGACGGTGGAATCGCACCGAGGTGCTGGTGAATGACGGCTTCGGGATTCTTGCCCGCAAAAGGCGCCTCGCCGGTCAGCATCTCGAAGACGACGCACGCCAGACTGTAGAGGTCGCTCCGGCCGTCCAGGTCATTGATGCCTGCCCCCTGTTCCGGACTCATGTATTCCGGCGTGCCCACGATCAGGTCGCTGGCCGTGCCGGATCCTCGGCAGCTCTCGCAGATGGCCCGGGCGATCCCGAAGTCGGCGATCATCGCGTGCCCGTTGGAGAGTAGGATGTTGCCGGGCTTCACGTCCAGATGCGCGACCCGACGATCGTGCGCGTGGCTCAGCGCACCGGCCACTTCGCTGCCAATCCGAAGCGCTTCGTCGACCGGCAACCGGCCTTCGCCTCTCAGCCGCTCGTGGAGAGACTGGCCTTCGACGTAGGGCATCACGTAGTAGAGCAACCCGTCGGCGGTCCCGGAGTCGAGCAGGGGGAGAATGTTCGGATGCTGGAGGCCGGCGGTGATCTCGATCTCTTTGAGGAACCGCTCACTCCCCACCGACGTCGTCAGTTCGGGGTGCAAGACTTTTACTGCCACCAACCGGTCGTGCTTGAGCTCCCGCGCCAGGTACACCGCAGCCGTACCACCGCGCCCCACTTCGCGGTCTATGGCAAACCGCTCGTTCAAGACGGCTCTGAGTTTGGTCAAAGTCGATGCTGCCAATGTTCTCTCCTTGCGCCGATCTGCCGAGCCGCGCGTCACGGCCGTTCATCTGTTGAACCCCGGCTCTTCGTGCCGGGTTCCCAGGTGAGCGATGGCGCGGTGTCAGGGTCGCGTAAGGTCCCACACGGCCCGGAACCCCCCTGTGAAATATCATGTATCACATTATAGTGTATCGCATGGTAAGGTCCGGCAGCGAAGCTCCTCCCGGCAAAGCCGGTAAATAAGGAATAGCCATGAGGACAACGACCTCAGCAGAGGAGGGCCTCTTCCCACCGAGCCCGCAGGATCGAGGCAGAGGGGGAGGGGGGCAGGGGGGCAGGGGTGGGCGTTGACATATCAAGAAGCGTTGATATATTAGGGCCATGGGCGGCACGACCACGACGGACCTCGGACCCACCCCGCGACAGCTTCGGGCCCTCGCCGACGAGACCAGATTGGCCATCGTCGAGCTTCTTTGTGGAGGCGAGCGCTGTGTGTGTGACTTGACGGAGGCGTTGGGTGCGGGCCAATCGCTGCTTTCGTTTCATCTGAAGTGTCTGAAGGACTGCGGGATCGTGAAGGATCGCAAAGAG
>JBDHFY010000488.1:0-2639 GCA_039590195.1 Gemmatimonadota bacterium | reverse complement strand
GGCCTCGTCGCCATGATCCAGTTGCCCAGCGGCACGCGCTACTGGATCGAGCCGATTGCCTCGCAGGTGCCGGGCGCCGCTCCCGGGCAGCACGCCATCTACAAGAGCGAGGACACCACGTGTGACGGTGTCTGCGGCGTTGATGACAACGCACCCGCTCCGATTGGCGGTGGTGGCGCCGGTGGCGGTGGCGCTGGCGGTGGCCCCTGCCCCCTGCCGGTCCACGCCGAGATCGCACTTGATCTGGATTTCCAGTGGGTGGAGAAGGCTGGGTCGATCGAGGATGCCGGGTTGCTGGCTTCCGCGGTGATCGACGTGCTGAACATCCAATACGAGGCGGACGTGAGCATCCGGCACGTCATCAGTGCGATTGTGGTGCGGAGCTCGGCCGCGTCGGACCCCTATACGACGATCAATGCCGGCGACCTGCTTAGGCAGTTCACAATTGAGTGGGAAACGAACAACACCGGAATCCAGCGGGACATCGCGCACCTCTTCACCGGAAGGGAGCTGGCGGGTTCGGTCATCGGCGTCGCTTGGCTCTTCGGCGTCTGTGCGGATGGCCAGATCCCCCCTGACCCGATCTACGGCCCCTACGGCCTCGTGCAACGATTTGGCACCTTTGCCTGCCAGACGGACCTCAGCGCCCACGAGCTGGGACACAACTGGGGGGCGTTCCACTGCTCCTGCGCCAACCCGGGCCCACCTCCCGACAACTACACGATGAATCCGTTCATCACGTGCGCGAACCGGTTCAATCCCAACATCACGGTGCCATCGATCGAGGACTATCGCGACTTCCTCATCACGGGTGAGTGCCTTACTTGCGACCCGCCGCCGTTCCCGCCCCCCCTCGGGTGCGGTGCCGCGGGCACCGGCGACTGTCAATCCATGAGCTTCGGCCCGTACTGTGACGACGTCGTCTGCTGCGGGACGGTCTGTGCGGTCGACCCCTACTGCTGCGACGTCCAATGGGACGGGATCTGCGCGGCGCTGGCCACGGAAATGTGCACCGGCTGCGGTGAGAGCACGGCAGGCCACTGCCTGACCGCGAATTCGACGCCCGGCTGTGAGGACCCGGACTGCTGCGATCTGGTCTCCTTCTTCGACGCTGGGTGCGCCAGCTTCTGGGACGAGGAGTGCGCCATTCTCGCCGCGTTCGCTTGCTTCTTCACCGGTGTCGATCCGACACCCGATTTGACCGGCTTTCAGGCGTACCGGACGTCCGAGCCAACCGGCGGCTTCAACCTGATCACCGAAGCGTTCACGGGTGAGACGTTCATGGGTGAAGGGTTC
This sequence comes from Gemmatimonadota bacterium, assembly GCA_039590195.1. Taxonomy (GTDB): domain Bacteria; phylum Gemmatimonadota; class Gemmatimonadetes; order Gemmatimonadales; family GWC2-71-9; genus JBDHDY01. The sequence goes on along the minus strand of JBDHFY010000488.1, from coordinate 1,343 downwards.
GACCTCTCGGGGCTGTTCGCCCTCGGTGAGGATCTGGTCGCGCTGGGGACAGCGGGGAGCAATCAAAACCTGACGCGCGGCAAGACGATCAAGTTCGGCGTGATCGAGGAGGCCGCATATGTCAACCATGAGGATCTCAACGTCATCCTCGAACCCGGACAGACCCTGTTCCTGAATGACGAGATCACTGAACCCTTGCACGGCACGGCCGTCCTCGGCATTTCCGTAGCCGCTGACAACGGTTTCGGGATGACCGGAATCGCCACCGACGCACAGGGCTACTTCTTCCCGAGCTTCTCACTGGAAGAGGGCGGCCGGCTGCTGAGCGCCATCACCAGTGCCCTCATGGAGTTCGGCCCGGGCGACGTCTTGAACATGGCGTTTGCCGCCGAGTTCGGGCCGTCCAGCTTCGACTGCGCTGCAGGATCGCAGTACCTCACCGCGTCACCCGCCGTTTTCACGCTCGTCCGCCTGGGCAGCGACCTCGGCATCACGACTGTTATTCCCGCCGGGAACCTCTGCTGCAACCTGGAGACGACCGAAGAAGCGGGAGGCCTGGACAGCGGCGCGATCATCGTCGCGGCGTGCGACCCCGGGTTCCCGTGGTGCCGACGCTTCTACAGCAACCACACGGCCAATCCCGGCACGTCGCCTCCGCACCTGAGCGCGTGGGGCGACGGCTTGGCCACCCTCGGCTGGGACGGCAGCCTCTACGGGTCGTTCATCGACCCCAACCGCCTCTATTCGATGTCGTTCGGCGGGTTCACTGCCGGGACGGATGCCGCGTCCGCAATGGTGGCGGGAGCGGTCGCCTGCCTCCAGGGGCTGGTGAAGCAGTTCTATGGCATTAACATCATGCCGGAGCAGATTCGTGACAACGTCGCCGGCTTCACGCAATGCCAGGTCCCCACGGTCGACGATCTGCTGGGCTCGGCCGACCCGCCTGACGGCGGCGGCGCCTGCGAAGGCGATATCTGGCCCCAAGAACCGGTGGAAGAGGACGACCCAGAGGGGATCCCCAACCACATCCCCCTCTTCCCCGAGGTGATGGCCTGGGCTGACATTGTGTTGACGACCGACTGGTTCGACGGCTCACCGCTCGTCGATGGCATCAACATCCTCCGCGGCGACCTGGTCTACGGCAACGTGTTCTCGATCAAGGAGTCCGACAACAACTATCTTGTGCTCAGAGGCGTCCCAGCCACGCCGAACAGCCCACCGCAGGTGCCCAGCGCCAGCGGCGTCAATCCCCCCATCCTGGGTTTCGGGACCGTCACCGACGTGGAGGTCATCGCCCACGCCCCCAGCTCCATTACGAACTCCATCACCCTCACGGTGGAGTC
>JBDHFY010000487.1:0-2645 GCA_039590195.1 Gemmatimonadota bacterium | reverse complement strand
CGTCCCACGAGGAATGCGTCACCACCCTCCGTGGGTTGGTTTCAGTGATACAGGACGCTGACGCGCTGCTTGCGGATATGACGATGCATAGGCTGCACACCTTATGCGCCATCGGTCAGATTTGTTCCGATCTGGAGGGTTCGTCCGTATGACCGCCCCTCCGATCACCGACGACATCGTGGTCCGGGAACCGGTCCCGTATCCATCTGCCCCCGACGACTTCGCCTATCACGGGATCGTGGGTGAGCTGATCGAGGCGGTCGGACCGATCTCGGAATCCGATGCACCAGCCATCGCCCTGCAATTTCTGGTCGCTGTGGGAAGCATCATCGGACGCGGCCCCTATTTCCCGGTCGGTGATACCGAGCATCGGGTCAACGAGAACGTGCTCGTGGTCGGGCAATCCGCGCACAGCCGCAAAGGCGACGGGCTGCACCGGGCACTGGTGATCCCCGGCGTAGCCGATAACGACTGGTACGCATTCCGACGGCTGTTGGGGATCGCCACGGGTGAGGGGTTGATCTACCAGGTGCGCGATCCGACCGAAGCGCCGAAGAAGGTCAAGGAGAACGGCATCGTCGTCGTGAAGTCGGTCGTGACCGATCCCGGCGTCAGCGACAAACGGCTTTTCGTGGCCCTCTCGGAGTTCGCCAGCATCGCCCGGCAGTTCGACCGGCAGGGGCAGACCCTGAGCCCGGTGTTACGCAATGCGTGGGACGGTGGGGATTTAGGGAACCCGTCCAAGAACTCGCCACTCCGGGCGACCGCCCCGCACGTCTCGGTCGTCGCGCACACGACGGCGGCGGAACTCGGCACCCTCTCGGCGATTGAGTTTAAGAACGGCGGTGTCAATCGGTTTCTCGTCTGTGCGTCGCGCAAGGTACGGCAGATTCCGAATCCGATCCCGACACCGAATGACGTGGTCACTCGGCTCAGCGGGGAGCTCCTGCGGGCGCTGAGCCGGATTCGGGGCGTCACCCGAATGCGGCGGGACGACGCGACCGAGCGGCTCTGGGCCGATATTTACGCCGATCTCGAAGTCGAGCAGCTCGGCATCATCGGGGAGGCGACGGCCCGAGGGGCCGCCCACGTCCTACGGCTCAGTATGATCTACGCGCTGCTCGATGGGACGGGGACGATTGCCGTCGAGCACCTGCGGGCCGCCTGGGCGTTGTGGCAGTTCTGCGCGGATTCGGTGCGGTGGGTGTTCCAATCCCGGTCGGGTGATCCCGCCGTGGATCGGTTGCTCGACGCGCTACGCGACGCAGAGGGCCATCGCCTGACGCGAACGGCGGTGTCCGGGTTGTGGAATAACAACCGACCCATCGATCCCATCCTCAAACACGCCGATCCGTGGCTCAAGTATGAGGTCGAGCCAACACCCGGGCGCAACCGCGTTTGGGTCCACCTGGTGAACCCCCGATGACCCCCGACGACCTGGCCCGACTGGAGCGTGACGCCGAGCGGGGCGACAGTGCGCGGGCCGCCACGGTCAAGCTCGTAGTTGACATCCTGAAACCCTGGATCGTGACGCCCTCGTGGATCGACGCCGACGAGATGGCGCAGCTCACCGGGATCGACCGCCGATGGTTTGTCGAGCACAAGGCCGAACTCGGTGTGCCCTTCTACAAGGTGGGGAATAAGCAGCTCCGGTTTGACCGCGCAGCGTTCTATCGATGGATGGAACGCCAGCGGGCCGGGTGAACCCCCTGCTTCGGTGGCGCGTGCAGCAGATGGACGCTACATTTCCCGTTACAGATAATGAGCGGGAGCGAGAACAATGGCACCCAAGAGAGTCCGCCGCCCGCGTAGGAATCGAAACTGTCTGACCTGCGGGAAACGGTTCACCCCAATTCGCAAGGATGCGCGGTACTGCTCGAACGCCTGCCGCCAGAAGGCGTGGCGGTGGACCAAGGAACGGGAGGCCAACGATGAGTGATGACCACGCGGAATTTGCATTCGGCGCTCGTGAACTCACGGAGGCGATCCGCGAGGCCATTGACTCCGTTCCTTCGAGGGATTCGTTACTCTTGCAGACACTCGGCCCACTTTGGAGGGATAAGATCGATCTCTTTCGGGCGGGCTGGGGTGGATTCCACCCGATCCACGCAGTCAACTTGGCGGAAGTCTTGTGGCACCTCTCGCAGGAACACCACAAGTCCGCCGTATCGCTTCTGCGTCTCGCTCGACGCCACTCGCTTGGGGACGCCGACGTTGACTTTGTGGAGGTGAGGCTTGACGAGCGGCTGAGAAGGGAGGCCGACGATGCGTGAGCCTGATGAATCTTGGCCAGAGCCTGACGAATCTTGGTATGAAGGGGAGCCGCTAATCGACGCGCTCTTCGCTTGGCTCGACGATGAGTTGGAGGACGGCGTGCCCATCCAAGAAAAAGGCAGGGTAGCGCTGCTGGTGCAGGTCAAAGGGCCTGACGGGAAGCTCCACCCAGCAACGAGGCTGGGACCGGCTCGCCTGACACCCTTGGGAAAACGCTGGTGGCCCATGGAGCAGGCATATCCCACGGGTTTTCTGCCCACCGAGAAACTGCGAGCGGCTGCCGAGGCGTTCGGCATCGCGAACCTAGAGTTTGGATTCGAGGAGGCCGACGATGAGTGAGACGCTCGTCTTCTTCTGTCACGGTATGGAGG
>JBDHFY010000486.1:0-2656 GCA_039590195.1 Gemmatimonadota bacterium | reverse complement strand
CAAACCGAAGGTAGCGACAAAGTTCTCGTTGACGATCACCACCGGCTGGGCCGTCCGGTGATCCGCGGTCGTGAACGTCCGCCCCTCGAGCAACGGCATTCCCATTGCCGCGAAGTAGTCGGGCGTGGCCGTGGCCACGAACGTCATCCCGTGCACCGGTACGCCCCCGACCACGTCCGGTAAGCCATGCATGGTCTCTCGCTCCAGCCCATTGACGTGGACCACAGCCGTGGGGTTGGTCGAAAAGGGTCCATGGAAGGGCATGCGATTCACGGCTCCCGCGACATCGACCCCGGGCAGGACCGCCAACCGTCCCACCACATCCGTGACCAGCGAGTTCTGCTCGGGTCTCAGCTTCCACCGCGCGCTTGGAGTATCACGCACGCCCTCCTCCAGGCTCGCGTATCGCTCCCGCGTCAGCTGCACCCTCATCACCTGGGTATTCGCGGGATCGAACCCGAGGGGGATATCGGACAGGCTGGACATCGTACTGACCAGCAGTCCGACGCCGATCAGCAACACGAGGGCCAGCGAGATCTCCACCGCTACCAGGAACGGTCCGCCGACCCCCCCTCTGCGGCTGGCCCCTCGGCCGGACTTCAGCCCCTCCAGGGGATCACTCCGAGCAGCTCGAACGGCGGGGGCGAGCCCACACATGACCGCGGTGATCGCACAGGTAAGAAGTGTCATCGTGAGGACCCACCCGGTGATCTGGGTGTGCGCCAGCAGAGGAACAGCTCCGGTGCTGAGTCCCACGGGGCCTCCCGGTGAAGGAGCGGCCGCCGCGAACAGGGTGATCAACCAACGGGCGAGCGCCAGACCCGCAGCTCCGCCAAGCGCCGAGAGCAGCAGCGTCTCGGTTAGCAGCTGTCGGGCGATTCGGCTCCGGCCGGCACCGATCGCAGCACGAAGAGAGATTTCTCCACTCCGGGCCGAAGTACGGGCCAGTAGAAGGTTCGTGACGTTGACCCAGGCAATGAGTAGCACGAAGCCGACGGCCCCGGCCACCACGAGCAAAGAGACGCGCACAGACCCAACGAGGTCCTGGCGCAAACGAACCACACGGATCCCGATGCCTGCGCCGGTGCGGGGGTTCTGATTGGCGCGCGGATACTCCTCCGCCAGCGCGCCGGCCACGACGTCCATCTCTGACTGTGCCTGCTCTACTGTCACCCCCGGCTGCAAACGGGCTATTGCCTGCAGGAAGCGCGTCTGTCGGTTGTCGCGTCTCGGGACTGGTATGGCACCGGCCGTCCACAGCCCCGGCACGGCTCCGTCTGGGTTGTGGAAGACGAAGTCGAGCGGCATGACGCCGATCACCGTATACGCTTCTTCGTCCAGACGGATGGCGCGACCGATGATCCCTGGATCCCCGCCGAATGTCCCTTTCCACAGCCCGTCGCTCAGGACGGCTACCAGGGGCGCTCCCGGAACGTCGTCCGTCGCAACGAACGTCCGCCCTAGAATGGCACCCACACCCAGCACTTCGAAGAAGTTCGCGGAGACTAGCTGCGCCGGGATATGGATCGACTCACTGCCCCCAGTGAGGTTGAAGTTGGACCAGTTGATGGCCGCGATTTCAGTGAACGATCGGCTTCGCTCCTGCCAGTCGATCAAGTTCGCCGGTGAGATCGGCATTGGGGAATCCGGGCGGATGGGGTGAGCTTCCCAGAGCCTCACGATGCGCTCGGGTTCCATGTAGGACAACGGCTTCAGAAGCACCGCCTCTACGACGGAGAAGACGGCGGCGCTGGCCCCGATCCCCAGTGCCAGCGTCAGTATCGCGACAGCGGCGAAGCCCGGGTTTCTGCGCAGGCTCCGCAGGGCGAACTTGATGTCCTGAGCGACGGCGTCGAGCGGTGAGCCACGGCGCCGCGGTGGTGGAGCGGATGAGGTTCCGCCAAACGAACGACGCGCGCCCCGCGATAACGAGAAACGGGTGAACACCCCGAACGCCTGCCTCTTGTACCACGCACGAGCCTCGGCAAGCGACCCACGCTCGAGCTCGTTGTGGAACTCTTCCTCCAGATCACCACGAATGGCTCTCCCCACGTCGTCCGAAGGAAGGCAAAGTGAGAGTAGGAAGCGCGAGATCCGCGGGACCGAATGCGGCTGCTCCGAGCGGCTCATGCCCCCTCCTTCTCCAGGAGGTGCTCGACTCCCTCCCACATGCTCACGAGCATGAGGCGTTGCTCGGAGAGTGCGCGGACACCTGACGCCGTCACTTCGAACAACCGGCGGCGGTCGCCGGATCGCTCGGAGGACGCCGCCGCGATGTGCCATTCGACGAAGCCCTTGCTCTCGAGACGCTCCAAGGCGGCGTACAGGGTTCCCCTACTCATCTCCCGGCCCGCGCGTTCCTCGAGACGCCGTGCGATGTTCGGAGCGTACGCTTCGTCTCCGAGTCGAAGCGCGGCAAGCATTACGAGGTGCTCGAACTCACCGATTTCTGCTTTTCTGGTCATGAATCCACTCCCTCCGTGGAGCGGTGTTCGTCTAAGGCGACATGTCGCTTTAAGTGACAATGTACCTATTGCCCACGGAAATGCAAGTGGGGAATACCGGGCTTCGGACGGCGATCGGTTTATCCTGATAGGCATCATAGGGGTATGGCGTCCCCGACTGATGACAGTCCCATTCGACTGACGATCTCCCC
>JBDHFY010000485.1:0-2662 GCA_039590195.1 Gemmatimonadota bacterium | reverse complement strand
GTCTGCCATCCTGCTGATGGCCGGCTGCGTGGAGGACCCCACCGCGTCGCTCCGCGGCGATGTAGATAGGGTGGTGATCTCCCGCACGTACATCGAGCTGGACGTCGGCGGGACCATTAGGCTCTTCGCCAGGGCGTTCGACGCCCAGGGCAACGTCCTCTCCACCTTGCCGACGATCAGCGTGACTGACGGCAGTATCGCCACCGTCACCGTTGACGAGACGACTTCTGGAGATCCGCAGCCGCAGACCGACTTCGACGTGGCGGCGGTCGGCGCCGGGTCGACGACCATTACCGCGGCAGTGGCCGGCGTGACGTCGGATCCTACGACACTCGTGTCGTTCCCGACGTCGTTCGGCGGCGCCGTCGCCGTGTCCTCGTCGGCGCTCGGCTTCGACATTGTGACGGTCACCGCGACGAGCAACGTCAAGTTCGATCCGGCCGCGACCACCGCGACGATCGGCGGCGCATCGGCGTTCGTGCATTCGGTCACTGCCGATCAGCTGGAGCTCGTCGCGTCGCAGCCCAATGGAGTCACCGGCGGAACGGTGAGCCTGTCCAATCTGGTATTTCTCGACGAGTTCCCCGTCACGACGCTCGATGCAGTCACCCCGGTGACCGCGGCAGGACCGAGCTTCATGACGGATGACATCGCGACCGCCCCAGACATCAGCGCGGGACCGTTTCCGCTCACGTTCTACGGGGTGGTTTCGGGGAGTGCGCCCGATGCCATCGTGAAGGTCTCGCCTGCCACGAGCTTGGCGTTGTCGACGAGCGTGGACTGGATCGATCACGATACGGACATCGACGTATTCTATACCGACGCGTCCGATGGCTTCGTCGATTGCCTCGGCTGCGGCAGCTCGATTCCCGAGACGGGGTCCTGGACCGTCACGGGAGGAGACACCAACCACTTCTACGTCGAGTTATACTCCGGAAGCACGACGGTTTTCCAGGTCAAGATCACCTCGCCGTAGTATTCGATCATTCGACTCGGTCGAGAAACGGGGGGCCAGGCCATGTGGCCTGGCCCCCGCGTGTTTGTCCAAACGACAGCGAGCTGCGTCCAACCGGTCCGGCGTCCTAACGGCCTCTCCGCTCAGCGGCGTAGAGCGACGCGATCCGCTGCGCCCGAAACACGTAAACCCCGTCGATGCCGATCAGCTCCCACGCTCGGTTCCCAGCCTCGTCGAATTCGACTACCCGACCTACCCGTCCGAATGTGACCAAGCCGTGTCCGTTGCCGTAGTACTGGGTCGCCCCCCCGACGAAGGTGTACGTCGTCGGCGCGTCGATGAACTCCACCACGAGCAGAGCTGTCCGCGCGACGGGATTGAGTAGGTAGCGCACGAACCGGCTCGGGGCCAGGAGGCCGTTGTCGAGGATCTGGATCTGTCCCGGTCCGGCGGGCCGAAGGCCGTGCTGTCGCTCGAACGTTCCCTTCGAGTCGTTCACGAGAGCGAACTCGTTCCGCACGCCTCCGAGGCGCCACATGACTTCGCCCGTGGTAGCGTTGACCTTGGTGATCTCATTGAGACTGCGGAACGAGAGCAGGAGATTGCCGTCCACGTCCAGCGCGATTCCGTTGCCGTGCGTGAAGTTCACACCGGACCCGCTACGGGCATTCGGCGGGAGGTCGGTAATGGCGAAGTGGTCGAACGCATTCCACTCGAAGAGGACGGTGCCGTCTGGGCCCAGGTGCTGCGCCACGGTCGCGGTGACCTCGGCCGAGTCGACACCGCCGACCGCGGAGAGGTCCATGGTGCGCACGTCGTCGCACAGCAGCCACGCGCTGCCGTCGGCCACCATCAGAAGGTCATGAAACCGAGTTCCATAGCCCAGGCACTCCAAGATCTCGATCACGTTCCCGAGTTCGTCGAGCACGAGGAACCCGTCGGTGGAGTCGTCGAGTGCCAGCACAGAGTACTCGCCATTTGCGTGGGCTTGAAAGGAATTCAAGACGCCGTTAGGGGAGGACCGGTACCAAACGACCTTCCCTTCGTTGTCGACGATCACCGGGCCGTCGGGATATGAAAGAGCCAGGTAGCCGGGCGTCGTGTCTGAGCCCACCGCCACTGCCCGCGGGATCCAGGCGGGCAACGTTCCCGACGTAAACGTTCCGGTATCGGCGGCAACCACCAGGGTGTCGCCCAGCACCAGGTTCAGCTCCACCGTATACGTGGCCGACGTGTCGAGCCCCAGGATGGGGACGCGGACGATGGTATCCTGCTCGAACGGGTAGCTCGGCGAGCGAACCGGGAGCTGGCCGTCCTTCCAGAATCGAACGAAGGCGCTGTCCCACAGCGCCGCCCGCACTTCCGCCACGGCGCTGATGGCGTTGTGCGGGTTGGGAAGAATGGTCGCGCCGAGGAATGTGGGCACCGGCTCCGGCCCGGTTCCACCGTCCGACAGACTGCACGCGGCAAGCCCGACGACGAGGGCCGAGAGCAGCGCGAGGCCGGTCCGAGAAACGCTCATGGCATGCCGGGTTAGCCGCCCGCTGCGGCAGGTGTTGCCAACGGAGGCCGGCCTCGCGCCACCCATGTGGTGTAGACCAGGGCGACCCACACTGCCGTTCCGAGCACCGCGTGAAGCCCCCGCCAGAACGGCGGCAGGTACGCCAGAACCATGATGGCACCGGCGGCCACCTGAGCCACCGCCAG
>JBDHFY010000484.1:0-2681 GCA_039590195.1 Gemmatimonadota bacterium | reverse complement strand
CCACATTGGCATGCCGCCGTCTAGCACTGAGGTCTGCTGCCCCAATCCCATGTAATCCAGAGTGAGGGCCAGACGGGCCGCTTGGATCATCCAGTCGCCATCCCAGTACACGACGACCCTGGAGTCATCGGAGACGCCGAGCGCCTCTAGAGCGTCTCTTAACTGCTCGGGTGATGGCAGCTCGTTGCGCAGCCCGCTCTCTGCCCGGCGTACCAGGATGTCCGGCATACTGACATATCGTGCACCCGGGATGTGTTCACGTTGGTATGTCGAGTCTTCCCCAACGTGGAGCAGGACGAGGTCTTGGTCGTCCAGTTGTTCGGCCAGCCATTCTGTCGTCACCGCTAGCTGGCCCCGCTCTCCGGAGCCTGTTTCACCTTCATACACACAGGCCATGGCCATCAGGAGCAACGCTGCAATGGCAAGTGTTGCAGGTACATGTCCCTGTGGTTTCATCGTTTCCCTTTGTATAATCCAAAGTCGACGGTACCACTCATCACACGGAGGGAGCGGTGCCGGTCGCGCATTTCACACAGATGCAATCGCGCCTCAAAGATACGCCGGGCCCGGCTGCTGGTCCAGGCAACTCAGCCACACTTGGCGACACATCCAGCATCTAACATGACGAAACGAAACAGGGCGACGGGTCACCCCGCCGCCCTGCTGCGACTGAATATACGGGTCCTAGAACTATCCGTTGTCCGTATCGTCGTCGCAGTGACCAGGGCCCACCAGGCCGTTGTTGTAGTCGTCGAGTATCTCAGACCACTCAGTCAACTGACCCTTGGACTTGCCCTTGACCGCTCCCTTTGCCGTGTAATCGTAGGTCGTGAGGAAATCCATGGCCGCATCATAGGCGGTGTGCACCTCTGAGGGCATCGATGCGCCATTTAGCAGATTGAGTTGCGCAGCGATGAATGCTCGTGCGAGGATGATGTAGCCGTCGCCGCGCGGCGAGGTCCACAGCATCTCGTAGTATGACTTGCCACTCAGGAAGAATGGTGTATCGGGTCCGCTCGCGAGGAGGTTCCACGTGTCGTCCCACTTCTTCTCCGGCACCGGGCCGTAGCTCGAGTGGGTCTTCCAGTAGCCGGGCGTCAGCGTGCAGCCCTGATCGACATCGCAGCCTACGACCTCGATGGTGATGGTATGGTTGTCTGAATGTCCGGTCTCATCGATAGTGGCGACGTTCGTGAACGTGAACGTGCCGCATTCCTCATACCTGAAGTCCTTCCCGATGCTGAAGGTGGTGGGAGCATCGTTCACGCACACCTCACCGAGCACGCCGAGCTGGTCGTCGGTCACGTTGACACAGCTGTTGACCTCAGTGGTGGGATCAGTGAAGCTGACGGCCGCCGTCGCCTCCCCACCACCAACCAGCCCGCTTGTTGTGACGGTGGCGTTATTGATCCGACTGGAGCCATCAGGGAGAGGCGCGCTGTAGACGCACTCGAGTGTCGCTCCCGCCGGAAGCACGTGTGGAAGGGGCACACCACAATCTGTGGCGACGACTATGCTGGGAGAGACTACATCGGAAACACTCTCGATAGTAGCCTCGAAGGGCGTGTTGTTCGAGATGGTGATGGTACCCTCCACTGCCCAATCGCTGTCCGTGTAGCCAGCGATGTCCACGGTGATCGCGTACGAGACCGTGTGGGTTTGGCCGGCCGACAGTGTTAGTTCGGTGACGGGGGCAGTCTTGGAAATGTTCCACTCGTAGGCCCGCGTGAAGGAGGTGTTGGCATTCTTGCTGATCTCCACCTCATAGTCATAGCAGAACTCGATGTGGCTGATGGCAAACGGCCGGCTCGTGTTCGGATTGATTGGGGAGCTGAGGCCCGTGTCGGAAAAGGCCTCTGGATCGTACGCGTATACATTCGCGTTGGCCCCACCCTTCACGATCACGGCATCGATCCCCAGCGTGGAAGTCCAATCGAAAAAGGTACCGTCGCTGGTGATAGTGACGCTGTTCAAACCGTCGGGGAAAGCGTAAACACCAGTGGGGGGCGGCTCGGGCTGCGGCTTGAAGCCGAAATCATACCCCAGATCGGAGCAGGACGGGTTGCCTGGAACAAACACCGGATCGACGATCGCGGCTGATACTGCAAGTGGCGTTGGCTCAGGGCCGTTCACCCCATCGCCGCACGCCCAGGCAATGGCGAGTATCGCGGTGACGAGAGCACTACGCTGCAAGATCTTGCACATTGAGATAACTTCTCCTTCATCGCGTGAGAAAGTCGGGAACGGCCGTGTAAGCGCAAGTCATGTGGTTTCCAGTCAGGGCGCCAAGCCGTATCAGTTGTGGGAACGTGGCAGAGGCAAGAAGCGTGCGGTGGGCGTTCCTGTATCGCTGGGTGGCAGAAGGGGGTGAATGCTATGAATGCCAGTGCGTATCGACTTAGCGCAACGCTGAGGTGTGGAGGGAGCGCAACGATGATGGTTGGTCCACAGTGTCAAACGACACGATCCCCCTTACCGTTGCCGAGGGCCGTCCAGACCTCTTCCTTTATTAATCTATGCGACCGTGGTAGGGATGACCCCGGAGCCGGACAGCGGACTGCAAGCCGTTGCATGTGGGCTGGCTTCGGGCTCGTCACCGGATGATGAACCGGGGAACATGACGATATGAACGGTCGGGAACGCGTAGGTGTCGCAATGGCCCTCGGGGAGCCGGACCGCGT
>JBDHFY010000483.1:0-2688 GCA_039590195.1 Gemmatimonadota bacterium | reverse complement strand
CTCCTCTACGTCGGCTTCGTCCTTCTCGTGGGTATCCCGCTACTCACCGCGGAGCTCACCATCGGACGGCACACCAGGCTCAGTCCCATTCGCGCCCTCGCACAGGTCGGGAGCCGTCGCTGGTCGTGGCTGGGATGGATGTTCGTGCTCGTCGGTTTCTTCGTGTTGTCGAGTTACTCGATCATCATGGGATGGACGGGCCGGCTGCTCCTGGACTCGCTGCGCGGCACCGTGCCGTCCGACACCGCGGCATACTTTAGTCGGATCAGCACCGGCATATCGCTGATCCCGTTTCACCTCGTCAGCATGGCCCTCACGGTGCTCGTGGTATACGCCGGGATCCGGGGTGGCATCGAACGAGCGGCCAAGGTCTTGATGCCGGTGCTCCTGCTCCTCCTCGTGGCACTGGCTGGTTGGGCCGCCACGCTCTCAGGCGCATCAGAGGGATATGCATTCTATCTCAGACCCAGTGTTCGAGAACTTCTCAACGCTGATGTGATCGCTGCCGCCGCCGGTCAAGCGTTCTTTTCACTGTCGTTGGGAATGGGCGGACTCATCACGCTGGCGTCGTACATGGAGCACCGACGGGGCAACCTGGCCGGTCAGGCGGGGGCGATCGCATTCGCCGACACGACGGTGGCGATCGTCGGAGGTCTCGTCGTCTTCCCGGTGATCTATCATTTTGGCCTGCAAGCGCAGGTTGGAGCGAGTCCCATCGGGACCTTGTTCATCACGCTGCCAGGCGCGTTCAATGCGCTCGAGACGGGCGGTACCCTGATCGCCTCGGTGTTCTTCTTCGCGCTCTACATCGCGGCGCTTACCTCGGCCACCGTGATGCTCGAGGTCGTGGTCGCCAGCATCATCGATGTGTGGAACTGGCCCCGTCATCGCACAACCGTTCTCGCGGGATGCACCATTGCCCTCGTCGGGATCCCGGGTGCCTTGAACACCAATTGGCTCGCGTTCGTCGACAAGCTCGTCGGCGAAGTGTTCTTGGTCCTCGGGGGACTGCTCACGGCGATTCTCACGGGGTGGGTCTGGTCCCGAGGGGCCGGGCAGGAGCTGGCAGAGGGGTTTGGGCACCGTCGACTGATCATCTCCTGGCTCTGGCTGCTCCGGGCCATCATCCCGCTCGTCCTGCTCGTCGTTCTGTACATCACGCTCACCCAGGCCATTCCCGTCCTCCGCGCCCTGCTGCCCTGAGCAATCGCCTTTCGATGTGATCCCCATCACGGGGCAAAGGACGTGATCAAGCTACTGTGGGACGCGGTATGATGACGCGCCCAACGCTCACCGCGCCCTTCCTAGTCCCTTTCGTCCACGTCTTGTCTTCCGGGGGTGCGTTATGGCGTCGCGTATGATCCGCGCTACCGCGTGTTGGTGTCTGCTCCTTGCTCTCACAGCCGCCAACGGATCTGCTCAGAATCCCACCACCACCACCACCCCGCGACCGCAACAGGGGACCCTCCGGTTTCCCATCAGCTGTAGTCCGGAAACCCAGGCCGTGTTCGAGCAGGGTGTCGTGCTCCTCCACGCGTTTGCATGGGAAGAGGCCACGCAGGCCTTCCGGAACGTCGCCGAACGAGATGGCAGCTGTCTCATGGCGTATTGGGGTCTGGCGATGACGCTTCGGCTAGATCCCTTTGGCGCTGACGCCCCGCAGGACAACCTGCGCCAGGGGTGGGCGGCGGTGGGTGAGGCGTTGGGCCTGGATGCCGGGACGCCCCGAGAACGGGATTACCTGGAGGCCATAGCAGCCTACTACCGAGACTTCGATCAGCTCGATCATCGCGCTCGCTCTCTGACCTACGAAGTGAAGATGCGGGAGCTGGCTCAGCGGTATCCCGACGATCTGGAGGCCACGGTATTCCATGCTCGCGCGGCGGCGGTGAATGCGATCGCCGTCGACACGACGCTCGAACGGCGCCGGGAAATCGGGAGGATGCTGGACAGTCTCTTCGAGGCCCACCCCGAGCATCCCGGGATTCCGCACTACATCATCAAGGTCTACGACACCCCCGAGCTGGCTCACCTGGGGCTCGACGCCGCGCGGCGCTACGGGGTGATGGTGCCGACCGCCTCCCATGCGCAGCACATTGCCTCCCACATCTTCGCTCATCTGGGGATGTGGGACGAGACCGTGGCGGCCAACCTCACCGCCATCCGCGACTCGCAGCGGCTCGAGGTGGCCGCGGACTCGGTGGGAAGGCGGGTGGTCCGGCTCCACGCCATGGACTACCTCATCTACGCCTACCTACAACAAGGACGCGATAGTGAAGCCCGCGCCTTCGTCCGGCACGCCCACTCGCTCGACCGTGAGTCGCAGAGCGACCGATCCGCAGCTTGGCAACGGGCGCGCGCAGCTGTCCCCGCCCGCTATGCGCTGGAGCGTCACGACTGGGTGGCGGCGGCGGCGCTGGCCGTTCACGCGGGCGAAGAGGTTCCCTCGGCGGAGGCGATCACGCGGTTCGCAAGGGCGCTTGGCGCGGTGCGCGAAGGTGACCTGGAAACGACCCGCGCGGAGTTCGATGCATTGCTGGCTCTCGAACGAAGCCTCCCGCCCTCACAGGCGCTTTGGCGCCGCACCATCGAAGCCCAGCGGCTGGCTGTTTCGGCGTGGGTGGCACTCGCCGAAGGCGACACGACCAACGCTCTCCTGCTGGCCGCGGAGGCAGCAGATCGGCAGGA
>JBDHFY010000482.1:0-3643 GCA_039590195.1 Gemmatimonadota bacterium | reverse complement strand
CCTCATGGACGCCCACAGCCATGTGAATACCTTATCCGGCGTCCGCATGGCCTTGGAATCCGGCGTAACGACGATCAGGACCGCCGGCGTCGGTGGCTATGCGGATGTCGCGATCCGAGACATGGTAAAACAGGGGATACTCCCCGGGCCCGACATCGTGGCCACGGGGGTCTACGTCACGCCGAACCTGGGCGGAGCCGTCCTCGCCGATGAACGGCTGTACCGACTCCACAGTGGTGTGGACACCCCCGCGACCTTGCGACACCTGGTGCAGGTGAACCTGGACCACGGAGTGAACTGGATCAAAACTCGCGGTACCGAACGGGCCGGCCTACCCGAAACCGATCCACGCCAGCAAGTGTACACGGAGCGCCAACTGCGGGTGATCGTTGAAGAGGCGGGGAAGTCCGATGTCGCCATCATGTCTCACGCCCATGGGGACGAGGGAGTCCGGGCGTCGGTGCTTGCTGGCGTGCGGAGTATCGAACACGGCACATATGCTTCGGACGAAACCCTGCGCTTGATGCAGGAACGCGGAACGTACTTGGTGCCGACGCTGAGTTCCATCTCCTCCTTCGGGCAGGCGGGTGACTATGCAGATCCCGCGCTCTTTCTTCGCGGTCTCCACATGGCGCCCCGGCGGCGCGAAGCGGTGCAGCGGGCGTACGCGATGGGGATCAAGATCGTGACCGGTGTCGATACCAACTACGGGCCGGAGAGTTTTTCGCGGGTGTCCCGCGAGGCAGGTTTTCTCGTGGAGCTGGGCGTCACGCCCATTGATGCCATCCGAGGGGCCACGAGCCTCGCGGCTGAACTTTTTGGGATCGAAGACCAGACCGGCTCTATCCGTCCGGGCCTCGAGGCCGACTTGATCGTGGTGGATACAAATCCCCTTGATGACATTCGCTCTCTTCAGGATGCCTTGATCGTCATCAGTAACGGCCACCTGGTATTGAACCGGCTGCCGTTTGCGAAACGGGAGACTGATGAGTGAGAGGTGAGACGGGAAGGGAGTGCCAAGGCGTCGTGCATCGCGTGATCTGAAGCTCCGGTCGAAGGCACGTCACACCGTGCCGAACGGGCGTTTCAACGTGTGAACTCCCTGAGGAGCGAGTAATCCCACCGTGAGCAAGTGGTACTGGAAACGAGTCAATTATCTCACGCACCGTTGGATTGGTGTTGCGCTGGGGATGTTGATGTTCCTTTGGTTCTTTTCCGGTATCGTGATGATGTACTACCCATTCCCCGTTCTCACGGAATCGGAAAAGGACGCGTTACTTGTGCCTTTTGAGCCACCTGGAGACCTAGTGGGCTTCGAGGCAGCGTACGAGGCGGCCGTTTCGGATTTTCAAGAGCGGGGTCATCACGCGATGAACGACCCCAAGAGCAATATCGTGGGTGGGCGCCTCAGCCTGTGGAATGACAGACTGGTGTACCGCCTGTGGAACCAACGTGGTTATCGCATCAAGCCGTATCTCATGGTTGATGCCCGCAGCGGGGAAGTGCTTTCCCCGATATCGCCGGAGCAGGCGGCCCGAGCCGCCCGCGTCGCCGTTGGTCCGGTTCCCGATGTTGAGGGAGTGGAGCTGCTGCCGCGCGGGGATCACTACATGTTCTATGGCGGGTACCATCTGGAGGAGTTCCCGATCTACCGCGTTCGCTTCGACGATGGCGATGCCACAGCAGTTTACCTCGGTCGAGAGACCGGTACCGTCTACGCCACTGCCAATAGGGTCACGCGAATCACCACCTGGCTGGGAACAGTGCCGCACTGGCTGTACTTCATGTGGCTCTATGAGCGCATGGCGCTCTGGACCTGGATGAACCTGATCCTGCCCGGCGTTGCCGTTGTCATCGCGCTCACGGGAATGGTTCTTGGCACGTATCAGCTCTTTCCCCGCCGCCACCGGGGAGAATGGCGAGTCAGCTCCTACCATGGTATGTCGAAGTGGCATCACCTGTCAGGCGTGGTTTTCGGTTTCCTGGTTTTCACCTGGACGCTGAGTGGCGTATTTGAGATGTTGGGTGCGTCGAATGATCCCCGGTGGGGCCAGGCAGCGTCCATTCGCGACGGGTCCGTGAAGTGGGATCAGATCCGTATCGGTGAGAGGAGGGCTCTCGCGCTGTTGCGTGATTCGGTTGAGGGTGCAGCGATTCCCTTAGCCATCGATCTGACACAATTCCTTGGGCGGCCGGGATATCACATCAATCTGCAGGACGGAAGGGAATTCTGGGTTGACGCGCAGGACGGGAAGACACGCGGAGAGCTCACCCCAGAGGAGGTGCGGATCGCTGCGAAACTCGTCGTGGGTGTGGCAGTCCCGGTCGCTTCGGTCGACCGGATCACCGAGTACGATGACTACTACTACCATCGGCACGGCCGAGAGGTCCACCTTCCAGTGTGGCGCATCGGTTTTGATGACCCGGAGCGCTCGGCTCTCTATCTCGATACGGTAACTGGTGTGCCCACGGGTTTCGTGGCGGCGGATACACGAGTGTGGCGCTGGCTTCGTGACGGTATGCACAGCCTCGATTTCGCCCCCCTCATGATCGGCGGCTTGATCTCCGCCGCAACGGGGGTGTGGCTTCTAGCCAGGAGACTTCGGCGCATTGCCGCACGGTAGCCTCTCCGTGCCGTCTCTCTGGTCGCTCGAAGCGCTACTCCTCGACCCCCGCATCGATCGGCTGCAAGGCCAACCGGCGCACCTCACTGAATCAGCCGCGCTGACCAGTTACCTGTACCGCCACCAGGGCCAATCGGGGAAGTCGTATTGAGAGTCACCGTTCCCGTGGCCTCAGTGGCATTGGGATAAGCCGCATCAGCTACGCCCGTACCGTTGCCGACTGTGCTCGTGTTGGAGCAGTCGGAGTCGAAGGTCTTTGCGAAAGTCATCAGTCTTACTTGGTCACCGGAGAACTGGACGGCAAAATCTACCTTGTGTGTGCAGCCGAAAGTTGCGGTTTGCAAGAGCGTCCACGAGCTCGCCGAACATGCCCCGCCCGGGAGGCACTCCGCCGTGGCTGCAGTGACTTCATTTCCGTTATCGTCCAACGCGCTGAATCGCCACATTTGGGTTTCGGAGTCATCCACTCCAAGGCCGTCCTTGCATGCAGGAAATGTAAAGGCGAGCAAGGCACTCAACCCTAAGACGGCCCATCGTCTCGTTCTGTTCACCTCATACCTCACAGTGAAATTTCCTAATCCACCGCTGCGCATTGTGCGCCTGCCGATTTGCGTGTGGACTCAGCCTCGATCCGCCGATGACCCTGTGACCGACTATCTCTAGGGTTTCCCGCCCCCTGTCCACTGCTCGCGTATCTAAGCCCGCCCCTCGCCAATTTCAGTGGCACATGTCACCCTTACGACACCGAGCGCTGCCCGAGCCGTGTGGTGCTGGGAGGCTGTCACGTTGGAAGGCCATTGTTTTTGGAGGGAAAGTGACTCGAGTTGCAGCCCGGTTTGAGTTGCTGAAGAGTTCTTGGAATGCGCGCCAGCCGCTTTTTTTAATGATTCGGCGCCCACCGAGATCTACACCCTACTCCCCACTGCATCCGTGGTCCTGTCAACCGGAGCCGCCCGGCGCCCCCGGACCCACGTCGGCTGCCAAGCTGCGCGGGATGACGTTCCACGTCAGGCTGAAGC
>JBDHFY010000481.1:0-2698 GCA_039590195.1 Gemmatimonadota bacterium | reverse complement strand
CCCGGTTCGCTACCCCCTGATCCAACGTTCGTTGGAGGAGGCGGCCTGTGACCTCAACACTCAATACGGCCCCCCCGAAGGGTAGGATCCGAATCACGTCGTACTGAGTGAGGCCTCCAGCAGGGATGACGTCGTCGATGCGGATTGACCCGCTGTTGAAAATCGCCAGTTCCGTCCCGGCAGCCTCTCGAAGCATCGCGTCGGCAATCAGTGTCGTCAGGCGGCTCGTCCGAGTGCGAACAACCGTTTCTCGACCGTCGAGCGAAACGGGGACCACGGCGACGACGGCCTCGGGATCGAAGCCCTGCTGGCGGAAGCCAGCGAACCCCACGTCAACCCACCGGCGTACTTCGGCACTAGTGGCAGAATCCTCGGGTATCGAGTCCGTGATTGGGAGGAATCGGGAGGCTCGCTGCACCGATCGCGTCGTGGGATCGATTCGCAGGTCGTGGACGAACACCGATCGAGCGTTACCGTCGGCCTTGAATACTGGCGTGAAATCGTCGCCGCGCCGGACGGTGATGTTGTCGTGTTCGTGACCTCCCAGGATGAGGTCCAATTCGGGAACCGCTTCGGCGAGTGCCATATCCTCCTCTAACGTGAGATGTGTGACTGCTATGAGCACATCGGCGGAATCGCGTAGCACGGAGACAGCCTCACGAACTGCGTGGAGGGGGTCGTCGAAACGGACGTATACAGGACCGCCGCCCTCCATCGTCACCCCGATGAGTCCGATCCGTGCGCTCTGAGGACCGTTGGAGGCGGAGATGATCACGTATGGGGCGACACCGAAGAGCACGCTGCCACGGGAGTCGCGGACGTTGCTGGAGAACCAGGTGAACTCGGATTCAGTGAGGCGGTGAAGGAGATCGTCTTCCCCGAGGTCGAACTCGTGGTTCCCGAACGTGGCGTAGTCGAGACCCATGGCGTTGAGGACTGCCACCATCTGTCTCCCCGCAAGCCGCTCGCCGTCGACCACGGCGGTTCCGAGAGCGGACGGGCTCAAGAGATCACCCGCGAGAATCGCGTAGGTGTTGGGGTTTGTGGCCGCTAGGCTCCGCCGCACCGTCGCCACTCGGGCTAGCCCCCCGCGGCGGCCCTGCTCCACTGGTGTGATTTCGTACACGTCGTTGAGATGGATGAGGGTGATCGCGATCTCATTGCCCGGCAGGGGCGCCAGGTGAGAGGGTGGTGCGGCCCGGCTGCATGCCAAGTGAGTGATGATGATTGGGACGACAAGCACGAAAGAGTAGAGGGGTCTCACGGCATTCTCCCGGTCGAGGAAGGTGCGCGAATTGATGGGTCTTGTGGGGTCCGCCATTGCTTCACGGTGCGGTGCAGTCCGGCAGCATAATTGATGATGGTGTGGTCGGCGAGCGAGCGAAGGCTCACCATGCCAGGCCGCAACCAGGGCAACTTGGTGGCGTAGCGCGCAGTGCCCTGGACCTTGCTGCGAAACACCCGTCTAGAGGGTGGATCGACGAGAAGACGGCCGCGGGCGGTTAGGAAATACTGCTTTCCAATATGGCGGTAGCCGACCGCTTCAGGGGGAACCGTCGGGATGATATCGCAGCAATTCACGACGCGATGAACTTGAAGGGCTCCTAGCGTTCGCCCGAACGCAAGATCGCCCACAAGCGGTGAGCCGAATGTCACAAGTGCGGTAGGGGGGTGACGAGCCGCCGCGAGCGTGGCCAGAGCCGCGCCCAAGCTGTGGCCGGTGTACCATAGACGGTAACCTCGGCGCTCGAGCGCATCGACCCTCGCGTCCACGGCTTCCCAAACGTCATCGAGGGCTCGAAGGAACCCTCGATGGACCCTCCCCCCGGCTCCAAAGGTCGTGAGGGAGATGTCGATATCAGTCAGCAAGTCGCGAAGGTCGCCTGGCTGCGTGCCGCGGAAGGAGAGGATCGCAAACCGGCGCCCAGATGCGATGAAGCCGAACGTGCCGGCGTGCTCAAAGAATTCTTCCAACCGCAGACCCGCCCGTCTCAGGGCACCGCTGAGGCGGAGCGCCGGATAGTATGCGAGGTGTGATGTCCCTGCCAGCCACCAGCAGTTGGCGGGGTCAAAGCCCTGGACAGCGGGGTTGAAAGCCGGGACCCTCTCGACCTCGACGAAGGGAGTCCGGGTCTCCGGGTGGAGGAGCGCGTCGGGGCTGAAGTCGTACCGCATGAGCCCAACATAGTGCCGTCGAGGGCCCGGAAGTACCGACGTGTCAGGGCTTTGCTGGCAGCGCCGTGCTGGTTAGTTTCGGGCGCGAGGGGGTGTGAAGCTCGATGGTGGAAGGTGAGTCGGACGGGCTCCGGGGTGTGCCAGGCACCGGGCGGGCGGATCCGGTCTGTCGATCGGTGGCGCCCGGGATTGGGGCCGGCCGCCTGAGACCACCCCGAGCCAGTCGGCCCGACACTCCGATGCGTGAACAGACGGCGTGCCGACACCCGTCGTGCCAGTTCTCGCACCTATCGCTCTGGCTGGCGCCCTGATAGTTTTGGCGCCGTGAACTCGTCGTCCGCGCCGCACCAGCGGTGGCGGGCGAAAACTTAGGCGGGATTCCGTCGACTCGAACCCGCGTTTCCTCGGACAGGTACCCACTTTGGACGATATTTCACCACCTGTAACACGCGCCCTGGTCTTAGCTGCCGGTCAGGGCACGAGGCTCGGGAACCATACGCCAAAACCCCTGTTCAGGCTTCTC
>JBDHFY010000480.1:0-5595 GCA_039590195.1 Gemmatimonadota bacterium | reverse complement strand
TGGGTCCTTTTCCGGCACAATCACAACGGCTCCCGGTTCCGGGCGCTCGCCTCGCTGAATCAGTCCGTTTGGCTGCTGGACGAAGGTCTTTCCTTTGTCAGCCTGGTGGGCCGCACCACCAGCTGCGTCGATGTAATAGTCGACGCCTGCACCGGGCACGTAGGTAACACTGGACGGGAAGTTCACAGCGCCCTCCACCCGCACGGTCGGGATGAAGCGCGGGATGTAGATGGAATCGCCCGGGACCATGATGAGATTGTCCCTGTGCGTGGGATCCCGGAGCACCCGCGGCAGGTCGATGGCTATACTGCCGACGCCACGCTCGGCGCGAATGAACTGAATACCGCGAGCGTACGCCTCCGCTGTAAGTCCGCCCGCGCGATCGATCACGCTTGCGAGTCTTTCGTCTTTGAGGGCAAGCTGCACCTCCCCGGCCATCACGATGTTCCGCTGCAGCCTCCAGCCAGGCTGCCGACGAATGAAGATGTTGTCGTAAGGGTGGAGCTGGAACTGGGGTGCGCTCGACTCTCCGACGGGCCTCCTCACATAGCCGGTCGCGTCGAATACGTAGGAAGAGTCCAAAGGAGCCTTGAGAATGGTAGCGAGGGAGTCGTTCTGGCCGTTTTGATCGGGCGGCAGACGCGACACTTCCGCCTCCAGCAGGTAGGCATCGTCCGTCAGCCCCCCCGCCAAGAGGATGGCGTCGCGCAGCGTCATCGAGTCGGAAAACGCCACCGGGCCTTGCTTGCCCACGGCGCCCTCGACGGTGACGAAACGAAGTGGTCGGAAATCGATCCTGGAAAAAATCGTTACCTGATCCCCTTCCTGAAGAACGGGGTTGACGGCGGGGGCCGGATTCCCGTTGGTGTCGAGGAAAAACCCGAACATCTGCCGGGTCGAATCGGGCTCGACGCGAACGATCTGGGCCCGCCCCTCGTAGGTGTCCGGCCTGAGGCCGCCCGCCGCCCGAATGAGATCCCACAAGCGCATCCCCGCATCGAGGCGAAACGTTCCGGGTTGCCACACGCTCCCACTGATCGTCACCGCGTTGCGACGACCCCCGCGGGCGGGCAGGATGGTGACGCTATCGGCCGCAAGGAGTGTAACAAGGGGGGCGGCCGCCGACCCGTTTCCGCCACCGAGGCTCACGGTGAGCACCGTTCGCACGTGTCCGGCCTCCGGTCGCTGCTCCGGCGGGAGCACACGGTCAACGGTCACAGCCTCCGTCGCGGCGTACGGTGTGAGCCCACCCGCGATCCCAACGAGGTCCTGGAGAGATTCTCCGGGCTTGAGTTCGTATATGGCGGGCCGGACGACTTCACCGGCGATCTTGACCCTGGCACCGTGCACCGGAACGAACACGACGTCGCCCGGCTCGAGGCGCACGTCGCTCTGCACAACGCCGCGAAGGAGGTAATCGTACAAGTCCACCGTCGCGACGAGATCGCGCCCGCGGAGGACTTGGACACTTCGGAAGTTGCCGCGCTCCGAAAGCCCACCGGCTTCGTAGAGGGCGGACAGGACGCCGCCGGTGGCAGCGACTTGATATGATCCGGGGCGGGGCACCTCCCCGAGGACCCGAACCGTCTGCACACGTACCCGGGCCACGACTACATCGAACTCCGTCTTGGCGTCGGGGCCACACGTCACGCCTGAAAACGCGTCCCCCAGCCGGTCGCAGAGCACCTGGCGAAACTGATCGAGCGTGAGCGAGTTGACGAAGATCTGCCCCACCCGGGGCATGAGGACGAACCCTCCATTCGTTACTTCGAGGATTTGGGTGAGCTCTACGGCCCCGGTGAGAAGCAGGACCAGCATGTCGCCCGGACCGAGGCGATATGATCCATCGAGGGGTCCGGCCACCAGCGGCTGAAACTGCGTCGTCGGCTGGCGGAAGACGTCCAGACCGAAGAGCGTCAGCTCGCGCGCCGCTCGAACCTCCTCCTCACGGATAATGGAATCCACTCTCAGGGAATCTACCGCGAGTCGAGGTCCCACCGTATCTGGGGCGGTAAGCATCAACTCGGCATCCTGAAAGGCGTTTACACCCAGAAGCGAGATTGCCCGAACAGTGTTGGGGTTGAAGAAGGTCGGATCGATCTCCTGGCCGCTGATGAATGTGTCCAGTAGATCCGGTGGTAACCCGGCCGCAGCAAGCTGGGAGCGTACCTGCTCGAGGGGCTGCCCCGATTCCTGGAGGCGCCGCCGGACCATCTCTCTGAGTTGAGGGTTTTCCTGGAGCATCTGGACCATTTGGTCCGGGTCCATGCCAGTGAGTTGTGACAGATCCTGGGCGGTGAGCGGCGAGGCCAGGCACAGCAGCGCCAGGAATACCGCGCGGGCAGATTGGGGAAGCATGCGTGATCCGTTCAAGGGAAACTGGCTCTCCAGGCTTGCTGGGATGCTCTGAGCGCGGCGGATTGCTGCGTGAAGAACCAAGTATAATGGACGGTAAGTGAAAGAGGGTCAAGGGGATAACTCCGATGAGCTGGGAGTTGGGGCATTCCCTCAGGCGGTTATATTGCGTTGGGCGCCCGGAACGGACGGCGTCGGCTTCTCCGAGGACAAGCACTCTTTGGCAGGACGCTCCCAACAGCTGGCGCAAGCGGCCGGCTCCGAATGATCGAGATCCACCCTCCGGCAGACAGGGCCATTCTGGTGGCTGCCCCTCGCCGCGGCTCCGCCGACGACGCCCATGCCGAAGAGCACCTCGATGAGCTAGAGCGCTTGGCCGACACTGCAGGAGCAGCGGTGGTGGCCCGCGTCAGTCAACGCATTCCCAGACTCTCTCCCAGACTGTATATCGGCCCTGGCAAGCTCGAGGAGTTGGAGCACGTGGTGTGCGAGCACGAAGCGACGCTCGTGATCTTCGACGACGAGCTGTCACCGGCCCAGGGGAAGAATCTCGAAACCGCATTGGAGCGGCGAGTCATGGATCGGGCTGAGCTCATCTTGGACATCTTTGCCCCTTGCCCGCATGTGGGTGCACCTCTCCCGAATCCGCGGCGGTATCGGCCTGCGTGGACCAGGTGAGACGCAGTTGGAGACCGACCGGCGCATGATCAGGCGCAAGATCTCCCAACTGCGAAAGAACCTGGAGCGGGTCGCCCGGCACCGGGAAACTCTGCGCAAGGGGCGCCGAGACATCCCCACGGCGGCCCTGGTGGGCTACACCAACGCCGGCAAGTCGAGCATCCTGCGAGCGATGGCGGGTGTTGACGTGTTCGTCGAAGATCGTCTTTTTGCCACGCTCGATACCCTCACGCGGGAAGTGTATCTCGCTCCCGGAGCCTACATCCGCCTGATCGACACTGTAGGCTTCATCAGGAAGCTGCCTCACCACCTGGTGGCCAGCTTTCGGGCGACGTTGGAGGAAGCCTCTTCTTCAGATGTATTGCTCCACGTCGTGGATGCGTCACAGCCCGATTGGGAGGAGCAGCTGCAGGTGGTGGATCAAGTCCTGGCCGACCTGCAGCTCAATGGCAGTCCCGTCATCCATGTCTTCAACAAGCTCGACCTCGTCGAGGCCTCCGACAGAGTTGCGGAGCGGCTCAAGGCGCGATACGACGACGCCGTGTGTGTCTCGGCGCTCGCAGGGAACGTGGGCGAGCTCAAGGAAAAGCTCGAAGGGATAGCATCCGCCGGCCGACCGGCACGCCGAGTCGCCGGGGCTGGATGAAGCTACAACAGCTTTTCGTATTGCTTGCGCTGGCCATTCCCACAGGATTGTGGGCCCAGGCGGCATCGCCCTATATCCCCTTGGATCACTGGGCGATGCCCTACATCGAGCACCTCATCCGCTCGGGCGTCATCGACGACCCCAATCCGCTCACCCGTCCACTCCGCGTTACAGCCGTCACTGAGGCACTTGCCCGCGTCGATCACACCAAAGTCGCGCCGGCGTCCAGGACGGTCATCCAAGACCTGCTAGACGAGTTCGCCGATCAGGTCGACGGGGCGCGCGGAGAGATCGACCTGCTGTTCGAGGGGAGTGTGAGATCGCATGCCCGCCACGATCCAGTGCGGCCGGCCGGCGAAGGGGGAGGCAAATACCGCGGTGGCTTCCACGCACGCCTTGTTGCAGGTCCGCTGACATTCTCCACCCGCCCTCTCTTGGATTCCAATCTCGACCAGGATCCCGATTACGGCGGCATACGCCACGGTCCGTTCATCGGCCGAATCCAAGATGCCTATATCTCGGTCGAGACAGGGCCGCTCGAAGTCGTCTTTGGCAACGTAGCTCGCAACTGGGGACCTCCTGCACTACATGGCATGCTGCTCTCGAATGTTCCGTACGGCTACGACCATCTCTTGGTAAGCCTCGACACGCGGTTCTTCGGGATCCAGACATTGGTGACCCAGTTGGACGACATGGTGGTGGAAGGCGCGGCGCACCAGCGTTATTGGGTCGCGCACCGGGCGGTGTTTCGGCCGTGGTCGAGGCTCTCTCTGTGGTTCAACCAGGCGACACTGCTGGCTGGGCCGGGCCGCAACCTGGACGTATGGGCGCTCAATCCGCTCCGGTTCAACCAGATTGCCGCGGAAGATGAAGACACCGAGAGGGGTACGAACTCCTTCCTGGAGATGGCGGCGCGAATCGGGCTGGCCCGTCGCCTCACCCTTACCGCCGTCGTGATGATCGACGATCTCAGTCTCTTTGGGAGGGATGCTGGTGTCGACGCCCCCGAACGCGGGGGTGTGGCGTTCACTCTGGACGGCGGAATCTCTAAAGTCTCATGGGACCGGACGTTCGGCGCGTCGGAGGTGGCGCTACGCCGTGGCGTCGGCATCGGCCGCAACTTCAGCGACTACGACCAAGTCACCGCCTTCGTGACGACGATGGCGCCGCTCAACACGCTCCTCGGATTCGAGGTGACGCATTTGAGACAAGGCGAGGGAGACATCCGGAAGCCGTTTCCCACGGGGACCGAACTTGCGGGCGCGCCCATGTTGTTTCGGGGAACGGTGGAACGGACTTGGCGAGTGGCGGCCTCACTCGAGACGCACCCGGTGGCCGGCCTGGCCATTCGGGGAACGGCCGGGTACCACCGTGTGTTCAATGCGGGGAACATAGAGGGTGAACAGAGCAGCGATTTTGTGGGTGGGATCTCGGTGAGTTACTCCTTTGGGTTCCGCTTCAGCGCGAACTAGTGGACCGCATCTGAAGTTGCGTTTGCACGGCGCGGTGCGGCGGCGGAAGCGGAGAGAACAGCGGGGCGCGAACCTCGTGATTCGCGATGGGTTGAGAATCCCGCACGGCCCATAGCGTTCTCGCAGCTCCCGCCGCCGTGCTGCCGACACAACTTCAGATACGCTCTACTAGCTGCGAGAGGTGTCGCTCCGTGCCTGTGCTGCCGTTTGGTGCAGAACGTCCGCCACCTCCCTCGCAAATCGTCGTGCCGAGAAGAAATCTTCCGCACGTCGGCGACCCACTGCTCCGATAGACCGCAGGACTTCACTTGGCAGACCGAATGCGGATCGCATGACCTGGGCAAGTGCGGCAGGGTTGCGGGGGTCGGCGAGCCAACCGGCCTCGTGGCGTGAGCCGATACCGCCGCCCAGGATCTCGGGCGGCCCGCCCTCGTTAGCGGCAAC
>JBDHFY010000479.1:0-2767 GCA_039590195.1 Gemmatimonadota bacterium | reverse complement strand
CAGGACCAGTTCCTGATCGCAGAGCTCCACAAGGTCATCGCCGTAGCCCACACGAGCCTTCCCCACCAATACCGACAACGCTTCGCCAGCGGCGCCAGAGCCCTCTTGCTGCTCGTGGCGGACGGCGTCGGCGGAGGCGTTGCCGGAGAGCAGGCCAGCAGCCTCACACTCGACACCATCGTCAGCTACGTGACCAACTCGATGCGCTGCTTTTACAAGCTCGACGACCAGGTGCAGAAGGAGCTATTGGGCGAGTTGGCCTCGGTCGTCCGCCAGAGCGACGAGATGGTGCGGTCGGAGGGTGAGAAAGACCCCGCCCAGACGGGTATGGCGACGACGCTCACCATGGCTCACGTGCTGTGGCCGCGGGTGTATGTGGTCCAAATCGGTGACAGCCGCTGCTATCACATCCGCGGTTCGAACATTTTGCAGGTCACGCGAGACCAAACGATGGCTCAATACCTGGTCGATGAAGGAGTCCTCGCGCCGGAGGACGCCGACCAGTCACCACTCGGTGACATGTTGACGCAGGTGATCGGTGGCCCGGAGTCCGAGGTGGTGGCGGAGATTTCAACCGTCAACTTGGAGCGCGGCGACGCGATGCTGCTGTGCACTGATGGATTGACCCGTTACTTGAGCGACGCCGAGATCGCCGAGCACGTATGCGGCGGCCAATCTGCCGAGGAGGTGTGCAAGCGTCTCACAGCGACGGCGTTGAACGCCGGCGGATCAGACAATGTCACTGCGGTTCTGGGACGCTTTCAGTAGCCTGTTTCGCACGGCCGGCATTCAGAAGCTGATCGACGCTTTGAGCTTCAATCCGGGCTTCCCTCGCGGAGAGATGCGCACCCGGACTTTGTCCAACGGCACCTTTTCCAGCCATCCGAGCGCTCCACTGGCGCCGAGGGCGCTCCCACTCAGGAAGCCGATTCCACCCATCACAACGGCACCGGAGACAAAAGCCTCTCCGGATCTGACGCGCCCGTAGCACTCGATGTCGTCACACCCCAGATCCCGTCCGCTGAACACGGCAGGACCCACCACGACACCGACAATCCAGCCGAGCAACGTGCCGACTCGGCCCCCACCCCCGACCCGCCTCTGGAACGAGGCGCTGGTCTGACTAGACGGCGCGGATACGGAGATGGAGACCCCCTGCGGGACCAGCAACTCGGGAGCGGGAGCCTCGACCCTCGCCAACACCACGGACCGCTCTGCACCCCGCCTCGCGCCGTCATCGCTGACGAACGCCGCCTCATCCTCGGTGACGACAGAGCCGTGACCCAGCGCTAAGGCCAACGCCCCCTGCGCCGGCAGATCGGCACAGAGTGTCGACAAGAAGACCGCGACCAGTTTGGCGACTCGCATTCTCACTGGCGTTCAAACCCCGGTTCGATTGTTCACAGCAGGGCATCAGATCTGACGCTGGCTCACCAAAGATCCGAAGAATCTGCTTCCATTTCTGTGGCGAGTCTGTAGCGGTGCGTGTGAGGTGAGTCACGCGCTTGAGGGCCTCAGTGAGCAATAACTGGCTTGCTTGTGACGCGTGTCACAAACCGCAATCGCAGCTGTTCGGCAGTCGCGGTACCCGAGAGGAGAACTTGTGCATTCAAACACAGATCGCGGTCGGGCAGGGTGCAAGAGAGACTTGCAATTAGGCGCCGGAATGAGACGTCAAAATGCGACAAAAGTGTGGTGAGTCACCGGCCCATCCTGTTTGCCAAGAACGGGTTAGGTGATAGCTGTCACGGCAGGCACACACCGTGCTCAGTACCTTGGAGCCACCGCCATTACGCCTAGGTGCGAAAATCCAGGAAGGACGCCCATGTTGCAGGCCTGCGCCGCAGCAGCCGAGACTACGCCAGCGCGTGACGCACGGCGTGCCACATCGTGCACCGTCGGTTTGCCACCTGTAGAAGGACGCAATATGAAGCCTCCGAACGTGCGACGAACCCGCTCTGGCCGTTCCTCCGGGTTTAGCCTCATAGAGTTACTCATCACAGTGATCATCCTCGGCATCCTCGCCTCGATCGTGGTCAAGGCGATCAACGCCAAGGAGCAAGCCTACATCGCGACGATGAAATCGGACCTCAAGAACGTGCTGTTATCGCAGTTCGCGTACTTCGAGGAGAACGAGCACTACGCGCCGGCCATGCCGCTCCAGAATTTCGTCCCGAGCCCGGGCATCAACGTCATTATCGTCGGCAACACGGCGATGGGCTTCACCGCCCGCGCCCAGCACATGAACGCCACGGCCCGCTGCGCCGTCTTTATCGGTGAGATCTTTCCCGTCTTTGCACCCGCGGCAGAAGAGGGCCTCATTTCGTGCTCGCCGGCGGGGAAGGACGCTGGAGGGGTTGGTGGCAAGGGCAAGGGTCCGTGAGCCGTCGGGGAATGCCAGCTGAATGGCGCATCTTCATTTCGCATTCCAAGAGCCGGGCCCCGAGCCCGGCTTTGTGACATCGGTTCAGAGGAACCATACGATCTCGCCACAAGCGCCTTCCTAGCACCTCACCCACCGACAACCCTGAGCGGGCCCGAGTCGACTTCTCTAGCCCCCACCCCACCGGCGGCCGTATTCTTACGCAGCCCCGCCCAAGGCTCGATCGTCAAACTTCCTCAGTGAACCGAATCCCCGCGATCGCCGAAGGCGTGACACTGATAAGGAGGCAACTCGCCATGGCATCCCCCTACCAGAGCGGTTTCAGCAGAGCACTCGCGGGCGTGAGCGCGCTCCTCATATTGGCGGCGCTCACGTTCCCCGGCC